>JACQVB010000179.1 GCA_016209985.1 Gemmatimonadota bacterium | reverse complement strand
GCCCAGTACCCGTGCCGCGGCCAGCCCGGGTGCATCGAATCGGAAGGCGGCTTCGTCGAGACGAGGCAGCCGGTAGACCCGCACGCCGCCGCCGGAGGCGGGGAGTTGCGGAAAACGGAACGCGACTGGGGCCGCCACTCGGGATGCGGGGCGCTGCGCGAACGCTGCCTTGACGGGATTCTTCGATGCGTCGGAGCCGCAGGCGAGAGCGCTCGCGGCCGCGAGGAGAAGAACGACGGGAGTGGCTGAAAACCGCACGGGTGAATTACTAGACTGGCGAAGACGCTCCGGCAAGCCGGGAGGAAAGCGCGGAACTGAGAGCGCGGAGTGCGGAGCGATCACTCCGCGTTCCGCGCTCCGCGTTCCGCGCTCTTAGAATGTCGGCCCGAGGTTGAGCGTCCAGTATCCGTGCTGCCCCGGTCGGTCGAGCGGTTTGGCCCACTCCAGCCGCAGGATCACGAACCCGCCCAGGTTGGCGCGGATGGAGAAGCCATAGCTCTTGAGCGGCGTGCGCACATCCCGCTTGTTCGCGGCGGGATCGCGCCGGCCGTCCCACGGCCAGACGATCTGGTTGCTGCCATTCCACGCCATGCCGGCATCGAAGAAGATCGCGCCCTCGATTGGCGGGAACCCGATGGGGAGCAGGCCCAGCGCCAGGTTCCGCACCAGCGGAAAGCGCAGCTCGGCGTTGAAGACGCCCACCCGCGAGCCGATCATCTGATCCATCTCATCGCAGATCACGATTTCCTCGGGTCGGGCGCCCAAGCACTCATTGCGGCGGAAGGACCCGGCGGTATAGCCGCGCAGTAGCTCGGGGAACCCCAAGAAATAATGATACTGGTCCGTGTCTCGGCCGAACCGGCCGAAGAAGAGCGCCCTGGTCGCCAGGGTGAAGGGGCGCAGCGGCACGTCGTAGCGCCGGTAGTCGGCCGTGAATTCGTGGAACATCCACTGCCCGAAGCCGGGGGCGTACTCGAAATGGCTCCGGCGGCCCATGATCGGCCCTACCCACGCGCTCACCGAGTTATCGAACGTCAGCCCGATCGCGGGCTGCACGTATGCCGCGTTCCCCAGGCCGCGGGTGTCGATCCGGGCGTCATAGACGATCCGGCTCGTGGGGTCGAAGTACTGGATGTAGTCCTGGTTCGAATGCTGGACCCATACCCCCCGCAGTCCCAGCTCGACTCGCCGGAACCGGGACAACGGCCGGGCCGACTGCACGAACCCGGTGTGATAGATGAACCGCTCCAGGTGAGTGGTGAACGTGGCTCCGCCCCGCTGCTGGTCCACCCCGAATTCGCTTCCGCTGAAGAAGAACACCGGGGTCTGCTCGTACCCGGCTGCCCATGGAACGCGGTGACCGAGGTTGGCGTAGATCGCCTGGATGACGGCTTCTTCCAGCCGCCCGTTGACCTGGCCGGCCAGCAGCAGCCGCCGGTTGCCGAGAATGTCCGAAAAGGCGATACCGGCGCCGCCGTACACCCCGTTCCCGAAATTGTCGCGGGTATATCCTACCGAGGGCCGCGCGACGAAATCGGTCGCCAGCTTGGCCGAGTAGCCCTTGAAGCCGAATTCGGTGCTGTCGGGCAAGGCGATCGTGGCGCTGTCGAGCAGCGCTTTGACCGAGATCGGAGCGGCGCCCGCGTTAGGCGTGGGCGACTCCGCGGAAGGCCGGAAGCCGGACGGGTCCCGATAAATCGAAGTCGCCGCTGCGTCGGTGTTGGTGGTGTCGCTTCGGGTGGGCCGTACGGCGTTGAGCACGCCTTCCGTAGCCCTCGCCATCCCGCCGGCTCTGGACGTATCTCCCGGTATCTCGGTCTTAGGCGCGGCGGCGTTGGCCATGGCCAGGGCCTCGGGCGAGCGCGCCCCGAGGATGGTCGGCGAGTGTCCACCCGCGATTCGCATCAGGGATGCGACCGGCACCCCGCCGGGCGGCTCGCGATAGGGCTCCCGTTTCAACGAGCGGGGGTTGTCGATGCCGTAAACGTTGAATTGCGTCTTTTCGAAGTAGGTCAGGACCAGCCGGTCCGCGCCGCGGGCCCAGGAGATCGCCGGTGAGAGCGGGCTGAAGCTCCCGATGCCGGTGAACACGTTGGTGAGCTGATACACCTGTTGATCGCCGGAATCGTACAGATAAAGGTTGAGGGTGCCGTTCCGGTCCGACACGAACGCGAGCGACTTGCCGTCCGGCGCCCATTGGGGATTGGTGTTGGAGCCTGGCATCGACGCCAAGACCTCGATCGCGTGCGTGTCGAGGTGGTACAGCGCGATCTTCGGCGGACTGAACTTGAGGTTTTCCGCGTCGGTCGCCGGACCGCGGTCGGTCGCGAAGGCGATGGTCCTGCCGTCGGGAGACCACACGGGGTCGAGGTCGGCGTAGCGGTCATTGGTCAAACGCTCCAGGCCGCTCCCATCCGCATTGACCACGAACAGATCCGACCACCCGCCCATGAACCCGGTGAAGACGAGCGTCTTTCCGTCCGGCGACCATGACGGGTTGAGCACGCCGTCAGCTGCCACATTGATGCGCTGCCGTACCCGGTTCTTCTTGACGTCCAACAACACCAGGTCGTCGCGGCCGCCGTGCTTTGCCGCGATGGCAAAATAGCGCCCATCGGGAGACCAGGAACCCGCCGAGTTGATGAAGCGGAGACTTTCAAAGCCGCTGCTGAAGGCGCTCTTGATGAGCCGGCGTTTGACCCGTCCGGTCTCCGTGTCCGCCAGGTAGAGGTCGACGAAGAAGCCCGAGCCCTCCGACAGATAGGCGACCTGGCTGCCGTCGGGAGAGATGGCCGGCGAGACATGCCAGGTCCCGGTCGATCGCTCCTGATTGAGGACCACCTTGGAGAACTGCCGGGGCATCTGCAGATCGGCGATCTGCGGCAGGTAGGTGCGACGGACCGCGTCCTGCCAGTCACTGGAGAGGTCCTCCAGCGGCATACCGAGCGCGCGCTTGAAGCCCTGCTCCATGCCCGACGTGGCGACGCCGTGGAGAATCTCGCCGATCACCTCGTCACCCCACCGCTCGCCGATGTAGGCCAGCAAGGCGTGGCCATAGCGGTAGGGGAAAACCCGGGGATCGAATGTCAGCTCTTCGATGGTGGGCAACTCGCCCTCGAGCGCCCCGTTTCGCAGCCACATGGTGGTGCTGGCATCGATGGGACCTAGCGAGAGGTACTCGGCCATGCCTTCCATGAACCAGAGCGGCGGCTGCACCATCGCCAGCCGCTGAAGACCCGCTCCGATCCGGCCCCGCGCGAAGATGTCGAACTGGAACTGATGCACCATCTCGTGCATCAGCACGTGCTCGAAATCCTTGTAGGCGCCGGTGAAGGGAAGCATGACCCGATGCCGGAACGGATCGGTTACGCCGCCCACGCCTTCGTCGATTTCGGTGACGTTGTTCTGCTGGAACTCGGTGTGCGATGCGAACAGAATGATCGGCTGGCGCTCGCGGTACTGATGGTTGAGGATCCGGGACAGACGCGCATACGCCCGTTCGGCCATCCGGGCCGCATCCACCGCGGCGTCGCGCATTCCCTGATAGTAGTGGACCTCGAAGTGCTCGGTCTCGATGACCTGGAAGTCCAGGTGCCGGTACTGCACCTTGTTCTGCCCGAAGTACTGCGCTTCGACCCGCGGGACGAGGAACAAGACGCCCAGTGCCAGACCGATCAAACGAATGCGCATAGCACCTCTTTACCGGGACGACCCGGTGGAAACGGCGGGCGCGTCGGCCCACAACCGCTCGAGTTGGTAGAACTCCCTGAGCGTCGGATGAAACACGTGGACCACCAGGTCCACGAAATCGAGCAGTACCCAGCGACCGCTGGTCAGTCCTTCCACATGGTGTGCCCGGCGTCCGGCACGGGCCATAGCCTCGATCACCCGCTCCGCCAGCGCCCGAACATGCGTGTCGGACGTCCCACTGGCGATGACGAAGTAATCGGTAGCGTCACACAAGCCGCGCAGATCCAGCACCACGACGTCCTGCGCCTTGTGCGCCTCCAGCGCCTGCACCGCCGGCTGGAACTCACGATGTGAAGAAGCAGAATCCCGGCTAATCACCATAATAGCGAATTCCAGCCGGAATGGTTCCTCGGCGCGTCTTCACTCTCTGGCCACCCAGACCCTGACGTCGGCGCGGACCGCGGGGTGCAGCCGCACAGCCACCTGATAGACGCCGATGGCTCGAATGGGTTCTTCGAGTTCGATGCTCCGCTTGTCGATCTTGTGTCCCGCTTCGGCCAGCTTCTGGGCGATATCGGCCACCGTGATCGAGCCGAAGAGCCGGTCGCCGTCCCCTGCCTTGGCCGTAAAGGTGAGCGAGACCTGACGTAACTGGGCAGCCCGTTCCTCGGCCACGGATTGCTCCGACGCTGCCCGGCTTGCCCGCCGGCCTTCTTCCGCCGTCATGCGCCGCTTGTTTGCCTCGGTTGCGTGGTACGCGAGGCCTCCCGGAATGAGGAAATTCCGTGCATAACCGTCCTTGACCCGCACGACTTCTCCGGCTTTGCCCAAATGGGCGACGTCGGAAGTGAGAATGACGTCCATCGGTTAGTTCCTTTCCTCGAAAGTGCGCAGTGCGCCCTGCTTTACTGCTCACGTTTCCACCGCCGTCTGAGATCCATGCCTGCGTCCAGCACTCCGAGCAGGATGCCGCCTCCCAGTACCACGGGCAACATGAAAAACGCCGCCATCACGGCCAGCGCGGTCGCGATCGGCCCGGTGCCGGCCAGCCCGGCGACGAAGGCGGCCACCGCCAGACCGCGCAACGCGTATAACGCCCCTACCAGCAGCAGCATATTGGAGGCCGCCACCTTGGCGCGGATCAGATCCGGCAACAGGACGATCGCCAGGGGGATCGCCGCCGCCCATCCCAGGTGCTCGGTAAACCGGAAATCGCGAAACCGTCCCAGCGCGGCGCCACGCGGGTGGGTGGCAACGCGGTGATAGAGCCCGGTGGCGAGCGCGAGCCCGGCCAGCAGCTTGAGGCCGGTCATCGCGGCGTAGTTGTCGGCTTCGAAGGCCGCGCTCCGGGCGAGGACGGTCTGCAGATGGTCGATGAGGGGCGTGGCGGCGGCGTTACCGCCGCTCGATCCGGCCCGTAATACGGCCAGTGCCTCTCCGCCTTCGTGGGTGCGCTGGGTGATGACCCACCAATGCAGCTGGTCCCAGGACCAGCCGAAGGCGACAAACAAGACAGCCACGCCCGCCGTTGCCACGCCGATCGCGATCAGCGCGCGGTGAGTAAACGACAACGCGGCAGAGCGGCTCAGCACCATGAACGCCACCGTGCTGAGCAGGAGCCCGGTCCGCAGGACCTGATCCGGCGGATTGCCGGGTTGGAGCAGCCACCAGACGCTCAGGCCGCCTGCCAGCGCTGCCAGCAGGACTTCCGCGCGACGCTCCGGCCGCGAAGAAACCAGCATCAGCGCGAGGGGAAACGCGAACAGCGGCGCCGGGACCAGCAGCCCGAACGCCACCGCGACCAGGACCAGCCGCCCGAGGCCGCCGGCGGGCGGCCGCTCGAGCGAAGGTGCCATCTTACCGGCCGTACGCCTTGATGAACGGCAGCAAGGCGAGATAGCGCGCCCGCTTGATCGCCTCGCCGAGCTGCCGCTGGTGCCGGGAGCACATGCCTGAAAGCCGGCTCGGCAGGATCTTGCCCCGCTCCGTCGTAAAGCGGCTCAACGAACGGTCGTCCTTGTAGTCGACCACGCGAACCCCGGACTCGCACACCGGGCAGGTCTTTGCCGGACGTCTCATTCTTCCCCCTCTCCGGCATCTTCGTCGGGTTCGCCGAATGCACGGGCGACCGCGGCCGGACGCGGCGCCTCACCTTCGTTGAGCACCAGCAGGTAGCGGATCACGCTTTCCTCGAGCTTCACCGCGCGCTCGAATTCGGCCAGCAGTCGTGGCTCGGTCTCGAACTGCTCGACCACGTAGTAGCCGGTCTCCCGGCGCTTGATGGGATAGGCCAGCGTGCGCTTGCCCCAGTGATTGGATTGGGTAACCGGTTCGACTTTCTCTGGCGTGGCGAGCAAGGCGTGAAAGCGCGCCAAATGCGCCTTTACCTGCTCTTCATCCAGCGCGCTGTCGAAAATGTAGACCATCTCGTACCGACGAGTCATGACACCTTCCTTTGGTCTGGTGACCCCGCCCAGGTGTCGGGCGGAGTAGGTGGTATGGGTTGACCACGGTAATCTAGCGGGGCCAGGTCGTAGCGTGTAGGGCATTGACCGGCTTGACGGTTCCTCAGGCCATAACCAATGTCCGTCGCGCCCCCAAAGAACAATTCGCTCCGAGGAAGCTCCGCATGGGAAAAACGGGAATCGCATCCCGGATGGGCATCGTTTTGTGCACGGCGGCCGTGGCGGCCTCCGCCCCCGCCGTCGCCCAGACCCACCAGCTCGGAGTGATCGGACTGGGTGCCTTCAGCCGCGTGGGAGCCGTCCCGCAAGCGTTTCAACCCGGGATTCCCGTCGCGATCGAAGCCAGCGTCCAGTGGCCGCTGATCGGGAGTATCGAGCTTGCCACCAGCGCCGATCTCACCGTCCAGAAGATCGGCACCCTCACCTCCGTGGCGTCGCCCACGCGCGGCGTATCCGTCGTGCGGCGTCCCTACAGCTTCAACGTCGTGCATTTCGGGTTCGGCCTCGGATTCACCCGGGAGCCGAGCTCCCGCATACGGGTCTCCGGTTCCGCGCAAGGTATGATGCTGGTTCCGAGCTGGAGCAGCGCCTCGGTCGGCACCTGTGGAGAAAGCTGCACCCTGCTTATTCCGTCCAGCGCCAATCAGCAGACCGAGCTCCATTTTGGCGCCGCCGCCCGCCTGCGGGTCACCTATGGGAGGCAGGGGAATCGCATCGGTCTGGAGCTGCTTGGCATCGCCGGTCCCCGGCATTCGAGCAGTCGCCTTCCTTTGAGCACGATCGCGATGCTGCTGGTGGTAGGGGGGACCTGAGCAGGGGCCAGGGATCAGGGGTCAGGGATCCCCTGATCCCTCGGCAATGCCTGTCGGCCACCCGGGGGGAAAAAACCGGAGTCACTCAAGTTGCTTTCCTCGTCGGTTGAACCGGCTCATGGCCATTTCGATCCCGTCGTCCACCCAGCATTCCACCGCTTCGAGCACGTCCGGCATCACGTCGGAAAGTTGGTCCAGCTCGCTGGGCGACCACGGCGCAAGCACGAAGTCCGCCCAGTCGGTGCCCGGCGGCACCGGCCCGATTCCCACGCGAAGACGCGGGTAATCGGCCGAGCCGAGGGTCTGTTCGATGCTCTCCAGGCCATTATGCCCGCCGCTGGAGCCCGCAGCGCGTAACCGGAAAGTGCCTAGCGGAATGGCGAAGTCGTCTGAGATGACCAGGAGGTCGCGGGCCGGCACGAAGTCCGGGTGCGCGAGGAAGGGCGCCAGGGCTTCGCCGCTCAGATTCATCCAGGTGAGCGGCTTGGCGATGACCACGCGCTGGCGCCCGGTTCCTTCGGTGACCAGCGCGCGACCGGCCGGGCGGAATGACGGCAGCTCCCAGCGCTGGGCCAGAACGTCGGCCACCAGAAAGCCGGCATTGTGGCGGGTGTCGGCGTATTCCGGTCCCGGATTGCCCAGGCCGAAAACCAGCCGCAGGGCTTAGCTCTTCTTCTCTTTTTCTGGTTTTGCCGGCTTTTCTGCTTTGGCCGGCGCCTCGGCCTCGCCCTCGCCTTCGCCCTCTTCCTCTTCCTTCGGCTTGCGGATGAGCTCGGGTTCGGCCGCCTCGGCTGCGGCTTCCGCGGCAACCGGCGTCACTTCTTCGGCGCGCGGCGGTACCACGGTGCACAGCGTCGCGTCGAGGTCGGTGAGGATCGTGGCCCGCTCGACTTTCAGATCCCGCACATGCAGCGAATGCCCGATGGCCAGGGCGGTCACATCGGCGGTCACCCGCTCCGGGATGTCGGCCGGCAGCACCTGAATCTCGATCTCACGCAGGACCTGATCGAGCACTCCGCCGCCGTTCTTCACCCCGTCAGGCGCACCCTCCAGGTAGACCGGCACCGAGAGGGTGATCTTCTCGTCCGCGTGGATCTCGTAGAAGTCGATGTGGATGATGCGGGAGCGAACCGGATGCCGCTGGATCTCGCGGATCAGCGCCTTGACGGTCTTTCCGTCCACCGAGAGGTCGAACAAGGTGCTCTCCGCGGCGATGCCGATCAGCGCCTTTTCCAGCTCGCCCAAGGAGACCGCGACCGACTCGGGCTCCCGACCGTGGCCGTACACGACACCGGGAACCTTTCCCTGCAACCGAATCTGACGGGCGGCGCCCTTGCCGTTGGCGGCCCGGCGCTCTGCCTTCAGTGCGACTGTCTGTGCCATACCCTTCCCTTATTTACCAGTGTGAGAGACACATTGACGACACAACGGCATCCCAACCCCTCTCCCTCCACCCACGGCAGGACGGCATGCCGTTATGCCGTTATCCCGTCATGCCGTTCCCGCCTAGTCGAACAGCGAACTCACCGACTGATCGCTGTGGGTGTACCGAATAGCCTGCGAGAGCAGCGGCGCAATCGACAGCAGCTTCAGCCGGTCGAACATCCGTGCCGGCGGCACCAGGATAGTATTGGTGACTGCCAGCTCGGTCACGGCCGACGCTGTGAAGCGATCGACCGCGGGTCCCGAGAGCAGGGCGTGCGACGCGCAACAATACACGTCCCGCGCGCCGAGCTTTTTCAGGGCCGCGATGGCCTCGCACATGGTGCCGCCGGTATCCACCAGATCGTCCACGATAAGACAATCCCGGCCGGTGACCTCGCCGACCACGTTCACCACTTCGGCGATGTTGGCCGATGGGCGCCGCTTGTCGATGATGGCCAGCGAGGCGTTCAAGCGCTTGGCGAACCCGCGCGCCATCTTGGCTCCCCCGACATCCGGGGCGACCACCACCGGATCCTTCAGGCTCTTTTGCCGGTAGTGCTGCACGAACACCGGCGCGGCGTAGAGATGATCCACCGGGATGTCAAAGAAGCCCTGCAGCTGGTGCTGGTGGAAATCCACCGCCATCACCCGGTCCGCCCCGGCGGTGGTGACCAGATTCGCCATCAACTTGGCGCTGATGGCCACCCGCGGCTGATCCTTGCGGTCCTGTCGCGCGTACCCGAAGTAGGGGATCACGACGGTCACTCGCGCGGCGCTCGCCCGCTTGGCCGCGTCGATCAGGATCAACAACTCCATCATGTTTTCGGCGGGAGGATTCGTGGACTGGAAAATGAAGACGTCCCGGCCCCGCACGTTCTCGTCGATCCGGACAAAAATCTCCCCGTCAGCGAAGCGCCGGATCGTCACCCGACACAGCGGCCGCTCCAGGTGCGATGCAATTTCCTCGGCGAGCGGCCGGTTGGCCGTGCCCGCCAGCAACAGCATTTCGCTTCGCGACAGGGAGATGTCGGCCATAAAAGCCCTGAAGAATAGTCGTCACACCATCTTAAGCCAAGTCTCGGGATAACGGGGCCTTCCATTGCACCGCCGGTGCCGCGACCTTAATCACTCGTACCGAGCCGGAGGGCTCTATTTCGACCACCACGACGATCCCGCTTCCGCTCCAGGCGTTCGAGGATGCGCGCCGGTTCGTCTCCCAACACGCCCATCACACGCCGCTGCTCAGGTCCCGGATGCTCTCCGAGCGCACCGGATTCCACCTGCGGCTCAAGGCGGAAATGTTTCAGCGCACCGGGTCATACAAGATCCGGGGGCCCCTGAACAAATTTCAGCGACTGACGCCCGAGCAGAAGCAGCGCGGGGTGGTCTGCTCTTCGGCGGGCAACCATGCCCAGGGCGTCGCCCTCGCGGCGGCGATCCACGGGATTCACGCGGTGGTGGTGATGGCGGAGAACGCCACTCCCTCCAAGATCGAGGCTACCAGGGCCTACGGTGCCGAAGTGCTGCTCCACGGCACCATCTGGGATGAGGCCAACGAGAAGGCGAAACAGCTGGTCGCCTCGCGCGGCCTGACCTACATCCACCCGTTCGACGACCTCGAGCTGATCGCGGGGCAGGGAACCCTGGGGCTGGAAATCCACGATGATTTCCCCGACGTGGAGGTCGTAGTCGTGCCCATCGGCGGCGGGGGTCTGATCTCGGGTGTCTCGATGGCCCTCAAGGCGCGGAACCCCGACATCCGCATCATCGGGGTCGAGTCCAGCGGAGCGCCCGCCATGCAGCGAAGCGTGGCGGCGGGCCACCTGGTCACGCTGGATCGGGTGGATTGCGTGATCGACGGGCTCAAGGTAAAGCGGGTGGGCGAGCACACCCTGCGCGTGGTCCAGCAGTGCGTGGAGAAAGTCGTGGCCCTTCCCGACGAAGCGATCTTCGATGCGATGCTGTGGGTGATGCACTACTGCAAGCTGGTGCTGGAGGGCGCCGCCGCGGCGCCGGTCGCCGCGTTGCTCAACGGACTGATCGATGCTCCCGCGGGCTCCAGGGTGGTCGCCGTGCTGTCAGGAGGAAACGTGAACCTCGAGCGCCTGCGGGGTATGAAGTGGAACTGAAATTGGCCCCCTTGGATTCGAACCAAGATTACCGGATCCAAAGTCCGGTGTCCTGCCATTGGACGAGGGGCCAGCAAGCCTCGAATCTACCAGAGGCACGCGTGTCCGGCATGACCTCCGTGGTGGCATGCCCCGAATCAGCGTTGAGGAGCGGTTGATGAAATTCCTGGTCGGCCTCGCATTATCCCTCTGTTCCACACCGCTCCTGGCTCAGCAATCGGCCGCCCGGCAGGAAAGCCACATCATGGGATTCCTGCTGGTCCCCTGGGGCGCCCCGGCGAGTGACGTCGCGGCCGCGTACGGCAAGCCGTTCATCGAGCGGCTCACTCCGGACAGTAGCAGCGTGATGATCTACAAGGATGCAGCTCTGGGAAAGCCGGTCTTGTCACTCTTCTATCTGGATCGGGCCGGTGGTCTGGTTCGGGGAGTTTCCAGCATCCCCTACGGCCCGGGCTCGGAGTGCGAGACGATCATGCGGCAATCGGAGGAATCGATCCTGCGGATCTACCCGTCCCTGCAGCCGGTCGAGGAGCGCGCGCGCCAGGATACGACGTTGGCCTTCTGTGATGCGGCGGCCGCGGGAAAGGCTAACTGGACCGTCAGTTGGGTCGACCCGGCGTCGGGAAACTCGGTGCAGGTTGCGTTGGTGCCCGGTGAGCGGCGAGTGGAAATCACCTACCAGTCGGGGGCCTTTCACCCGAGCCCCTCTACGCCCTAGCCGCCCGCCCCAACGCTTCAGCGGTCAGGGAACAAACGTCACTTCGGGATTCCCGGTCGATATCAGTTGGCCATTGACCGATCCCGAGACGGTGGCTTTCCCCGCGGTCGTAGACGTCAGCTTCGCGCTGTAGAAGCCGGTGTGAAGATCGACCACCGGGCTCAGCGTGCCCCTGGTGGTGGAGAGCGCCACGTCGTCGCCACCCTGGGTCAGGGTAACCCTGTTGGCGTCCTTGACCTCGACCAGGATGGTGGCGGTGGATACTCCGTCCGCTTTCACGTCCACTGCATCGGCGGTCATCACGGTTGCCGATCCGGCCGCTTCGCCAAGAATGGTGTATTCCGTCCCTCCCAAACAGCCGCTGGCCAGCAGCATCAGCGCTACGGCAAACCACCGGATCGTCACTTCGGACCTCGAACCATTCATCAATCGGCCTCGCTTCACGAGTGGGTGTCTGACTCCATTCTTCTAGCCTGATTTCCATCGCGGCCAAGAAAAGGCGACCCGCATGAGGACCTTGGCGAGTCGCCCTTGGGACACCGGAAGCCCTGCGCGGTGAATGCTATTCGTCGTCCGGCCGGGCTTAGGGCATGCTGTCTGGTATGGTCGTGTCGCATTGAGTATTACCACCGATGACGTTCCCCGCCTGGTCCGGCTTGTTGTTGCCCGTCTTGCAGGGGCTGCCGTGTCCTTGGAGCACGATGGCGGTAATCGCAAGCCCCGCCCCGGCCGCGAGTCCTCCGACCAGCGCCATGGTCTTCCCGGGGCTCTTGTGTTTGACCATGGCATCTTCGACCTGTGAGACGGGAAGCGCGAGCGTGTCGGGAGTCCCGTTTTCGATCCCGATGAGGCTGTCGCCCACGATGGTAGGACCGTCCAGAAGATGGACGGTGCCGGTGTTGTCG
This sequence comes from Gemmatimonadota bacterium, assembly GCA_016209985.1. Taxonomy (GTDB): domain Bacteria; phylum Gemmatimonadota; class Gemmatimonadetes; order Gemmatimonadales; family GWC2-71-9; genus SHZT01. The sequence goes on along the minus strand of JACQVB010000179.1, from coordinate 8,143 downwards.
AGCACCAGAATCTGGCTGGGCCGGCTCTGCGGTACGTACTCCGCCGGGGCGACGCGGGAGGTGCTCATGCACGCCGGCGTAGTCGATAACAGCAAGGCTGCGACCACACGTTTGATCTTCATACTTCCTCCTGGTCACTGCACACGGCGGGGTCCTGCGACGACCTTATGCCCCTCAGGCGGTCGTCCGCTCCTCAGTCAAATGTATGCATCTCAACCCTGTGGTAGTCAACAGAACAAGATGTGCCGTACCCGTGATGGAGGAGGAGATCAGCGGCCGCCCGAGCTCTTGGCGGCCTCGACCAGGGCGTGAATGCGCATGGTATCAGCGCCGGGCGGAGCAACCTTGAGATATTCCTCCCACGCCTGGGCCGCGCCTTTCAGGTCCTGCATGCCGGCCATCATGATCATTCCCTTAAAGAGCCACCCCTCCGCCAGCTTGGGGTCCAGCTCCAGCGCCCGGTTCGCCGCACTGAGCGCTCCGCCCACGGATCGCCGCGCGCTGTCGGGGTTTTGATGGCTCGATGCTTCCGCCATGAGCAGGACCGCGATGTGGGCGTGCGCCTCGGCGGACTGAGGATCGAGCGTGAGTGCCTTGATGGTCACCTGCGCCGCCTGGTCCAACTTCTGTTCGCCGAGGTAGAGATGCCCAGCTTCCACCAGCGCTTTCACGTTCGACGAATCCCGCTTGACCACCTTTTCCAGCTCGGCGAGGCGCGCCGGGTCCGCCTTGGGAAGCATCGGTGAGGTGCCACCCCCGCTCGCGGCTATGGGCTCACCGCCGCCGGGTAGGGACCCCGTGATGGTTCCTCCTTCGTCGCGCGGGGCGACGGCCTTCGACATGGTGATGCCGAGAATCGCGGCGAACGCCACGGTGCCCCCAACCCACGCCACCGCGGTACCGATCTTTCTTTTCGCGGACACCGGCGGAGCTTTGGGCTTCGCGGCCGGCTTCTTGCCGCTTTTCACCGCTTCCGCCTCGAGGTCCGCTGCTTCGATCTCGCGAAGAACGCGCGCCGCCTCCATCTCGTCCCGTCGCTTGAAATCGACGTAATCCGCCTCGGCCATGCGGCCGGCCGCACGTTCCGCCTCGAGCTCGGACAGGCTGCGAAAGAGACGTTCCTTTCGCTCGATGAGCAGCGCCCGCTGCTCGTCCGCGTCATTCGACTCCGAGCGGTCAATGAGTCGTCGCGGTGCCGCCGGTGCGCCGCTACCCGCCAGCACGGGGTAGAAGACCACCATCGCGGCGCCGAGAATGAGCAGGACGATCAGGACCTCAATCAACCAGGCGCCTCCGTTCCTTGGCCAATTCCTGACGCACCTTGCGCAGGTCTTCCTCGGGCAGGTCTTCGATGGCGGCAACGGGCGCGGCCGAATTCCGCATCCAGCGCCTGACTGCCACCACGACCAGCGCCCCTCCTCCAAGTACGACCACCCCGGGAAGCACCCAAACCAGCAGGCTCACGCCGTGGGCCGGCGGCTTCATGAGGACCCATTCGCCGTAACGCGCAATGAAGTAATCGGTGACCTGCTGTTCGCTCTGCCCGCTGCGAAGGCGGTCCCGGACTACCTCGCGCATGTCCTTCGCGAGCTCGGACGGGGAATCCTGGATGGAGAGGTTGAGGCACACCGGGCAGCGGAGAATCGAGGCGACTTCACGAACTCGGCGCTCCAGGGCGGTATCGGGAGGCGCCTTCGCCTCGGTCTGGCCCTGGAGTGGTGGTACCACCGCGAGGGTCAGGAGCAACAGCGCCGGGCGCGCCAGCCGGATCATCTCAGCTCGGGGTGGTGGTGGAGTCAGGCGCCAGAATCTTCGAAGCCCACAGTTCGAGAACGTCGTAGGTCACCGGTTTGGGCAGGTGCAACAGGATCCGCCGGTCACGAGTGATGAAAAACGTCTCGGGCACGCCGCGAACACCGTAATCGATGGCCATACGTCCCCGGGGGTCCATCACGTTGGTCCAGTTGCCGCCCCGCTCCTGATACCAGCGGATGGCGTTCGCCCTGGTGTCCTCGTAGACCACGCCGATCAGCCGGATACGACCATGATACCGCCGCTCGAAATCGACCAGCAGCGGATGTTCTTCCGCGCAAGGAATGCACCACGACGCCCAGAAGTTAATGACCAACGGCGTATCGCCCAGGTCGGACAAGCGGAGCGTATCGCCCTGCAGGGTCTCCCTGGAAAAATCCGGGGCGGTCGTCCCGACCAGCGGAGTGGGGACCGCCCGGGGATCCTGTCCCATTCCCCAGGCGAGCAGCAGCAGCAACGGGACTCCCGCCAGGGGGATGACGATCTTCCAGGGTTTCACGCCCTTGCCGCGCTTTCCACCAGATCTTCCTGGGTCGCGGTTCCGGTCTCATCTCCTTCGGCGTCGCTGCGGCGCCGGCGGGGCCACAGCGCAAACGCGACTCCCGCGGCAATGACGATCCCCCCCAGCCAGATCCAGCCCACCATGGGACTCACGATCGCCTTGATGGTGGCCTTGGAGCCGTCGCGCTCGTATGCCACGAGCACGAGGTAGAGGTCCTCTCCCGGGTGCTCGTAGACCGACGGCGTGGCAATGGGTTCGTTCATCGTGGGGTAGTAATTGAGCCGGGGAATGAGACCGGCCTTTCGGTGGACCCAGGGGAACGAGCCGCCGAAGGCGAGCCGCTTGATCAGGCGGCCGCTCTTGTGTGCCGTGACGCCCGCGATGACCCCATCCCGGTTGGGATCCTGCACCGCCCACACCGAATCGAGCTTCAGTTCATAGGGGCCGTAGGTTTGCGCCGGCCCGTCTTTGGAAAGGGTCCATTCGGCTTCGTGTTTGTAGACCGACGCCACCGCGATGCCAACCGCGGCGATCATGACACCGAAATGAACGACGTAGCCTCCGTAGCGACGGCGGTTACCGGTGGCGACCCGGAGTATGGCGGCGGGCCACGATTCATGGTGCGCCGAGCGGCGCGCCCGCGCCGGCCCGATGAACTCTCCCACGACCAGGCCCGCGGCGAAAATCGCCAGCACCATGGTGAGCCAGACCGACAGCGATCGCATACCGCCGATCAGCAGGATGGCTCCTCCCAGGACCGCCACTGCGCCCGGCCACAGGAATTTCCGGCGGACCGCATCCGTCGATCCCCTGCGCCAGGGGAGGGCCGGTCCGACCCCGGTGAGAAAAACCAGCGCCAGCGCGATCGGGGCGGCCATGCGGCTGAAGTAAGGCCCGCCCACGGTCACCTTGGCGCCCCGCAGCGCCTCCGCGATCAGGGGGAACATGGTCCCCAGGAGCACGACGAAGGTGAACGCCACGAACAGCAGATTGTTGACGAGGAATGCCGTTTCTCGCGACACCACGCTGTCCATGGAGCCCGCGCCCCGCAGGTAGTCGCTCTTCCAGGCGATGAGCGCGAGCGAGGTAATGAGCACCAGCCCGAGGAAGCCCAAGAAGAACGGTCCGATCAGGCCCTCGCTGAAGGCGTGTACGCTGGCGATGACACCGCTGCGCGTCAGAAACGTTCCCAGCAGGGTGAGCAGGAACGTCGAAACGATCAGGGAGAGCGTCCAGGTTTTCAGCATGTCGCGCCGTTCCTGGACCATCACGGAGTGCAGGAACGCCGTCGCGGTCAGCCAGGGCATGAACGACGCGTTTTCCACCGGGTCCCAGGCCCAGAATCCGCCCCAGCCGAGGACCTCGTATGACCACCACGCGCCGGCGGTGATGCCGAGGGTGAGGAAAGCCCAGGGAACCAGGGTCCAGCGCCGGACGGCCTTGCTCCACTCCCGGCCGGTATTCCCGGACAGCAGCGCGCCGATCCCCAGGGCGAACGGGACGGCCATCCCCACATAGCCGATGTAGAGCAGCGGCGGGTGGACGCCCATGAAAGGATGGTTCTGCAGCAGCGGATTGGGACCGGGTCCGTTGGCGGGAGCCGGGTTCAACGTCCCGAACGGGTCTGCCGGGCCTACGATGAGCAGCAGGAAGAACACGTTGACGCAGAGGATCGTGCCCAGCGTGTAGGCATCCAGCATCGGCGTCTCGCGACTCCGCGCGGTGCGCCACGCGAGCAGGGCGGTATACCCCGCCAGGATCAACGCCCAGAGGAGAATCGAGCCCTCGAGGGCACTCCAGAGCGAGATCACCGTGTAGAACGTCGGGGTTTCGAGGCTGCCGACCTGCGCCACGTACTTCACGCTGAAATCGTGGGTGATGAGTGCGTACTCCATCATCCCGAAGCCCATCGCCACCAGGAGCAGGATGGCGAACGAGGCGTTACGCGCGCTGGCCACCAGCGGGGACCGTCCGGTACGCGCGCCGACGAAAGCCGCGACGGCGCCCATGGCCGAAAGCGCCAGGGCGACGAGCATGGCGAGCTGGCCGATCGGTCCGATCACGACTGCGGCTTCTGCTGGAAGAGCTGGCGGTAGTACTCGGCCGGATGCTGGCCCGGAGGCGGCGCGCGGTACTCGTTATTGTGCTTGACCATCACCTTCTGAGACTTGAACACGCCCTCCTGGGTGTAGAAGCCTTCAACCACAACCCCCTGTCCCTCGGTGAACATCTGGGGGGGGACCCCCACCGAAATGACCGGGACGGAAGCGCTGTCGCCGTCGGTAATGCGGAATCGCAGCTCGCGGGTGTCGGCGTTCCATTGCACCGTGCCCCCCTCCACCAATCCGCCCAGACGCACCGAGGCGCCAACCGCCTTGGGCCCCTTGTCGAGCAGCTCCTTGGGGGTGAGGAAGTAGACCAGGTTTCCGCCGATCCCGCCCCAGATCAGGTATCCGAATGCCACGAGCACGACGGCGGCGCCGATCAAGGCGCCCGTCGTCTTTCCGCTGAGACGCTTCTTCGTCATGGGAGCTGTCCTTCCTGAGCCCGGTCTTGCCGGGCGCGCCGCAACCGTCGCCACAGCGATAACGTATACCCGCCAACTACGATGAGTGTTGCCAGGTACGCGGCGGCAATGAATCCGAGGTTATCCATTGGCCGCCTCCATTCGCAAGGACTCGCGTTCGATGCTGCCTTCCGCCTCGGCGAGCAAATACCGTCTGGTCATCAGATAGTACGCCAACAACGTGAAAGCGACCATCATGATCCGGAGCGGCAAGACCATCGCCGGATCTACGGTCGAGGGATTGGACTGGGGTTGATGCAGCGTCCGCCACCATTTCACCGAGAAGTAGACGATCGGGACGTTGAGAAATCCGACGGTCGCGACCAGTGCGGCCACCCGGGAGCGAGTATCCGGATCTTCGATGAAGGATCGCAGCACCAGGTACCCCGCGAAGGTGATGGCCATGATGGCGGTGCTGGTGAGCCGGGGATCCCAGGTCCAGTACACGCCCCAGGTAGGACGGCCCCAGAGCGAGCCGGTGATGAGGCCGCTGATGTTGAACACCAACCCGACCTCGATTCCCGCCTGCGCCCAGTAGTCGAGTCGCGCCTGGCGCTTCACCAGGTAGAGAATGCTGGCCACGAATCCGGTGGTATAGGCCAGGGCCACGGCGATCCAGCTGGGGAAATGGACGTACATGATGCGTTGCACGTCGCCCATCATCGCATCCGGCGGCGCCCATAACAGCCCGAGGTACAGGCCGGCGGCCAGGACCGGGAGCGCCAGTATTCCGGCGTACCGGCCGAGCCGTTCTACCCGAGGTTGGTTGGCCATTGGCTATTCCTCTAGGACGTATTCGAATGTCAACGTGCACACCGTCACGAAGACCACGTCAAAGACGATCAGCAGGCGTACCCAGGTGCCGAGCTCGTCCTGCATCAGACTGCCGTTGAGGATGAGATTCGTGGCTTTGACGGCGCCCAGAATGACGGGAACCATAACCGGAAAGAGCAGCAGGGGCAGCATGACTTCCCGCGCCCGCAGATTCACCGTGAGTGCCGCATAGAACGTCCCCACGGCCGCGAGGCCGATCGTCGCCAGAAACAGCACGCCGGCCAGGGCGGGAAGCTTAGACCAGAGATCGAGGTTGTACAGGACGGCGCCGATGGGAACCACCAGCAGCTCCATCGCCGCCAGGGTGAGCACGTTGGAGAGAATCTTGCCGATGCCGATGGAGCGGCGCTCGCCCGGATACAGCCGCAATCCCTCCAATGCCCCGTTTTCCAGCTCGATCTGAAAGGACCGGCCGAGCGCCAGGACCGCGGTCAGCATGATCGCGACCCAGAGCAGTCCCGGTGACACATACTGGAGCAGCGTCTGGCCCATGGGGCCGATGCCGGGGGTGTCCGGGCCCAGGGCGAAGGCGAAAATCAGCAGCACCATGCCGGCGAAAAACGCCATCGCGTTGAAGGCGGCTTTGGTACGGCGTTCGGTCAACGTGTCCTTCCAGACGACCGTCCAGACCCGACGCCACTCCGAGCCGCTCATCACGCCCAGTCTCCTGCGGCCGCCGCCTGCGGGGAAGAAAGGAAGGAGTCCGACGGACCGTCGTAGACCAACCGACCGGCCTTGATGGCGACGGCCCGTTCACAGGCGGCCAGCCCCCGCTCGATTTGATGGGTCACGACGATCATCGTCCCACCGCCCGCCACGAAGCGGTCCAGAAACCGGTCGAGTAGCTGCAGGGCGGTGGCGTCGAGGGCGGAGTAGGGCTCGTCCAGAAGGAGCAGCGGCGGCTGATGGAGTGTCGCGCGGGCGAGTGCGAGGCGCTGAATCATTCCCTGCGAAAACCCCCGCACCCGGCGATGGGCGGCGTAGTCCAGGCCGACCTCGGTCAGGGTACGGTGGAGAGACGCCTGGTCTCGATGGACGCCGTACATCCCGGCGGCAAACCGGAGGTTCTCCAGCGCGGTGAGCTCTCCATAAAGGAATGTCCGGTGGGAGAGCAGACCGACCCGCCGGCGTACCTCGTCTCCGTCGCGGACACTATGGTGGCCAAAAACGAAGGCCTCTCCCTGGGTCGGGCGGGTAGCGGTTGCGAGGACGCGCAGGAAGGTCGTTTTGCCGGAGCCGTTGGGACCCAGCAGGCAAACCGACTGTCCGGCGAGCACCGTGAGATCGAGGCCACGAAGGGCCCAGCTTCGCCCGAAGCGCTTGCCAATGCCCCGGGCATCGATGGCCAAAGGGGAAATCATGTCGGAACCAACTACCACGGCTGTTGCCTCCGGAGCCTTAGGCCAGGGTAAATACGTCGGCTACGCACCAGCCCTTAATAATGGCAGGCCCCGGCGGGTGCATTGTACCCGGCGAGGTGACGCCACGGAAGCCCGTCGGGGAAGCCAACTTGAGGTGCGCCGATCGGATTTTTCCTGTCGGACCAATTATGAATCCCCGTAGGCGCCGGGCTGACTTCCGGTGGTTGACAAAACCCCGCCGTAACCGCATCTTGGCCCCCTATAGACCGGCCGGGAGGGCCTCGGTCTATATCCATATTTCAAACGATGTTTAGCCAACCACAACCCCTTATCCGACGGGTGGGACTGTATGGCGTGGAAGACAGCGTTTGTCGTTCTTGGAACCGCAGGTGCCGCTCTGCTCTTCAGCGCGGGTGCCGCAAGTGCACAGGCCAACGATGCCCAGGTCAAGCGTGGGCAGACGCTGTGGCAGAACCGGGGCTGTGCTGGTTGTCACTCAATCGGTAAAGGCAAGGGGAGCGGCGTCGCTCCTGATTTGGCCGGCGTGAGCGAACGCCGCAGCCACGAATGGATCGTGAATTGGCTGAAGGACACCAACGGTATGCTCGCCACCGATTCCACCGCGCAGGCCCTGATGAAGGAGTACAAGGGCGCCAAGATGCCGGCGCAGAAACTCACCGACGATGATGCGAACGCTATCCTTGCGTTCATCAGCGCCACCGAGGCCAAGCAGAAGAAAAAGTAGGTGACGAAAGGAGGGCGCGTACCCTCGCACTTGTTGTTGTAGCTCGCACTTGTTGTTGTAGGTAGTACATCTCCGTCGTTTCACGCAGTGAACCGTAAGTACCGTTAGCCAGGAGGTACGAGCAATGAGTCGGTTCGGATTAGCTGCAGCTGTCGCATTTGTGGCGACGGTGGCTCTGGTCTCGAACGCCAACGCGATGCCGTCGTTTGTGCGGCAGACGGGGTTGACGTGCAACCAGTGTCACGTGAGCGTCGGGCCCACCCCGGACTTCACGTTCACCGGCAAGAAGTTCCGGCTGAACGGGTACCGGGCACCCTACGTGG
>JACQVB010000184.1 GCA_016209985.1 Gemmatimonadota bacterium | reverse complement strand
GCTTGATGCTGTCGCTCAGCATCGGCGCGTGGCTCAATCTGGTGGCCCACCAGGCGGATCATGCGAGGGTGAAGGGCTGAGCGGGCTGACGTTCTCGAACGTGGCCCGGCCGGTCTCGCTCAAGGGACCGGCCGGGTTTTGTTTTGGCGCGGTGCTCGCCGGTGGGTAGGAATCGGTTTTCCACTGGAGGATGGGCCGGGATTGGGCTGCGAGGGGATAGGCAGCGAGGGTTGCGGTGTAATCGCGGCGTGGGTGGGGGCCTGCCGGGGTTAGCTTGCGCGGGTTATGCTGATTCCGAGGGCTGCAATGCAGTCTACTGTTAGTTAGGCTGAAGGTCGACCAACAGTTCTCCAGGACCTAGTGCAAAAGGCTCTCACACTGGGTGGGTGCCCGAGCGAGCCTCGGCCCGCCTCGCTCGAGGCGAGCTACGCATCGCGCCGGGTGTGGGGCGATCGTCCGGTGCAGGGAACCAGCGGGCCTCAGCCTAACAAGCGCTTGAAGCTGTCGGCGCCGCACAATCAGGGTAGAATTTCATTTGTGCACACTCAGATGGCGCGCCGCAGCTTAAGCGCGAGCCGTTAGACAGCGCACCACGGAATGCCATCACCCGAAGATCTCGCCGCCAAGAAGGGATTTATCGAGGCTTTTTTCGAGGACCTGCGACAGAAGGCCGCTCTCACAGATCGGCTCTTCGCCGAGCATCATGAGGATGAGGCCAGGCTCCTGGTGTGCTGCTACATCGAAGCGCTTGGGAACGGACTGGACGCCTCGACCGGCAACGGAGCGCGCAACTTCGTGACGGTGCTCGTCGAGCACGGCGGTGACCCGGTCCTAGCCCTCATCCATCCGAAACTCCTGCAGACCTCGCTGCCCTACAAGAGCACCACGCCGGCGAACAAAGCCGCCTTGGAAGGAGCCTTCGCCAAATTGCCGCCCAACCAAGCTCTCTCAGAGGCTGATCTATTCGCAACTCTCGGGTCCGGCCTTCCCTCCGATGCCCTGGCCTTTCTCAAGCGTGAGCTCTGGCGGGCCCGGATCGCCGCGGTCGCGTACTCGAACATCCGTAGCCTTGGCGCACATTGGTTCGGGAGTCCCGGCTCCGTGAGTTTCTCGCAGACCACGTACCAGGGCAAACCCCTACCAGAGATTGAGTTCTCGACTTTGAGGGTGGCTCTCGACCGGGTGGTAGCTCATGCCGAGGCCCTCTCTCTGAGCACCAACAAGTGGTTCGGGCGCTTCTAGCGCGCTGTCTAACTTGCGTTTGCTGCTGGCGGGCGCGCACGTTTTGAAGGAACTTGAGGTTGTGCGCCAGCGGACGCACGTGCTGCGCGCGAGCGGCCGACCCGCAAAGGGGCGAGTCGCCCGCAGCAGAAACGCGGTCCGTTAGCCCGCCGCCGGTAGCCGGACTCGCTACGGGTGAAGGTTCCCCGGCTCCTATTCAGCCGAATGGAGGCACGATGAACCGCACGACCGCCGTCCTAGGGTGCGCTCTGTTATTGGGCGTGACCGGGTGCAGCGACAGACAGCCGCTCGCACCAGCCTCAACCGCACTGCCTCCGCCCTCCTTCTCTCATGCCCCGGTGTTCCCGGACGTCATTCCGCTTCCGGTGAATCCCGAGGGCATCGCGGTGGGAACCGGCTCGACGTTCTACGTCGGCCACATCGGTATTGGGTCCTTGTACGGCGGTGATCTCAGGACCGGCACCGTCGCGCTCCTGCGCGCTGCCGACGGTCGCCCCATGCTCGGGCTCAAGCATGACGATCGGAGCGGCAATGTATTCGCCGCGCGCGGTCCGAGTGGCGCAGGAACCGTGGTGAATGCCCACACGGGCGCGGTGGTCGCGGAGTTCACGTTTGCCTCGCCGCCCGGTACCACAGTCATTAACGACGTGATCGTCACCCGCACGGCCGCCTATTTTACCGACTCGTTCCGGCCGGTGCTGTACCGCGTCCACCTGGGACCGGCGGGCGACGTGCTCGGCGGCTTCGAGGTCGCTCCGCTGAGCGGCGACTGGGTCCAGGAAACGGTCGCACACTGCGGCGTCGGATCCGGGGCTCCGGCGCTGCCGCCGATCAACGCCAACGGCATAGAGGTAACGCCCGACGGCAGTCGGCTGATCGTGTCCAATCTCCGCGTCGGCACGCTGTACCTCACCGACCCCGTCACCGGGGTCGCGACGAGCATTCCCCTCGCGGGCGGCAATGTCTGCTTCGCGGACGGTCTCCTGCTGGCAGGTCACACACTCTATGTCGTGCAGAATCTGCTCAGCCAGATCGCTGTAATCGCCATGTCGCCCGACTACAGCTCGGGCACAATCGAACGGTATATCCAGTACACGACCCCGCTGACCACGATCGCGCGGCACGGGAACTCGATCTACGCGGTGACGGCCGGGTTCTTCCCGGCTCCTGCCGCGGGCCATCACGCGGTGCGGTTCGATCGGTAGCGCGGGCTAACTAGGGAAATGGAGCTGCCGGGCGCGCGTACTTGCAGAGCCGCCGCTACAGCGCGCCATTGTCGTACGCGCGCCCGCAGCTCATTTCCATCGCGTTAGGCTGCACTCGGAGCTCTCCCAACTTGGACTGGACACTCGCTGCGAATATTGCCACCACAATCGCCGGCGCCATCGCTATCTTCGGAGCGCCGGCCGCGTACTTGACATATCGTCGATCTGTGCGGACGCGGCGTGCCGAGTGGCTCTTGTCACTCCATGAGAGCTTCTTCGAGACCGACCGTTACCTCAACGTCCGACGCGTCTTGGATTACAACGAACAGCCGTCCTATGCCCAGTTAGAGTCCGCCGTCATGGCCGGTACTTATCTTCCTCTTGCCGACGAGCTGTACCGATACTTGAACTTTTTTGAGCTTCTGGCGAGCCTGCGGCAACTTGGACAGATTTCTGATAGCGAGATCCTGGCCCTGTTTGAATACGACTTGAGAATGCTCACCAACCACCGATTCATCACCGATTCACTGATCGCGCAGGGGTTCGAGCGCCTTCCGCAGTTGCTGCGCACTACGGGACTGCTTCCTCCAAAGTGAAAACCCCTCCTCTATTCGTTTATGGGACTTTGCGGCGCGCTCCCACAGGCGCTCATCCATTGCTCCGCGCCGCGCGGTTCGTACAGCACGCTTCGATGCGCGGCAAGTTGTATGACCTCGGCGAATATCCTGGAGCTTACCGAAAATCGCGCACCAGTCTACGTGTCTTTGGAGAGCTGTACGAACTACCCACTCATGAGCCGCACGTCCTAAAAGCCCTTGACGAGTACGAAGGACCAGAATTCGTGCGACGCCGCGTCTTCGTAACCCTCCGGAACGGGCGTCGTCGTGCAGCCTGGACCTACGTCCTCCGAAAAGCACCACATCGTACCGCACGACCGCTTCCATCCGGTCGCTATCAATCTCGCCGCGGTGCAGCCTAACAAGCGCTTGCACACCGGCGGGCGTTGTTCGTGCTAAGGAAGTCGTTCGTTTACGCGCCCGCCCACATCACTGCACGTTTGAGCGTCGTACAGCCCGCGCGGCACGTCGCCCGCGGGTGAAGCGCAGAGCGTTAGGAGGCGCGCGACCCCCGACGCGGTTCCGTGCGGAACAACGGATGAACCGGTGGGTGCTCAATCTGAGATCCACGTGGCGAGCCTGGGCGGCGAACTCCTGTGTGCCGTACCCCACCGCCACCCAACGGCTGCATCGGGGCGGCGCGCCGCTCTGGACATCACGCTCCAGGGCTTGAACCACCGTGCTCACCGGCCCAGTCACGAGAGCGGGGGCACCCGCGGCGCGCCAGACAGACTCTGAGCCTCAGCGCGCCTTCTAACGAGGCGTTTGCAGCTGGCGCGCGCGCCAAGTAAGGAAGACATTTCCTTTGTGCGCGGGCGACTGGGTCGCCCGCAGCTTGGGCCTGACCCGATTTGGTGGACACCTCAATAACCCCGTTATGTTCGGGGGGGAGGTGATCCATGAGCAAGGTCAAG
>JACQVB010000177.1 GCA_016209985.1 Gemmatimonadota bacterium | reverse complement strand
TTGACGACCTTGACCTCGCCGGTCTGGGGATCGAGCCGGCCCACCATGTTGGCACCCTGCAGCGTGAACCAGAGGACGCCCTTTTGGTCGAAGATCGGGGTGTGCGGATCCCGGGCCGCCGAGTCGGGCATGGGATATTCCGTGAACTGGCCGGTCTTCGGATCGAGCTTACCGATGTACGCCTTGAAGTTGGCGGTGAACCAAATATTGCCGTCCTTGTCGGCGTCGAGCCCGTGGGGGCCGGAGCCGGCCGTCTTGATCGCGTATTCCTTGAACTGGCCGGTCTTCGGGTCCAGACGGCCGAGCTTGTTGGCCATCTGGCCGGTATACCAGATCGCTCCGTCGGCCGTGCCGAGCGGATCGTGCGGCCGGGACCCGGGCGTAGGCACTTCCCATTCTCGGATAGTGACCTGAACGCCTCCCTGCGACTGTTCCCTGGGGAGCCGGGACGCTGCCGGCGACTGCGCCGGACTGTGGGTGACCAGCAGCATGGCGGCGAGGGTGGAGAGCGCGAGCGATCGTGGGAACATGGGTCCTCCGCGAGCGAGGCCAGATAAATCCGTCCTTAATTACCACTCAGCACCGCGGCGATCAAGACCGTGGGCGCGACCCGGCTGGACCGCTAGTCTTAATCCTGAGCTCATTTCGAGGCGCCCATGTCCTTCCGCACGGTCATCGAACCGTTTCGCATTCACTCAGTCCAGGCGATCAGGGAAATCACGCCGCAAGAGCGCGAAGCTGCGCTGGCGCGGGTGGGCTATAACCTTTTCGGCCTCCACGCCGACGAGGTGCTGATCGATCTGCTGACCGATTCCGGAACCGGGGCGATGTCGTCGCGCCAATGGGCGGCGATGCTCGACGCCGATGAATCCTACGCCGGAAGCCGCTCCTTCTACCGCTTTCAGGAGGTAGTGCAGGACATCACCGGGCTCAAGGAAGTGATTCCCACCCACCAGGGGCGCGCGGCCGAGCGCATCCTGTTCTCGGTGATGGTCAAAGCGGGTCAGGTTGTCCCGAGCAACACCCATTTCGACACCACCCGCGCCAACATCGAGCACGGCGACGCCGAAGCGCGTGACTTGTTGATTCCCGAAGGCCGCATCCCTTCGCAGAAACACCCGTTCAAGGGCAACATGGATGTCGCGGCCCTGGAGGCCACCATCGAGACGGCCGGTCGGGCCCACGTGCCGCTGGTCATGGTGACCGTGACGAATAACTCGGGCGGCGGACAGCCGGTCTCGCTCGCCAATCTGCGCGCCGTGCGTGCGGTGTGCGATCGGTACGGCATCCCCCTTTTTCTCGATGCGTGCCGATTCGCGGAGAACGCCTACTTCATCAAGCTGCGGGAAGAGGGCTACGCCGACCGTACGCCCAAGGAAATCGCGCGGGAGATGTTCTCACTGGCGGACGGATGCACCATGTCGGCCAAGAAGGACGGCATGGCGAACATCGGCGGCTTCCTGGCGATGAACGACCCAGCGCTCGCGCGAGACTGCCGCAATCTGCTGATTCTCACCGAGGGCTTTCCGACGTACGGCGGTATGGCGGGATACGACCTCGAAGCGGTCGCGACCGGCCTGGAAGAAGTCTTGGACGAGCAGTACCTGCGCTATCGTCTGCGGTCCACGGCATATCTCGCCGAAAAGGCGGAGGCAGCCGGCGTGCCCACGGTGCAACCGCCGGGCGGGCATGCGGTCTATCTCGATGCCAAGACGCTCCTACCCCACATCCCTCCTGCGCAGTATCCCGCACAGGCCCTGGCCATCGAGTTGTACCGTGTAGGGGGCGTTCGCGGGGTCGAGATCGGCTCGGTCATGTTCGGCAAGCCGAACCCCGATGGATCCGAGGTTCCCGCCGCCATGGAGCTGGTTCGGCTGGCAGTGCCGCGACGCACGTATACGCAAAGCCATATCGACTACGTCGGCGAGGTCATTGCGGAGGTGGCGCGGCGGAAAGAGGAGATCAGAGGACTGAAGATGGTGGAGCAGGCGCCGTGGTTGCGGCATTTTACGGCCAGATTCCGCGAACTGGACGCTAAGAGTCGGTAAGAGACGTGAGGGTGAACGCACCCTTACCGACCCTTTCCGTCCCTTACCGACTCTTACCGACCCTTACCGACTCTTTGACCAGATCCTCATTGGTCGCCGTCCGCTTAAACAACTCGAGGAGCAGCTGCATCCCCTGCATCGTGGGCAGCGCGGCGATTTGTTTGCGCAGCCCATGGGAAGCAATCAACTCTTCTTCGGTAAGCAACAGCTCTTCCTTGCGCGTAGCGCTGGCGGTGAGGTCGATGGCGGGGTAAACGCGGCGGTCGGCGAGCTCGCGCGAAAGCACCAGCTCGCTGTTGCCGGTCCCTTTGAATTCCTCGAAGATCACCTGGTCCATCTTGGATCCGGTGTCCACCAGGGCGGTGCCGATGATGGTGAGCGACCCGCCGCCCTTTGCGGGATCGACCGCGCGGGCGCTGCCGAAGAACCGCTTGGGACGCTCGAGGGACTGGGCTCCCAGGCCGCCCGAGAGGGTGCGCCCGTCGCCGCGCTCGATGGTGTTGTAGGCCCGCGCGAGACGGGTGATCGAATCCAGGATCAGGACGACGTCATGGCCCGACTCGACCCGGCGGCGGGCCCGTTCCAGCGTGATCTCCGCCACCCCAACGTGACGGTCCGCGGGAAAGTCGAAGCTCGACGCAACCACCTCGCCGACTCCGCACGACTCCATTTCGGTGACTTCTTCGGGCCGTTCGTCCGCCAGCAGAATCAGGATCTCGGCCTGGGGATAGTTGGCCGCAATCCCCGCGGCAACCGCCTGGAGCACCGTAGTCTTGCCGGCCTTGGCCGGCGCCACGATCAGCGCGCGTTGCCCCTTGCCAAATGGGCACAGGATGTCGATCACGCGCCCGATGGCGCCGAAGGGAGTCCCCCGCGTCGCCTCGCATTCCAGCCGGAGCCGCTCATTGGGATGGATCGCCGTCAGGCGGCTGAACTCGGGGCGACTGGCGACCGAATCCGCGGGAAGTCCGTTCACCAGGCTGACGCTGGCCAGCGCCGGGCCCCGGCCACGACCTCGCTGCTGGTCCAACGTTCCAGAGATCATGTCTCCGGTCCGCAAGCCGAGTCGCTGAATCAGGCGTTGCGCGACGAAGACATCGCCAGACTCGGCCAGGTAGGCGTGTTCCTTACGGCGGAGAAAACCATCCCGGCCGTTCTTGAGCTCCAGAACGCCGAGCGGGCGGTCAGTCAATAAGGCTGGGGCGCTGACTGCAACCTCCTGGATGTGAAGCGTCCGGTTCCCGCGGAATGCCAAAGGCCCCTCAGGGGCGGAGCCAGTTCAAACGGCTATCGCATCGGCTGTGCCATCGCCAAGTCGGGTGCGGCGAGAAATGCAGCGGGTCACCACCAACAGACGAGATGGAAACATGGTGCGGACCACCGGGTTCGCGCTAGTGCGATTGCCCCACGGTGGCCTGGTGTTGCCGGGGATCATCACTGTCCCGCGACCGCCCCGCGCCGGGAGTGGAAAAATCCCCGCTGGAACGGTGCACCGTTTCCCAAACAGCCTCAGACAGCTCGTCTGACCAGCCGCGACTGAAGCCTCCTTCACGTTTTGACGGAAGTCCCGAGGGACCCGTGACCCGTGCCACCGCACGGGTTCCGATTTCGCACCATATCCTTGACAGGATCGGCACTCAGCCACACCGTGAGCCGAGCGCGCAGTCCTTTCAACGAATGAAAACTGCAGACTCCACGACCCTGAGAACACTCGCGTTGGGCGCCATCGTGGTTGCCGGCCTCCTGTCCGGATGCGCCGGCGGTGACGCCCCAACCCAGCCTGGAACCTCCGGTCAGACAGCAACCACAGGAACCATCACCGGCAAGGTCACCGCAGCCGGAGCGGGTAGCGCCTTATCGGGCGCCACCGTCACCACCCAGCCCGCCACCAGTTCAGTCGCAACCGACGCGCAGGGCAACTACACCATCTCCAATGTGACCGCCGGCAGCTACACCGTGACCGCCGCGATGAATGGCTACAACCAGGGGACCGCGAGTGTGACGGTGGTAGCCGGCCAAACGGTCACGGGCAACGTTACCCTGAGTCCGAATTACAACGGCACGTGGACCGGAACCACCTCCCAGGGAAAATCCGTTGCGTTCACCGTCGCCAGCGGCGCCATCACCACCGTGACGGTCGGCTACCAGGCAAGCGGCAGCGGTTGCTCGGCGAACGGCACCACCACCCTCACGTTCTCGTCCCCGCTCGCCATCAGCGGGGGCACCTTTACCGTCAATGGGACCGGCACCCCGCCAGCCGCTTTGTCTTTTACGATTTCCGGGACGTTCTCTTCTCCCACCGCAGTGAGCGGCACCGCCACCTTCACATTCACCCAGTCGAGCCCCTTGCCGTCCTGCAGCGCCAGCGGGACCGCGACCTGGTCGGCGAGCATACCGGCTCCCGGCACGGTGGGAACGATTTCAGGGAAAGTGACCGAGGGGGGAACCACCAACGGGGTCGCCGGCGCGACGGTCAGCACGACCCCGGCCACGACGGCCGCCATCACCGATGCGCAGGGCAATTACACCCTCAGCAACGTTGCTCCGGGCGCGTACACCGTGACCGCGAGCAAGGATGGGTCCGGATCAGGCTCCGCGTCGGTTACCGTGACGGCGGGACAAACCGCGACGGCCAATATTTCGCTCTCGGTGAGCTATGACGGCTACTGGAGCGGAACCACCTCGCAGGGGCGGCCGATCATTTTCTCGGTGGTAAACAACGCGATTACCAAGTTCTACGTCAGCGCCGACGTGACCGGCAGCTGCACGGGGGTTGCCACGATAACGTACACGCCGACCACCCCGGTTCCCCTGTCCGGCAACAGCTTTACGATCACGCGGACCGGGGTCGCGCCGGTCAAGATCGACCTCAATGCCTCGGGCACCTTCAGCTCGAGCTCGAACGTCACGGGCAGCGCCACGATGACCGTTACGCAAAGCTCCCCGCTCCCGTCTTGCACCGGGACGGGAACCGCGACGTTCAACCTGACGGTCGGCCAGACGCCAGCTACCGGTACCATTTCCGGAAGGGTGACCAGCGGGGGCGTTGCGGTGTCCGGGGCTCAGGTCTCGACCTCGCCGGCCACGGCAACCGTCGTCACGGATGCCAGTGGGAACTACACGATCTCCGACGTGCCGCCGGGCTCCTACACCGTTTCCGCTTCCAAGAGCGGGTACACGACGAACTCGACCACTACCACCGTGACGGCCGGATACCCCGCCAGCGCGAGTATTTCGCTCAGCGCTGACTACAGCGGAACCTGGACCGGCACCACGAGCCAGGGGAAAACAATTTCGTTCACGGTGGTGAACAACGCGATCACCAGCTTCACGATCGGCTATTCGGTCAGTGGAGGATGCACCTCCACCGGCTCGACGACGATCACCTACAGCGCGCCGCTGGCGATCAGCGGCAGCTCCTTTACCGTCACCTCCAGCGGCTCGGGGCCGGCGGCCCTCTCGCTCACGGTCAATGGAAGCTTCACCTCAGCCACCGCTTCGAGCGGGAGTGCCAGCTTCACCCTGGTCACCAGTTTCCCGAACCCGTCCTGCACGGCCAACGGTTCAGCAACCTGGTCGGCAAGCAAGAGCTAGCTCACCCACCGTTTCCCGGGCATTCGCCTAGATTCAGCGCTCGCTCTCGCCGGGGGATTGTGTGGCCGTTCAGATACGGTCGGCCGTTGCCGATGACGTAGGGCTCATCCTCTCGTTCATCCGCGATCTCGCGGAATACGAAAAGCTGCCCCACGAAGTGGTCGCGACTGAAGAGCGAATCCGTAATGCGCTCTTTGGCCCCCACCCATTTGCAGAAGTCCTCATCGCCTCCGACGAAGGCCGGCCGGTAGGCTTCGCGCTCTTCTTCCACAACTTCTCGACCTTTCTCGGCCTGCCCGGGATTTATCTGGAAGACCTGTTCGTGCGGCCCGCCGCCCGGGGCCGCGGCATCGGACGCCGACTGCTCATCCACCTCGCCCAGCTCGCACGCGAACGGGGATGCGGCCGGCTCGAGTGGGCGGTGCTCGACTGGAATGAGCCGGCCATCAAGTTTTACAGGGCTCTGGGAGCCAAACCGATGGGGGATTGGCAGATCTTCCGCCTGACCGGCGACGCATTGGAGAAACTCGCTAATGAATGAAGCCATGCCTCCTTCGGCGCTACGCGGGGCTGTGAGCTAACGCACGGCGCCGCATCCCGGCCGACAGGACCTTCCCGAGTACGCCCCAAACCCGCATACTCGAAAGAGCCATGAAGATTCTTCCCAGCCTTGGCAGCCTGACGGGCGCGGGCAAGTGGATCACGGTCACGGTCACCACCCTGGCCGCGATCATTGGGCTTCTGGTCAACGCCCGCAATCTCGGTCTCACGCCGTGGTTGGGTCTGGGGTCGGTGAGCTTTGCCGACCTCGCCGCCCGGCGGGTGATGCTCGCCCCGGGCCTCGATACGCTCACCGCCATCGGCGATACCGTGCAACTGGCCGCCACGGTGACCGACGAGCACGGTGCCACGCTCGCCGGCGCCACGATCGGGTGGACCACGGACGACTCGGCGGTCGCCACGGTCGATTCATCGGGCGCAGTGCTGGCGCGGGGCCCCGGCACCGCAACGATCACCGCTTCAGTGCGCGAGCGCATGGGCCGTGCCCGCGTGACCGTGTGGCAGCGGGTGCGGTCGGTAGCGATCGCGCATGATACGCTGGTTCGTCTGCCGGAGGGGACCACCGTTCAGCTGGTCGCGCGCGCACTCGACGCCCGAGGGCGTGGAGTAACCGGCCGGGCGATTCACTGGGAATCCGCCGACACCACGATCGTCGCCATCAGTCCGACCGGCAGTGCCAGGGCCGGAGCGCCCGGCCGAACCTTGCTCACCGCCGCGACCGACGGCTACTCCGCGAGCATTCCCGCGGAAGTGTCGTTGACGGCGGGATCGGTCCGCCTGCTTTCCGGCACCGATCAACGCGCGCCTGCCGGCCGGCGACTGTCGCAGGCCGTCACGCTCCAGGTGCTTTCGCCCGGTGGCCGGCCGGTGCCCGATGCGGTCGTCTCGTTTGCGACCGACTATTCCCAGGGCAAGGCGGAGCCGGACGCAGCCACCACCGATCGCAATGGCCGCGCACGCGTCTCCTGGTTGCTTGGACCGCAAGCCGGCCGGCAGCATCTACTCATCACGATCGCGGGGATCGACAGCACACTGGTGGTCACCGCCGAGGCCGATCCGGTTCCGGCCAATACGCGGGTGCAGCTTCTTGGCGAAGCGCCCCGGGGCCCGATCGGAATGGCGCTGTCCGCGCCGGTCGGAATCCGGGTCACCGATAGCAGCGGGGCCGCCGCCGCGGATGTGCCGGTCACCTGGACGACGGCGGATGGGGGAACCATCGAGGGACTCGCGTCGCGCACCGACTCGCTGGGCGAGACCTGGGCCCGCTGGACTCTGGGCCGCCGGGCGGGACCCCAACGGGCGCGGGTCCAGGTGGGGAACCCACGGACCATCGCGCCATTCGCGGTGACGGCGACCGCGCTGGCCGGGACTGCCGCCGCCGTCGCAATCGAAAGCGGCGCCGGCCAGGAGGCGGCGGTCGGCAGCACGCTCAAGCGCCCCATCGTTGCCCGGCTGACCGACCGCGATGGCAATGTCGCCGCGGGGGCCCGGCTCCGAATACTGGCCGTCACCGGTAGCGTTCAGGAAACGCTGCTGGTAGCCGATCAGCAGGGTCGCGTGCCGCTCCGCTGGACACTGGGGCGGCAGGCGGGCGCGCAATGGCTGGAGCTGCGGGCGAGCAACGATTCTCCGGTTCGCGTAAGCGCGCGGGCACGTCCGCTCGAGCCAGCGAACATCGAGCCGACGGGAACGCCAGCGAGTGCGCCACCCGGCCGCGCACTGCCGAAACCGGTCGTCTTCACCGTGACCGACGGGTATGGAAACGCGATCTCCGATGTACAAGTCGTTTTTTCTTCATCGGCAGGCGGCGTGACTCCCACTCGGGTGATGACCGACGAACGCGGACGGGCGACGGCGCGTTGGACGCTGGGAGCGGCGCCCGGAGATCAGACACTAACTGCGGCGGTCCGGGGAACGACGGTGAGGACGGCGGTGACAGTGCGGGTAGTTAGGGGACCGGCGAAGAAGTAGCAAGGCGGTTGGGGCGGCTGGGACGGTTCGGCGGTTGGCGGTCGCAGGAATCCAACCGCCTTAACCCCCTTAACCGTCTCAACCGTCTCAACCGCCTCAACCGCCTTTCAGGTGTCCAAACCCCGACTCTTCCCCGAGTATCTGTTCGTCCAGCCACCGGTCCAGGATCGTTTTCCGAAAGCGCCATTCTTTGCCGAGCTTCACTGCCGGAATCCGTTTTTCCTGGGCCCACTTGTAAATCGTCTGGGGCTGGAGCCGCAGGTAAGCCGCGACCTCTTCCACCGTCAGAATGTCGTTCTCCGGCGGCTGGCCTCGACCCGCGCCGTTTCCGGTCATGGGCGTGCCGGCTCCTGCTGGAGCATGCGGCGCAACAGGGCCGTGGTATCGACCGGGGCTCCCTCCTCTGGTTTCGGCTCGGTGTGAAGGAGCTGATTCACCGAGTAGATCACCGCGCTGTAGAAGTTGCCTTGATACCTGCCGAGAACCTGAAATCCCTGGTTCCGGTCACCCAGGAACGGACGGAGATTCCAGGCAAGCTGCACTCCCACGAACGCAAAGAGAATCGCCCACACCCGCATGATGGTCAGTGCTTTGCGGGGATACACGCTGCGCTTTTCGCACACGACGGTCAGACCATCGTGCAGTGCGTACATCCCGAACAGTCCCGCCACCGCCGCCAGCGCGATGTTCAGCAGGTGCTGGAAGTAGTAGTCGGCACCAGTGATGAGGAAAAACGCCGTGATGGGCACGAAGGCCGCGAGCACGACGGATGTGAGTGCCAAGGCCGCGAAGACCAGAACCACGACCTGCACCAGCTTCAAGCGGGACCCGACCAGCACCTGCACCACGTAGAAGGCAGGAAAACACACTGCGAAGGTCGCGAAAAAAAGAAACGGCAGCTTGACCGCGGCCGAGACTGCCTGAAAGGCGCCGGAATACGCGCCGGCCACCAGGCCAAAGAATCCGGAAAGCGCGACCACGGTTGCCAGCGCGTATTGCAGCTTGCGCGTCAGATCGCGCTGATCGACGACTTCCTCGAAGAATCGTTCGCGATCGCCGAGGAGCGATGCGAGAAAGTCCTGGTAGTTCGAGACGACCGGGCGGCCGACGACACCGGGCATGGCGGGCACGGAGACCTCCTCTGATGGCGCCCATCAACCTTCAGAAGAGTGACGTATTTGTCAAGTTTTCTACTGTTTTATAATGTTTGCTACCCTTTTTGAGAGTCCCGCTCCGGAGCGGGCGCCGGAGGCTCCGCGGTCAGATAGCCCTCCAGACCGGCGGCCTTCGCGATTTCGCGCCCCACGCTGTACAACTTGGTCGCTTCGGCGGTCTGTCCTTTCCGGTTGTAACCCTCCCCCAACGCCACGGCGGTGAGCAGGTAGCTGAATGGAATGCTCGACGATGAGGGATCGATCCAGCGGCGCTGGCGAATCAACGCTTCGTCTCCGCCGTAGACCTGGCGCCAGAGTTGGTCGGTGGTTCGGAAATCGAACCAGCCGTATCCTGCGAGCGAGAAGGTATCGGCCGTGGCCTTGATGGCGCCCGGCAGGAGCTTGCGCACGAAGCCCTGCGTGAGGAGGTAGGGCTGGAGGCCCAACTCGTTGCCGTAGGACCCTGCCCCACGGCTGATGTAAATGCTCCGCTGCGGGAAGGTGTCCTTGATCATTTGCAGCAGCAGGATCTGGTCCCTAGTGAGATACTGGGCGGTGATCCGTGCAACCAGGCTGTCCTTCTGAAAGACGTTCTCACCATGGAGCTCGTAATAGGACGGCAGCAGGTCGGCTTGTTCCAGCGTCATCTTGACGATCGGCCCCTCCGGTTTTTTCCAGATCCGGTCGCGATAGATGGCCGGCCCTTTTTCGGCATCGTACTCGTACACCGGGCGGCGGATCACTTGCCGACCGTACCAGTCGAGGCCGAGGAGGGAAGTCACGGCGACGGTCACGTCGCGCCGGACTCCTTCTACTTCCTGGGCGTACCAGAGTGGAAACGTGTCGTCGTCGCCGCCGGTGATGAGGATTCCATAGGGCTCGACCGAGTTGAGGAGGTCGACGGCCCATTCGCGGGTGAAGGTCTCCCGATTCCGGGGAGCCGCGTCGCGATTGCCGAGGAGGGGAACGAAGGCGAGCAGGAGGATGGGCCCCGCGATAACCGAGGCGAACCGCGGGTTCATGCCGGCAATGAACTGGCGGGTCTCATCCCAGCACCAGAGCAGTCCCATGGCGGCCCAGACGCCCCAGGCGGAAAAGCTCCAGATGTAGAAGTAGTCGCGGTCGCGTACCTCGGTGGGCGCGTCCGGCGGGTGGGGCTGCGAGAACCCGTACTTGAAATTCATGTAAAAGATGAGCGCGAGCGTCATGGAAAACATCAGCGGCGCAAAATACCAGAATGTGCGACGCTCGTGCTGCCAATGGGCCCAGGCTCCCACCAATCCGAGCGCGAAAAAAAGCACCGCGAATGCCTGTTGCAGCCGGGGATTGGTAGCGTGCGGATCGCGCAACCATTGCCATTTGAAATAGAGCCACCACATCCCCAGCTGGCCCGCCAGAGGCGCCTGGCGCTCGATCAGCGGGGGCTTGCCGAATTGCTTGCGGTTGAAGTTGTAGAGAAAGCGCTCCCAGGTGACCTTCGACAACGTGCAGGAGACCTGCGGCCGGCCATCGGTGCACGCGGTTACTTCGCCTTCGTTGATCGGTGGGAAATAGGCCGCGCGAATGGGCTGCGTGGCGAAGGGCGTCATGCCGAGGACCAGCACGGCGGCGCCCGCGGCGAGCAGCCGCCAGCGCAGCAGGGTGGCAGGCCGAATGGCGATTACCGCCGCGGCGATTGCGGGAGCCGCAAGGAAGCCCGCCATGTGATTGGAGTATCCCAGCCCCAGGAGATAGGCCGCGAGGATCAGCTTCCGGTCGCCCGCCGGGCCCTCCGGCTGGTCGATCCATCGCAGCATCAACCAGGACACGAAGGCCGTGAACAGCAGCGCCACCGTGTACACCTTCTCGTTGACCACCGACTGATTCCAGACGGTGAACGCAGCGGCACCGATGATCGCGGCCATCGCGGCACCGAAGCGCTGCACCCACCGTTCCGCGAACCACCGGGCGAGGATGCGCTCGGCTACCAGGAACCAGAAGCTGGCGGAGGCCGCACCGGTGAGCGCCGCGATCAGGTTGATCCGCTGGGCCACCGTGGGGGCGATGGGAAGGAGGCTGAACACCCGTCCCAGCAACACGAAAAACGGATTTCCCGGCGGGTGGGGCAGCCCTAGGGTATACGCCGCGGCCATGTACTCGCTGGTATCCCACATCGCGGTCGTGGGAGCCAGGGTCACCACATACAGGGCGAGCACGGCCGCGCCCACCGCCGTGGCGAGCCAGTATGAAGGCCGGTAGCCGGCAGGATCCGTTACCGGGGCTTCCGCTCCCGGACGCGTCCAGATGGCCCAGGGAATGAGAATGCAGTACGCGGCAACCAGCGCGATTGGCGCCAGCGTCATTCCGCCCCGCCACAGGTCGGCGAAGCCGATCAGAAGCGTGACAGCAGGAAGCACCCAGCGTAAAACGGACTTGGCGGACATAGAGAACCCGGAATCGGACGCTGGAAGTTTACCGAGGAGTCTCTCTCGTCCCTAGCCCCTCCTCCGTATCTTCCGGCACATGCCTGCGACCATCCGGCAAGGCACTCCGGCCGACGCGCGGCGCCTGGCCGAGTTGCGATACGAATTCCGCGCCCCCCGAGCGGCTACCACGGAATCCCGTGACGAATTCATCGAGCGATGCGCCGAGTGGATGCGCCATCGCCTCTCGGACGACGTCTGGCGGTGTTGGATAGCGCAGCACGGCGAGACCATCGTCGGTCACGTGTGGCTGCAGCTGATCGAGAAGATCCCCAATCCCGTGGCGGAGTCCGAGTGGCACGCCTACGTCACGAACCTCTACGTACAGGAGACCGCGAGAGGTGGGGTGGGTGGGGCGCTGATGGACGCTGCGTTGGCGTGGTGCGGCACCAGGGAGATCGACTACGTCATTCTGTGGCCCACCCAGCGAAGCCGGACGCTCTACGGAAAGAAGGGATTTGCGGTCGCTGACGCGATCATGGCCCGCACGTTTCGCAACACGCCCTCGTCCTGAGGCGGTGGTTCAAGCAGAGCGGAGCAATGGATCCGACCGCAGCTTTTGAAGGGTCAGGTCCAGGGCCGCGTCCAGCCACGCCCCGTCCGGCAAGCCACCCTGCGCAATGGCGGGTTGGCCTCCGCCCTTTCCTCCGAACGTGCTCAGCGCCTCCTTGAGGAGCTTGCCGCAGTCGATGCTGGATTCGGCCGGACGCGCGAGTACCAGTTGCGCCTTCTCACCTGACAGCGCGAGCAGCGCGACACCACCGCGCACGGCGATCGCCGCCGCCAGATACCGTAAATCGCCCAGCGTCCGGTCGGTGTAGGTCCGTCGCACGATGGGCGTCCCTGAAGAAAGCGGCGCGTTGGCTACCAGCTGATCGGCTTCATAGCCGGAAAGCTCTTCCACCAGCGTCTGCACCCGTTTCCTGGCCCGGTCCTCCGATTCCCGCAGTCGCGCCACGGTCGCGTCCAATTCGTTCGCGCCGATGGAAAGGCTGTTGCTGATACCGGTGACGAGCGCATTCAGGAATCGCAGATCACGAAGGGCGCGGCCGCCGCAAACGAACTCCACCCGGGACTCGCCACCGCGTCGCTCGGTACGCCGCACGTGTAGCAACCCGACTGCGCCGGTCGATCGGGGATGGGTGCCGCCACAGGCGGAATGGTCGAAATCTCCGGCCGAAACTACCCGGACGGCTCCGTCGACCACGGGGGCCTTTCGCAGCGGGATTTTCGCCAACTCCGAGGGTGCCACGAACCTGGCGATGACGGGATGGTCTTCCCAGATGATCCGGTTGGCAAGGTCTTCGGCACTCCGCCGTTGCTCCTCGGTGATGTCGCCGGCAGCCAGATCGATCGTCGCGCTTTCGGCTCCGAGATGAAACGAGACGGTGGGTAGCCCATAGAGGCTCTCGAAGGCGGCCGAAAGCAGGTGTTGACCATGGTGCTGCTGCATATGGTCGAAGCGGCGGTCCCAGTCCAGAGTCCCCTCAACTGCGTCACCGGTCAGCGTTTCTTCCAGCGCGTGCCAGACCTCCCCACTCTCATTGACCTGTACGTCGAGCACCGGCACGCCGCCCAGGATTCCCGTGTCCGCCGGCTGTCCCCCGCCCTCCGGATAGAAGGCACTGCGATCCAGGAGCACCGCGGGCCGGCCGCCCAGCTCGCCCCGCGCGACGACCCGGGCCTGGAATGACCGGAGATATGGATCGGTGAAGTAGAGGCGCTCGGTTTCCATGGGCGACAAGATACTACTTCACCAGGCGGTTGTACTTCGCCAGCGCGGCTCGCAGCCGGTCATGTGGCAGGGCGTACACCTTGTTCCCGTTGTAACCCGTCATGGTCTCGGCCGCTACCAATGCATTGACGATCGCTTCTTCCACCGCCTGAATCGTGGCGTCGAAGAACGGACTCTCGTCTCCGTTGGGCAGCATCGTGAGATCGACCGGCCCACCCGCGGTCTTCGCGGAATTGGGGTTGGCGGTCGAAAACGCGATGAAAATGTCTCCCGAGCCGTTCGAGGCGGTGCCACCGACCCGCGCAATCCCCATGGGGACCCGACGCGCGAGCCGCGCCAGCTGGTGAGGAAGCAGGGGCGCGTCGGTCGCGACGACCACGATGATGGAACCCTCCCGGGTTCCCCCCGGAGCCGGTGCGCCGCGCTCGCGTTGGAGGTCGGTAATCTCCCTCCCCACCGGCACCCCGGCGATGGTCAGCCACTCCCGACTGCCGTAGTTGGCCTGCACCAGCACGCCGAGCGTGTACCGCCCGCTCACTCTGCGAGAGGCCGTGCCGGTGCCACCCTTGAAGCCGTGGGCCACCATTCCCGTGCCGCCGCCCACGTTGCCCTCCGGAACCGAACCGGCTCTGGCGCCATTGAGTGCCGCGAAGACATGTTCCTGCTTCACGTGAAAGCCGGCGATGTCGTTCAGGCCGGCATCGGAGGTTTCGCCCACCACCGGCTGATGCCACGGGATGCTCACCTTCAGCTCGTCATCGAACCACGCGAGTACCGCGTCGCGAACGGTTCCCACGCTGTAGGTGTTGGTGATTGCCACCGGCCCGCCGAGCATTCCGCCTTCCTGGACCCAGGCCGCTCCCGTGAGGTCGCCGAACCCGTTGCCCGCGTAATACCCGGCAAACACCGGATCCCATTTCTTTCCTCGCGGCAGGACGACCGTGACTCCGGTGCGCACCGCCTGTCTTCCCTCTCCCCTGATGATCGTCGTTGCGCCGACTTCAACGCCGGCGACGTCGGTTATGGCATTGAGGGGGCCCGGCGTACCGTCGAAAGGCACACCCAGGTCCCGCGCGCGAGGTTTGGCCGACTGCTGGGCCGGTGAAAGTGAGCCGATGGATGGCTGCTGACCTGAGAGCGATGCGCCACACAGCACCAATGCGAGCAGCAAGGATGACCTTCGCGAATACCACATGCGCTTGATCTCCCGAGAGATGGTCGCGCGCTGAGAGCGCGCGCTCGGCCAAAGGCAGTGTGCTCCCCGAGCCCGGGCTCTCAGCCCGGGACTCAACGCGTGACGAATTGCCCTACCTCATCCAATGCGGTACCGAAGATCGCGACGGTCTGGTCTATCTCTCGTTCCGTCACGGCCGTAGAAAGAAAGAACCCGCCGCCCGGCCGCGCGAAGATCCCGTGGTTGAGCAGCGCCAGATGCAGTAGGCGCGCGCGCTCATGATCGGCCCGCAGGGCGCTTCGGTAGTCGCGCACCGGTTGGTCGCTCCAATGAAGCCCCACCAGCGAACCCGTGCCGGTCACCTGAGCGGCGACGCCGCACCGTGCGAGCGTTTGCCGCAGCCCGGCTCGGAGCCGGTCGCCCAGCGCGTTGACGCGTTGAATCTCTTGCTCCGGAAACGCCTCCAGCGCCGCGAGACCGGCGGCAAGTGTCGCCGCATTGCCGGCAAACGTGCCGGAGTGATGTACGGGATCGGCGCTGGATGGATCGAACCGCGCCATGATGTCCGCCCGCCCGCCGAACGCACCGACCGGCAGACCGCCACCGATCAACTTTCCGAATGTAGTGAGGTCTGGGGTCAAGCCAACCACCTGCTGTGCGCCACCGACGGCGAGGCGCAGCGTCACTACTTCGTCCACGATGAGCAGCACGCCGTGTTCGGCCGTGAGGCGGCGCAGGCCGGACAGGAAACCGGTATCGGCAGCGATCATCCCCCGGACCATGACCGGCTCCACCAGCACGGCCGCCAGATCGTTTCGGTGTTGCTCGACGATCGCCGTGCAGGCGGCGAGATCGTTGAACGGCGCCACCAGCGTGTGATCGGCAATGCCACGCGCCAAGCCGGGGCTCCCGGCCCGGCCCGCGGGCCAGGGCGGCGCGCCGGAACCGGGGTTGACGCTCACCACCACACTGTCGTAGCCGCCGTGATAGCCACCTTCCATTTTGAGAATCTTCGGCCGCCCGGCAAATGCTCGTGCGGCTCGTATGGCGTAGAGGACGGCTTCGGTTCCGGAGTTGGCGAACCGGATCCGCTCGACCGAGGGAACGCGCCGCGAGATCTCCCGGGCAAGTGCCAGGTGCAGCTCGGTCGGTGTTCCGAAATCGGTACCCTTGGCTGCCTGGGCTTGAATGGCGCGGACGACACCCGGATGCGCATGGCCGTGAATCATTGACCCGAAGTTGTTCAGATGGTCGACATATTCGTTGCCGTCGACGTCGGTGACCCTGCAGCCGCATCCCTCCGCGAGGTAGGTGGGATACGGGGGATAGAAGGTGACCGAGCGGGTCACCCCTCCGGGGAACAGCGCCAGGGCGTCTCGATGCAACCCCGCCGAGCGCGGCGTGCGCGCCCGGTAGGCGGATTCGATGAGCGACCGGGTCTCGCGCTGCTGGGTCATGAACCGTTACCCAGGACGAGCTCCTTCACCTCCCGCCGGCTCACCTTTCCCACCGCATTATGGGGAAGTGCGGTGACGAAGTGGATCCGCTTGGGCGCCTTCACCGAATCCAGCTGCTGTTTCACGAACTGAATGAGCTCGGCTTCGGTGACGGGCGCTCCCTCCCGCAGCCGCACGGCGGCGTGCACCGCTTCACCCCATTTGGGATCGTCCATTCCGAAGACGCTGCACTCGTATACCGCCGGATGGCGGCAAAGGACGGACTCGATATCGGAGGGAAAGATGTTGAAGCCCCCACTGTTGATGACTTCCCGGAGCCGGCCCTTGAGATAGAGATAGCCCCGGTCGTCCAACACGCCCAGGTCACCGGTGCGCAGCCATCCATTGACAATGGTCTGGGCGGTAAGCTCCGGCTGGTCCAGGTAGCCGTTCATGACCAGGTCACCCCGCACCACCACTTCTCCCATCTGCCCCGCAGGCAGAATCCGGCCCTCGCGATCCATCACCGCAACCCAGGTCCGCAGTGTCGCCCGTCCCACGGATTCCAGGTTGCGGGGGTCGTCGAACTCCGCGGCGCGCATGGCAGTGACGATCTGCGGCGCCTCCACCTGCCCGTACGCCGTCTCCAGCACCGGCCCGAACATTTCGCGCACCAGACCGATCCGCTCGACCGGCATCGGTGCCGCCGAATAAATCAGGTGTTTGAGCGCCGGATAGCCGTGCGGCAGGCAGGCCGGGTCCGCGAGCAACATGTAGATCAGGGTGGGCGGCAGGTAGGCGGTGGTGATGCCCCGCTCCGCGAACGCGCCGAGGATTGCCGGTGGCGTCGCCTTCTCCAGCAGCACATGACGCCCGCCCGCCGCGAGAATCGGCAGCACGAAGCACGACGTGCCGTGCGTGATGGGGGCGGCGATCAGGTTCACATCCGAGTCGGTGAATCCAAAAGTCTCCAGAATGGCGGCGGCCTGCGCATTGATACAGCGGACCGACTGCATGACGCCCTTGGGCTGCCCGGTGCTGCCGCCGCTGAATTTGATGACCTGGACGCTACTCGCTCGCCGGTGAATGCGTTGGGGCGATCGGCCCCGGAACTCCTCGATAAGGCCGGCGACGGTCGGACGGGTGCTGGGGACTGGGGGCTGGGGGCTGGGGCGCTTCCCTCCA
>JACQVB010000174.1 GCA_016209985.1 Gemmatimonadota bacterium | reverse complement strand
GCTCGGGACCGGCCGGGCGCGGCGAGCCCGGCGTGCCGACATATCCGCGCGCGAACAGCGGGTCGTCGGCCGACGTCAGCCCGCGAAAGGTAGTGGCGAGCAGGCCGGCCGGCCGGAACAGATGATCCCGCGCGTACTCCTCATACGATTGGCCGGAAACCGTCTCCACGATCGCGGCCATCATGCTGTACGCCGCATTGGTATAGCGATACGTCCGGCCGGGCCGGGCCTCGATCGCCGCGTGCTTGACCGACTCCACGAAGGACGCTCGAGTACTGCCGTCCAGCGGGGAGCCGTCCGCCACCAGCCCCGCAGTGTGAGTGGCCAGATGATCGATGGTGGCGGATGCTTTCTCGGGGCGAAATCGCCCGAGGTAGCGCGTCACCGGATCGGCGGTGTGCAGCAGGCCACGTTCTTCCAGCTGGAGGATGGCGGCCGCGGTGAAGCTTTTGGTGATCGAATTGATTTCGAACCGCGTGGCGGGGCTGTTGCGAATGTCGCGTTCTCGATCGGCGAAACCGTAGCCGCGGAGCAGAACGATGGAATCATTCAGGGACACCAGCGCGGCGCCGCTGAACCCATACGCTTCGTAACGGCGGAGCAGCTGGTCGAGCCGGATGCCGACCGGGCCGACTACCCGCTCACTCGCCAGTGTATCGACTGGCGTCCGGGCGATCGACGGCACTTGCTGGGCGAGGATCGGCCCGGCGGGAAGCGCCACGGTGAAGAGGAGGGCCAGCCTAAGGCGCACGAGACGCTCGCATACGCAAGGCAACGTTAAACAATCCAACGTCCAACGAACTGGAGCGTTGGACCTTGGATGTTGGACGTTCGTCTATCCCTGCACGGCGTTGATCATGTCGAAGATCGGCAGGTACATAGCGACGATCATGCCACCCACCACGCCGCCGAGGAACACGATCATGACCGGTTCCATCATCGAGAGCAGGGTGCCCACCGCCGCGTCGACTTCCTCGTCGTAGAAGTCGGCGATTTTGGAAAGCATTTCGTCCAGACCACCGGTCGCCTCACCCACCGCGATCATGGATGTCACCATCGGCGGAAAGACTCCGGATTTCTCCAGCGGGCCGGCGATAGTCTCACCGCCGGCGATCGACGCGCGCGAGCCCATGACCGCATCGTGAATCACGCGGTTGCCCGAGGTCCGGGCGGTGATCTCGAGGCCGTCGAGAATCGAGACACCCGACGCGATCAGCGTGCCCAGCGTGCGGGTGAACCGGGAGACGGCGGATTTGCGGAGCAGGTCGCCGAGGATCGGGAAGTTCAGCAGTATCCGGTCGAGTACCAGCTGGCCCTTGTCGGTCTTGTAGTAGCTCTTGATGCCGAAGAACAGCGAGACGGCGACGATCGGGATCCCGAGGTATCCGAACGGGCTCTGGAGAAAGTCACTCAACATGATCACGATGCGGGTGGGGAGCGGCAGCTCCAGGTTCACCGACGCGAACATCTGCTGGAAGGTGGGGATCACGAAGATGAGTAGCACGGTGACGGCGATGGCGGCCACTGAGAAGATCACCAACGGGTAGACCATCGCGCCCTTCACCTTGCGCACGATGGCGTCGTTTTTCTCCATGAACCCGGCCAGGCGCAGCAGAATGGTGTCGAGAATACCGCCGGCCTCGCCGGCCTGCACCATGCTCACGTACAGGTTGTTGAACGCATTCTTGTGTTTGTCGAGCGCATCGGCGAGGGTGTGGCCGCTCTCGACGTCGTACACCACCTGCTTGGTGACTTCCGAGAGAATCTTGTTGTCGGTCTGCTTGGCGAGAATATCGAGCGCCTGGACCAGCGGCAGGCCGGAGTTGATCATGGTGGCGAACTGGCGGGTGAAGATCACCACGTCTTTGGTCGGCACCCTTCCGAGTTTCTTCGTCCCCTTGGCCTCGCGGACCCGCACCACCAGCATCTTGTTCTTGCGCAGGTGGGCGACCACGGCCTCCTGATTCGGCAGGTCGATCGTTCCGGTCTGCTCCTGGCCCTGGGCGGTTCGCGCGGTGTACTCAAATGTGGGCATGCTCAGATCCTCTTCGCTGAAAATCTTCGGTTGCGGTAAGACGGCACGACGGGATGACGGCATGACGGCAGGAGCAGTGTTTGGACGAGTTCCATGCCGTAAATGCCGTTATGCCGTTCGATGCGCGGTTCTCTCATCGTTTCGCAGCTAAGGGTGGCTTCTGGCCCGGTGCGCCCGGCTTGACGCCGTCCTCGTCCGGTACCTGCTGCCCGATCATCCGCAGGAATTCGTTCTGGTCGGAGGACACCCGCAGGCACTCCTCCAGCGAGACCTCGCGCGACATGTAGAGGCGGTAGAGATCGTCGGCCAGGGTCTGCATGCCGTGCTTCTTGCCCGCCTGCATCGCCGAGTAGATCTGGTGCACCTTGTCGTCGCGGATCATGGCGCGGATGCCGGGGGTGCAAATCAGGATCTCGCAGGCCATAGAGCGACCCTTTCCGGTCGCTTTCTGCAGGAGCGTCTGGGTGATCACGCCTTCCAGCACGAACGCGAGCTGGGCCCGCACCTGCGACTGCTGGTGCGACGGGAAGACGTCGATGATGCGGTTGATGGTCTCCGCGGCCGAGTTGGTGTGCAGGGTGGCGAAGGCCAGGTGGCCGGTCTCGGCAATGGTGAGTGCCGCCTGGATGGTCTCCAGATCCCGCATTTCGCCGACCAGCACCACATCGGGGTCCTGCCGGAGCGCGTATTTCAGCGCCGAACCAAAGGTCCTGGTGTCGGTCCCCACCTCGCGCTGATTCACGATGCAGTTCTGGTGCTTGTGAATGAACTCGATGGGCTCCTCCACCGTGAGGATGTGCCCCTTGAGCTCCTTGTTCAGCTTGTCGATCATCGCGGCCAGGGTGGTCGACTTACCGGAGCCGGTGGGCCCGGTGACCAGGACGAGACCCCGAGGCCGCTCGCACAGCTTGGCCATGACCGGCGGCAGACCGAGGTCCTTGAAGGTCTTGATGTTGATGGGAATCTGGCGGATCACGATGGAGACGCAGCCGCGCTGCTTGAAACAGTTACCGCGGAAGCGGGCCAGGATCTGGATGCCGAAGGAGAAGTCGAGCTCGTCTTCGGTTTCGAACTTCTTCTTCTGGTTTTCGGTGAGCACCGAGTAGGCGAGCTGCAGGGTGTCCTTGGGGCTCAGCTGGTATTCGCTCTTGGAATTCACGATGTCGCCATCGATCCGCAGCTTGGCGCGCTCGCCGGCCGTGATGTGGAGGTCGGACGCCCCGCGCTCGATCATTTCCTCGAGCAGGGTGCGGAGATTGACGCCCTGCGCCGGGGCCGCCGGTGGAGTCGCTGTCATCTATTTATCAGCCCGCCGTTTCTTTTACGACTTCTTCGAGTGTGGTGATGCCTTTTTTCATCTTCACGATGCCGTCCATCCGGAGCGTGAGCATGCCGTCAGCGACCGCCTGCTGTTGGAGCTCGGCCGTGGAAGCGCCGCGAAGAATCATGCGACGGAGCTCGGGCGAGAGCGCCATGACCTCGTACAAGCCTGCGCGGCCTTTGTAGCCGCTGGCTCCGCAGGTATCGCAGCCGGTCCCTTTGTAGAACGTGATACCGTCGAATTCCGGCCCCTCGATCGCCAGCGCCTTGAGCTCCTCGGGACTGTACTTGTACTCGGCCTTGCAGTCCTTGCAGATCCGGCGCACCAGACGCTGGGCCAGGATCAGGTTCACCGCGCTCGAGACGTTGAACGGCTCGATGCCCATGTCGATCATGCGGGTGATGGTCGAAGGAGCGTCGTTGGTGTGCAACGTGGACAGCACCAGGTGGCCGGTGAGCGCAGCCTTGATGGCGATGCCGCCGGTCTCGATGTCGCGGATCTCACCCACCATGATGATGTTGGGGTCCTGCCGCAGGAACGCTTTGAGCGCCGCCGCGAAGGTCATCCCGATCTCGTTGCGGACCAGCACCTGGT
>JACQVB010000173.1 GCA_016209985.1 Gemmatimonadota bacterium | reverse complement strand
GTAGGCGCGGGTGAGCTCCTTCAGCGTGGCCCGCTCCGCGCCCCCGTGATACACCGCGCGCAGGCTACCCCGCCGGAGCAGCTCCGAGAGGGCGTCGGCATCCACCTGGTCGCCCTTATTCCCCCGCCGCGCCTCCCCGCGCCGATCGCACACCACCACCCGATGCACCAGTGGCTCCAGCAGATCGTGTAACCACTGGGCCTGGGTCCCTTCCTCGAAGGCCACGTGAATGGTCCCGCGCATCCCGCGGAAGAACTCGACGATCGGGCCGTCCTCGGTCGGCAGAATGGTCCGGGCAATCACCCGCCCACTCTCCTCTCGCACGGAGGCCACCGTGGTTGCCTGATGCACGTCCAGCGCGACATACTTCGTACTCCGTTTCATGAGAGCCGCTCCTTGTTGGGGTCCATGCGTCTTGGCCGACTTCATGGTACCAACAAGGGGCGTGCTCTCAATATGCGTTAGGCCTCACGCGGTCTTGCCCCATAAGGTTAGGCCCGTGATCTTACTCCTATGACTCCGAAAGCTCTTCTCGAAGAGATTCTCA
Source organism: Gemmatimonadota bacterium (assembly GCA_016209985.1). Lineage (GTDB taxonomy): Bacteria > Gemmatimonadota > Gemmatimonadetes > Gemmatimonadales > GWC2-71-9 > SHZT01. The sequence goes on along the minus strand of JACQVB010000173.1, from coordinate 36,381 downwards.
AGCTGCCGCCGGATGAGCGCCTCGACTTGATTAGCGAGGTTTGGGATAGTCTCACGCCAAGTCCAGAGTCAGTTCCTGTTTCCGACTGGCACAAGGCTGAACTCGATCATATCCTAGACAATCCCTCCCCCGAGCCACCTCAGACGTGGGAGGAAGTACAGCGTAAGCTCCGCAAATCACGGTGAGCTACCGCCTGGACATCCGAGCCGAAGCCTCCGCCCATATCGCGGAGGCTTTTTCATGGTATGAAGCACAACGTTCGGGACTCGGCGAGCAGCTTCTGGATGAGCTCGATACCACCTTCGAATTGCTCAAACAGGCGCCAGAGGCCGGGCCGGAGGTCTACAGGAAGTTGCGCCGCGTCCTTGTAGATCACTTCCCATACGCCGTGTACTATTCGCTATCGACCGAGCTTGTGTCGATTCGGGCCGTAATCCACACTAGCCGAGACCCGAAACACTGGAGGCGCTTTGCGCGTGAGCCCTAACAAGCGTTTGCAGCTGGCGGGCGCGCGATACAAGGAAGACATTTATTTGTGCGGCGGCCGCGGGGTCGAGGCGGACCACGAGCTCGAAGCCGCGACCTCTCCGCGAGAGGCGCTCAGAACGGAACCGTTCGCGACCGGCGTCTGGGATCAGATGATCGCATGGGTGCTGGAGCGCTTTCCCGCCCCGTGAATTACCCCGGAGCCTTCCGCTTCGAGAAACGCTCAGAAAGCGACGCGGTCGACACCGATCCGGCCCTCCTGTGCCCCGATCGGGTTTGCGTCGCCCCTGGGGGGTTCATATGAAGAAGACGCGCTTGTCACCGATTGTCGGAATCTTGTTCGTCGTGACGTTAGCGCCCGCGACCCCAGCGGAGGGACAACGCATGCCCGGACCACGCGATGCCGTTGCGCCGGCCGCCGACCGAATCCTGACGATATCGGTACTCCTCCCGGTTTCACCTGCGGAGGCGTTCGCCTACTTTACCAACAACGAGCGACTCGTGTCGTGGCTCACCGCCGCAGCCGACGTGGATCCCAGGGTCGGCGGCAAGTACGAGCTGTTCTGGGAGCCGGCCGATCGGGAGAACAACAGCACCATCGGTTGTCGGATTACCGCACTGGCAGCAGACCAGCTCCTCGCCGTTCAGTGGCGCAGTCCCCAGCAATTCAAGGCGTTCGCGAACACGGCCGACCCGTTGACGCACGTCGTGGTGTCGTTCGTGCCGGAGGGGCCCGGCACGCGCGTGCATCTGGTTCACTCCGGCTGGCGCAGCAGCCCCGAGTGGGAGGAGGCGCGCGTTTGGCAGGAACGAGCGTGGTCCGTCGCGTTCAAGGCGCTCGAGCGTGTGGCGACGCGCTGACTGCAGACGCCGGTGATCGAGGGGCGTCGGCCAGTTGCGCTTTGGGAAGAAGCCTCGTCTTCCGGAGGTCTACTGGACGGCGCTGCACGCTTGGCTGGTGGCGCGCGGCGCGCTGGCGCTACGAACCGGAATCAGGTGCCTGGTGTCGGCTTTCAGGTATTTCTTGTCCAGGGCGTGGAAGGGCCCCTGACACCCAACACCCGACACCTAACACTTCTGTAAGGAGCACCCAATGAGCACAGCCGACATCGCCGTGCCACGACTCCTGGCCGCCGGGCTCGCCGCCGGCGTGTGGGTCTTCGTGAGCGGCATCCTCATGGCCGCGGCGTTCGGGTACCGGGAAATGTCGGTCGCCTTCGCCCGGATCGGGCTCCAGATCCCCATGGGCGCGGGCCCGTTCGTGACGCACACCCTCGTCCGCCTCGGCCTGGGACTCGCGATCGTGCTCTTGTTCGTCATCATCGCCCAGGTGTTCCCCAGGGGTCAGGCGTTGCTCGTCGCCGCCGGGCTCGCCTGGGTGCTGGCGTCGTTCTTCCCCTTCCTCGTCATGACCGAATGGCGGCTGTTTCCGTGGAGCCTCGCGTGGAAGGTGTGGGGATGGAGCGCGGGGGAGTTCCTAGTCGCCGCGTGGATCGGGCGACTCGTGTATCGAGGCGCTTAGGTCGGCACCCACCTTCGCGTGGCTGCTGCCCAGGTCGGGACTCGGTGACCATGAGGGCCCAGGGGGGTGAAAGTCGAGCCGCAGCCCGCCTGGCTGCCTACATGGGTATTTCAGAGATTCGAGCGTCCGATAACTCCGAATCCTGGCCATGCTCCAGGTACGGACGGTCCCTTGCTCTCGTGTGGATTTGGATCTCTCTCGCCGCATGCCAGCGGCCACCCCTTCCGCAGTCTCCCGACTGGAGCCAGCGGCTACCCATCCCGGCCCCGAGCGGCCCCTTCGATGTCGGCACGTTGACACTCCACCTCACTGACTCCAGTCGCGCAACATCACGTCACATTCAGACTCGCCCTCTGACAGTGAGACTGTGGTACCCAGCGCGGCGCGGCACCAGCGGGAACAAGGCGAGCTACTTCACGGACCCTGGACTGGTCGATTCCATGATGACGCGCCGGTACCTGGACCTTCCGCCCAGCGACATGCGGGGCTGGGCAACGACCGGCCTCGCGGCTCGCACCGATGCGGTCCCTGCGCCACCTCCAACGCACTCGGGGTGGCCCGTAATCGTGCTTTCACATGGACTCGGCGTAGCTCGGGGCCACTACTCGGCACTCAGCCAAGAGTTGGCCAGCCATGGTTACATCGTGTTGGCATCGCGGTTCTGTCGTACGACCGCCGGGGCGTGGGGAATCCGGGGGCTCCTGTTGTCCGATACACGACGCCGACTACTTCCCCCTGGTGGCCGGCGACCTGCTTGGGGCCATCGACGTTTTGCAAACGCATCCGGACCTCGATTCGAGCCGCCTCGGGCTGTTCGGCTTCAGCCAGGGAGGGTGGGTGGTGCCTACCGCAGCCGCGCTGGCTCCCGAGGAGGTTGCGTTCATGATCATCGGCTCGGGTCCGGCGGTCACGCTGGGGGAAGAGGAGTTGTACAGCGTCCTGACTGGCGACAACGCCTGTGCGCCGTCGGGCCTTTCGGAAGCGGAGATCAAGCGCCGTCTCGACGAAGCAGGTCCATCGGGCTTCGACCCGGTCCCATACCTGGAGCGGGTCGCAACCCCTGGATTGTGGCTGTATGGAGGACGGGATACCAGTGTCCCCGTCTCACGGAGCGTTGCCACCCTCGAGCGCATCCGGGACGGCCTCCAGAAGGACTTCACGATCACCGTGTTCCCCAACGCCAACCATGAGCTGGTTGATGGGGGCACGATGTGTGAGAGCGAGGGGCCGCGGCCCGGCGTGATGGAGGCTATCTTTGGGTGGCTCCTGCCCCACCTCGGATTGTAACTTACGGATCTTCATCAGAGTATCCACGTCGCTTCATCAGAATACTGTGAGGGGTTCATCAGCACTTCCGTCGTTGCGAACCGTAGAGTACTGCGTTCGTCCGGCGGTCGGGTGCCGAACGCCCTCACCGGAGGGCGTCGTGCATCGGATTTGGCGCCGCGTCGCGGTTGCGCTCGTCGCCGGTCTCGGCGTCGCGCCACTCAGCGCGGCCGTGCAGATCCGCCGCCCAACATGCCGATGCACCTGACGAGCCGCGACGCGGCTCGCAGGTGATCGGCGGATCGTTAGGCCGACGGCCAAACGACGATGCCCCTTCGCTACCGGGTTCTCCTCGCTTTGCTTGGCGCGTTGTTGGTTGCCGGGGGCGTTCTTGGCATCTGGTCCGGGGCACGCCTCGCCGGCGGATCGCAGCTGCGCGGCATCGTGGGAGGCGTGATTGCCGCCGTTTTTGGAGCGAGAATTATCATATATGCCTACACCAACCGGCTGCCGCCTTGGCTCGCCGCCGTGTTCGGTGACCCGACGGATCCGCAATAGACCGCGGCCTAACACGCGCTGAGCCTGTGTGAAAACCCCCGAATGTGGACACAGAGGGGGGCCTCCGACCTCTCCCCGGGGCGAGATCGTCAGTCCTGAGCGAAACGTGAGCATCGGAATTCTTGGAGGCGACAAAACGACGGGGGTTTTCACACAGGCTCCGCTTAGACTGCCCCACGACCTTTGGCTTTCGTCACGTCCTCCTGAAGCCAGGTGCCGAGTTCTTTCTCCGATAACCTACCGTCAGCCAAGGAGAGCATCACCGTCACAACTTCGGCCTCCTCTGCCCTCAAGGACAGGCCGTTGAGTTCCAGGAAGACCACCATCACGACGAAGGCCACCCGCTTGTTGCCGTCGCGATACGGATGGTTACGACACAAGCCGAACCCGTAGGCGGCCGCGAGTGTCGTTAGCTCGATTGTTTCCTGGTAGTGCCACTTGTGACGGGGGCGGGCCAGGGCAGACTCGAGCGCCGTCTCATCCCGCACCCCAGCCAGCCCACCGTGCTCTCGGATCTGATCCCAATGCACGGCATCCACGACGAGGCGCTCGAGCCATCGCGGCTCGCGCACCCGCTACTTAGCTAGCTGCCTGAGGGCGTTGCGGTACTTCTTGGCGGTCCTCGCCGCAATGACGAGGGCCTTCTCGACCACCGGATCGTATGGACTGAGCAAGATCCCGTGCTCCGTCTCTACCGCGAGCACCCGGTCGCCGACGCTGAGGTTGAGGCGATCCGCCATGTCTTTGGGGAGGGTTGCCCCCACGGACCCCCCGGCCTGGCGGAGCTTCACTTCACGAACCATCGCTGCCTCTCGGTTAGGTCTTGGTACCCTGCAATGTAGCACAATCGTGCTACTAGAAGAAGGGCCAGTCTACCCAGCGCTGGCACCCGGCGGGCGCCGTACGCTGCGGAAGGAACCGGTTCATTTGCGCGCCCGCGTGCATCACTGCACGTTTGAACATCGCGCTGCCCGCCAGCGAGTCGCCCGCGGGTGAAGCGCGGGTCGTTAGGCCGCCTCGCTGCGGTGAGCCGAGAGACGAATGTCCTGCGACTCTGGAGACATCGCCGACCATGAGTGAGCCTGTCTTCCTGCTAGCTCTCGCGATCGCCGCCACCACGGCAGTACTGGTTGCGAAAGCAATAGCCGGGGCAATAGCCGGGCGCGGAGCCTCGCGATCCGAGCTGGACCAGCTCAGGGAGCGATTGGCGCAGCAGGCCGCCGCGCTGGAAGACGTCCAGACCAGCTTGGCCAGTCAGTCAACTCAGCTCGCAGAGCTTCAGGAGCGCCTCGACTTTGCCGAGCGACTATTGGCCCAAGGCCGAGATCGCTCAGCGTTGGGCCCTGGGGAAAAGTGTTCACCATGACCTTCAAGCCGGCGATTTGGTACCCGATCTCCGTCGTGCTGAGTGTCATCAACGTTGGCGCGGTCTGGTTCGCGGCCCAACCAGCCGAGCCGTGGCATGCCACGATTCACGCGGCCCTCGCTGTGGCGTTCGCGGTATGGGCCCAACGCCTCCGGCAGAACCGCGGGGGGAGCGAGCTCCAGGCTGGGCTCGAAGCGCTCGAAGTCGAGGTGAGCGCGCTGCGGCAGGAGCTGAACGAGGCGCAGGAGCGCGTGGACTTCGTCGAACGGCTGCTGGCTCGGGAGCCGGAGCCCCGCCGAGTGGACCCGCATCGCTAGGGTCCGAAGGCAGCGGCAGATGGTGGAGCCCGGCGGTCCGATGATGCGCTAACCCGCCGGCCAGCTTCTCCAGCGTCGCCCATCGCACCCGTTTCTGGCGTCCGCTTTCCAGGAGACTGATGGTACACTGCGTCAGGCCGGTGAAGATGGACAGCTCTAGTTGCGACCAGCCCCTCTCTTGCCTCAGCTCCCGGATGCGGGTTCCCACCACCCGATACAGGTGGTGACTCTCGATCGTCGTGGCATCTCGCATCATCTGGCGTCCTCCCTTGCCTCGGCCGCGGTCTGCAACACCAGCAGGTTGCCGACGGCGCCCGGTCCCGTGGCGATCGCCGGAATCCCGATGAACGCCCCGGTCGACCCCTGGCCCAAGCGCCGGATCCAGGCTGACGCCAGGCCCATCTCATCGGTCGAGAGTACTTCGCTGACACTTTCGGGATCCGCTGCCCACGCGCTCAGCCATCCCGGCACCATGCCCAGCCGGCGTCCCGCGTCGGAGACCAGGCTGGTGCCGTTGGGGTCGAAATTTCCCCGCTCGAAGGTGACGCCCAGCAGCACGGCGGGAGCACGACGGTTCACGTTGGAGAGATCGCGATCGCCGGTGGCCGGGTCCCGGGACCAGAGCAACGGAGGGATTCCGGGACATACGATCGTTCCGCCGAAGGTCAGATACCGGCGCAAGAGGACCGTATCTGCGGCAACCGGCGCCACGGTTGGTGGGGCGTGATCGCTGGCGAAGACGACGGTCGAAGGAGCGCGATCCCGGATACGCTCACTCATGAATCGCGCGAGCCCGGTGGCGTCCAGAATCTCATAATCACGCTCGCGGAACCAGTCGCGGATCGCCACATGTCCCGGTATGGTGGTGGCCCGCACAAATGCCGAGTCCCAGTACACCGCGCGTCGCAGAGCCCGTGGCGCCGAGACGTCGATGGCGTAGATCGAACCGTCATCGGATCCCACGTACAAGATCCCGCCGGCGATCGTGGGAGAGCTGAAAATCGCACCCCCCGCACGGTAGCTCCAACGCACCGCCCCGCTGTTCTTGTCCAGAGCGAAGAGCCGCCCGGTCGCGTCCCCGAAAAACACGGTTGCTCCACTGATGGCGGGAGAAGCCCAGACGAGACCGGTCTTGGTTCGCCAAAGCTCTTTTCCGTTCGCTGCGTCCACCGCCTGGGCGAACTGCCCATCGGAGCTGGCCGCGTACACTCGTCCCGCCTCGACGGCGGGCGAAGTGTTGACCCAGGAGATCTCGTGATTGAACCGCCAGCGGAGCTGGCCGGTGGCGAGATCGAGCGCGTACAAGTAGCCGTCTCGTGCCCCCACGAATACCCGGCCATCCATGATCGCAGGTGACGACTGTATGCTGCGCCGGTCGTATCCGAAGCGGGCCGAGACGAGCGTGTGCCCTTCGGTCTCGTACTTCCAACGGAGCTTGCCCGTCGCGAGGTCGAACCCATACACGACACCATCCGCGTCACCCACGACCACCAGACCATTCCCTACGGCTGGGGAAGAGCGGATCCGTCCCGCCGTGCGCGCTTCCCAGGTAACCCGCCCGGTGGACAGCTCCACGCTTCGCAACACGCCGTCGCCGCCGCCCAACAGAACGGCCTGGCCCGCCACGGTGGGCGAAGCGGTGTAGCGATCGCCGCTTTCGTGCCCCCAGGGAAAGGGGACCTCAGGGCCGGACCGGAGTCGCCATCGCGCCACTCCGGTACGCTGATCGAGCGCCAACCAGTCGCCCGCCCGTGTGCCGGCGATCACCAGCCCGCCCGCAACAGCCGGCGACGAGGTCACCGCCCCACCGGCGGCAGTCTCCCACCGCGTCCGCCCGGTCGCCGCATCCAACGCGTAGACCATGCCGTCGCTGCTCCCGACGTACACGACGCCGCCGGCCACCGTGGGAGAGGAGCGAACCGGGCCCAGTGTCTGCACCCGCCAACGCAGTCCGCCGAATTCGCCATTGCCGGACCCGTCATAGACCCCCGAATGCACCGTGTCGCCCCGGAACATGGACTGCGCCAAGGCAAGGCGACACGGGCCGGTAGTGAGCGTGGCGGTCACAAGAAACGCCGGGAGGTAACGAGGCATGAGGCGGGCGAGGTCCTTCGACATGCGGCAGGCTATGCTGCCGGCGGGCACGAGCAAACGCTTTTGCGACGAGGCGGCGGGGAGTTGCGACAAAGGGCTCAGAATCCTCGACCGAGGATCGTTTCCAATCGCGACTTGTATCCCCGCGAGAGCTTGAGGCTGGTTCCGTCCTGCAGAATCACGACGTACTCGCCACGAAAGAAGGGCTGCAGTTCCTTGATCCGGTCTACGTTGACGATAGTGGAGCGGTGAATCCGCACAAAACGGCCGGGATCGAGCTGGGCTTCGATCTGTTTCATCGTTTCCCGCAGCAGGTGCCATTGCCGGCCCACGTGAATGCGCACGTAATCTCCCTCCGCTTCGACCCAATCGACGTCCTTCACGGGCAGGATGGTGACGCGGCCGCCGGACTTGACGGTCAGCCGTCTGAGATAGCGGTCCGGAGCGGCAGGCGGTCTACTCCCCTGCCCCAGCCCTTCGAGCAATGCCTGAATTTGCCTGCCGACCGCCCCGGCCTTGCCATCCCCCACCTGGTTCTTGGCGTGCGCCAGGGCTTCGCGAAAGCGATCGTCGCTGTAGGGCTTGAGCAGGTAGTCGATGGCATGGACCTCGAAGGCCTGCAGCGCGTACTGATCGTATGCCGTCACGAAGACGATGACCGGAATGCGCGCGACCTCCAGGGAGGCCAGCACCGCAAACCCGTCCATTTCCGGCATCTGGATGTCGAGGAACACCAGGTCGGGCTCGTGGTGCTCGATGGTCTCGACAGCCGCGCGACCGTCGGCAGCCTCGCCCACCACCTGGATCTCGGGATCGTCATTGAGCAAAGTGCGGAGGGCGGCTCGCGCAGCGGGCTCGTCATCGACGATCAGGGTGCGAATCGGGCCCACCATCATCCCGCCTGGTCGTCGCCGATGCTGCTCGCCGGCCGGAACGGAAGATCCACGCGGGCCTCCAACCCGCCCTCGACCCGGTTGTGTACCACCAGGTCGAAGTCGTCGCCGTAGAGGCGCACCAGACGAGCGCGGGTATTGGAGAGTCCGACTCCGGGGCGCGCGGTGAGCCCCTGGCCCACGCCGGGACCGTCGTCCCGCACCACCAACCGGAGCCTGCCGTTCACGCGCCGGGCCTCCACGGCGACCAACCCGGCAGATCGATGCGGGGCGATACCGTGACGGATGGCGTTCTCGACCAGCGGCTGCAGAATCAGGTAGGGGACCATCGCGCCCAGGGCGGACTCGTCGGCCTCGATCACCACCCTGAGGCGGTCCTGGAAGCGGATCTGCTCGATTTCCAGATAGCTGCGGACGAACTCGATCTCCTGGCGCAACGGAACTTCCTGGCGCGTGGCGCTCTCCAGCATGCGGCGCAGCAGATCCCCCAGCCCCGCGGTCACCCGCACCGCGTTCGCCCGGTCGCCAGTCCGTATCAGCGAGCCGATGGTATGCAGCGCGTTGAACAGGAAATGCGGCTGCAGCTGCATCTTCAGGGCCTGGAGCTCCGCCTGCACCAGCTGGGTCTCCAGTTGGGAAGCCATCAACTCCCGTTCGCGGAAGCGACGGTAATGCTCCACCGCATGGCCGACGCTCAGCACGATCCAGTAGAGCAGACTGTCCGAGATCACCCAGATCGCGAAGGTTCGCAGCCCGCGGGTCAGCAGCGGCGGAGCGGTGGGCGGCGGCGGGATGACGTTGGCAGCATGCCAGGTGTAACCCAGGTCGAGACAAAAAACGAAGGTGACACAGACCGTGACGTGGACCAACGCGCTCCGGATCCACCGATCTCGCTCGAAGGGAAAGCGCCGCGCCAGCCAGAGGATGGCCGGCGTGAAAAGCGCCCACACATACGCCTGCGGCATTTGCAGGACGAGCGACTGCCACCAGGGATACGCTGCGCCCGGCCGGGAGAACAGGAAGGAGAGGTGCTGCTGTGCCGAGTTGATCAGCCCGTACACCGTCCAGATGCCGATGACGAGCCCCCAACGGATGGGCCGGCGTTCCGGGAGCGGGTGGGTTGGCGAGCTCGATTGACTCATCGGGAGGGAAATTGATCTGCTAGGGCCTCCGGCGATAGGTGATTCCCCACAGCAACTCCCAAGTGCGGCCCCCGTCGTGCGAGAGCTCCCAATCCCAGATCAGGCTATCCGCGGCGATATGGTGAAACACCATTCGGTTGATCCCGGTGGAGCCGTCGGGAAGACGCCGCGGCGTGGTCTGTAGAGTCATTCGCCCGTCCCGAAACTCGCCAGCGAGCGAGATGTAGCTGCCCTGATTATCGACCCACGTTTGCTGCCACTGCCGGGTACGCGGGCTCCAACTGGATACACTCATCCCGGTCAAACCACCGGGTGTCGCATCCCGAAAGTTCTCCAGCATCACGCATGCACCCAGGATCGGGTGAATGGAATTGGTGGCTTCGGTGACGGTCCATCGTTCTTCACCCGGTTGCACCCGCATTTTCCCGGCAAGAGTCCATTCACCGGACCAGAAATCGAATTGCCGCGCCTCCGCGGACGGGCAGGGCGCGGGTGGTGGCGTGCCGGCTGCGGCACCGGGAGCCTGCGCACTGCATACCGCGGCGAACAGCAGCAGCACAATGACGATGTGGATGGTGCGCATGCGACTGCCTCTTGAAGGTGCAGCATGATGGGTGATCCCGATGGGGTGAACAACGAGGGCGCGGCGAAAACCGCCTTTGGCAAGACGAATCACCGGAAGGGAACGATGACTCGCGATCCTGACGCGGGAAACGGCCATTCTGGCGACACCGGTCGCACTTCGTCGCAGCCCGGTTGCCCGACCCGGCAACGATGCGACGATTGTGCATAGCCTGCCGGGAATTGGGCTGAGACGGGAACTCCTCCAACCACCGTTGTCGGGAGGTACGTCGTGCTGAAGACCACCTCGGTAATGATGCGGTTGATCGCGATCGGATTCGCGCTGCTCTCCACCGTCGCGCCCCTGGTGGCTCAGGCACCGGGCCGCTTTCCTCCGGACTCGTTGCTGAACACGCAGGTCATCCCGCGCTCCACGCCGGTCATGGAGGTGGTAGGGATGATGCGCAACTTCGCCTTGGATCTGGGCGTCCGGTGCCAGTTCTGCCATGTGGGGGAGGAGGGTTTGCCACTCGAGCAGTTCGATTTTGCCAAAGACCAGAAGCGGAACAAGCTGGTCGCTCGCCAGATGCTCCGCATGATGAACGACATCAACCGGCGTTTGGACACCTTGCCCGGACTCAGCGGGGCCGCCGTCCCGGTCACCTGCCGCACCTGCCACCGTGGGATCAGCCGGCCGATGCCCTTGTTCGCGGTGATGATCGAGGCGGCCACCGCCGCAGGCGCCGACTCCGCGCTGCGAGCCTACCGCACGCTGCGCGAGCGTTACTACGGCCACGATGCCTACGATTTCGGGGAAAGCTCGCTCAATACCGCGGCGTTTCGGCTGGCGCGCGCCGGCCGGTTCGATGACGGCACTGCCATATTGAATTTCAACGAGAGCCTTTTCCCAACGTCGTCTGCCTTGTCGGTTTTCCGGGGCAACATCCAGCTCATGCGGGGCGACACCTCCTCGGCGGCCACCGCGTTTCTCCAAGCTCTCGCGCGCGACACTTCCAATGCCGAGGCACGCGGTCGACTGCGTAGTATCGGAAGAAAATGAACCGGGCGAGGCAGGGTGTGAGACAGGGGACCGGCGCTGGCGTCAGCGAATGCCGCTTGCCTCGGGCCTTCCATTGCCGCCATCGATCTGGAAGCGCCAGTCGCCAGACGCCGTTCGGCTCCAGACGGTGAGGTACTTGCCGTAGCTCACCTGGGGACTTCCGTCGGGCGCCACGGTGTGCGTCTCCGACTGGCCGACCGTGAACGCCAAATCACCGCTCCCAGCCACGTGCGCCTCGACCGGCTCCCAGAGGAGCCGCCCGTTGGCGGGAAAATTGGCGGCAAACGTGGTGCGGATCGCGGCGGGCCCGTACACGATTCCGGGGCGGCCTGAGAGCATGGCGCCGTCGGGCGCCGCGTAATCAGCGAAGGCGGTCGCCATTCCCGCACTGGCGGCGCGCTCCGCAAACGCCCGGTCGGCATCCATCACCGAGATCCGTAACGCGGCGGGGCCACTCCCGCTAGAAAAGGGAACCACCTTGGTGCCCGGGGTGCCAAACCCCGCCGGGGCGGGTGCCGGCTCGGTGGCCGGCAGAAAGGCACGCACATACGCCAGCACCCGCCACGGTTTGCCCGGCTCTCTTCTCCAGTACGCCATGTACTTACCCGGCCGCCGCGCCGTATTGTCCTTGGCGCCGCCGGCCGCTTCGGCGAAGCCGTAGGTGTAACCATCGAGACCGTCGGCTGAGACATCGGCCCGCACCGCCTGCCAGGTTTGACTCGATCGTTCGCTTTCCCCGCGGCCCGCGAGATACGCGAGAACCGAGTCCTTGCCGAGCATGACCGGCGCGCCCGGCTCGAGAAACACTACTCCGGTGTCGAGCATCCGGGCCAGGGCGGGAAGGAAACCCTGCGCCGCGAGTGCCGAGTAGCCACTGTCGGCCTGGAGCAGACTGGCGCGGGCCTCGTCCAGGCCGTCCTGCTCCGCGGCGAGCGGCGGGGTACCGACGAGCAGGAGAAGCGCTGTGGCCCACACGTGAGAGTGCTTCTGCATTGTCATGCCCGCGAGAGTACCGTCTCGCCGGGCAAGGCACCAGCAGCTCACGACCAGCGGTGGCCTAGCCGCGCCAGGTTGCACCGATCGCGCGACGAATTCGCGGACCACATCGCAGGTTCGTGCAATCTCCGCTTCCCTCGCTCAGTGGTCGATCTCCATATGCCAGGCCGGATGAATCCAGCGCGAGCCGGACCAGACGAAGACTTCCGTGATCTGCCCTCGCATGGTGTTGGGACCGTCTGGTCCGTCGAACTCGGCCTCATATCGCGAATGTAGGATCGCAACGCTCCCGTATCGTTGCACCACATTCCGTGGGAACCGGAGGGCCACGAGCCGAGTGCCGCGCGCGACGGAAGCCTTGGCGCCGGTGAGCGTGGCCGCGCGATCGGCCCAAGCCGAATCTCCGGCTACGATCCCCACAAAATCGTTCGGTAACACCTGAGCGAGCTCCGGCGCGTTGGCAAAATACGCACGCCATACTGCCTCTCGTGCCGCAAACAGCGACTCGTCGGAGGGGCCCGGGGTTTGGGCCTCCCCCAAACTGCTACCGAGCAAAGACAGCGCCACAGCGAACTGAACGACGGTGCGGATCGCTACGTCCTGGATAACGGCCTTGGTGCGCGGTGTTGCGGTCCCTACGGTCTCCATGTTCGGGATCCTCGCCGGTTAGAGGTAGCTGAGCCAAGAATTGCGGCGGCGCTGTTTCAGCTCCGCGAACCATCGACACGGGAAATAGAGGCCGGCCACGACGACGATGGTTACGAGGTACAGCAATTCCAGGCTCCACGTATAGCCCTCCGGCACCGGCGGGTTCATCATCGGGTGATTGGCAAAAAGCCAGGGACTCACCGATCCCAGCCGCAGGAGAGACACGATCAACGCGACCCCGTGGATGACGGGGATGTGGAGCAGGTAATAAAAGAGCGGCACCCGGCCGAAGACCGTCAGCACCCGCGCCGCAACGCCACCCGCGCCCTCGAGCAGAGGCAGCAGCGCGATGGTCGGCCCGAGGGTCATCAGGAGAAAGAGCAGCGAAGCCGGGTACTTGGTCGTGTTCAGGAACGCGAGCGCCGCCGGGAACGGCGCCGGCCGTTGCGTCGCCGGCGGCGAAACCGGGGCACTCCGGGCGGTCGCCGGTGGTGGCGCTGGTCGTGGTCCACTGGCGGATGGGGTGGTGGCTGCTCCCGGCTGCGTCGGCGCCGCCTGAGCCGACGCCTGCGCTACCGGCGGTCGTGGCCTCCAGGGGGACGGGTTGCCATAAACATCGAAAACCCGTAGCACGACGAAGAGCACGGTGGCGCCGAGCCCGAGCCGCCAGCAGATCCGCCGTCGGGTTGGGGGGGCCATTCGCACGATGACGCCGAAGGCGTAGCCGGCCGCCATCACACCAATCCATGGCACGATCGAGTAGAGCACCACCAGCCGGGGACCGGCGGCTCCCAGTTGTGGTGCTCGGCCATCCGTGAAACCGAAGTACAGCAGGTTCCAGATCCACCAGGACTCGCTGGTGCGGAGCACCGCCATCACCTGTGGTCTGAAGAAGTCGACGATGTTGTGCCCGGCAATAATGACCAGCCCGACAGCGGCGATCGCGCCAATCGGCAGCCGCACCACGCCCCCCATCAAGATCATGCACCAGCCGATAACCCAGATCACGCCCGCGAGCAGGTAGTGCGCGTAGTCCAGGTTGAAGGTCCAGGCCACGCGGAGAAACGTGAGCTCGAGCAGGACAAGCCATGCGCCACGGATGAGCAGAAAGCGCGACAGCTTGCCGGGATCGCCGAGTTTGTGGCCGTGCAGAAACGCGCTGGTGCCCGCGAAGAAGACGAACGCCGGAGCGCAGAAATGCGTCACCCAGCGGGTAAAGAAGATGCCCGCCGTGGGACCTCCAGCCGGCAGCCCGGAGTACACCCGCACGTGATCGATCGCCATCAGGATCATCACGGCGCCGCGAACGATGTCGATCGAATCCACCCGAGGAGCACGTACCGACGCGTGCTGCGGTGGTTCGGCTGCGGCGATCCTCCCAGTAGCACTGGCACTCGTGTTCATCCCGGGATTCCCTCCAATGTCCCGCCCATGGTGGGAGCGGCCGCCTGCTCGAGTCAATCCAAACCGGCGGCCGTGGCCAATTGCGCAGCACGCGCGTCAGGTGGCGCAGCAAACGGTGGGCGAGTGGAGCCGATGGGGCCGGTCAGTGGCGCAGCAGGCTCTTGAGTCGGGCTTGACGCCGCCTGCTGACGGGCACGCGGGTGCCATCGCGGAGAATCAGAATGGGACTGCCCGGCTCTTCGCGCAACTCTCGCACCTGATCGAGGTTCACGATCGCCCCACGGTGCACCCGGACGAAATGCGCCGGATTGAGACGGGTCTCGAACGCGGCGAGCGATTCCCGCACCCGGTGGCGCCGGTCGTAGGTATGAATCGCGGCGTAATAATCCTCGGCCTCGATCCAGACGATCTCGCCGGGTTCGAGCATCAGCTTTCCGGTCGTGGTCGGCACGGTGATCCGACCCATGACTGCGGCAGCCTTGGGTTCATCCCCATCTGGGCCGGATACATGCTCGGGCACTCCCTCGAGGAGTGCCGCGAGGCGAGCGGCAAGCGCCTCTACGTCCTTGAGCCGCATGCGTTCGCGCACCCGGGTGACGGCGGCGGCAAATCGAGTTTCGGAAACCGGCTTCACCAGGTAATCCAGTGCGTGCGTTTCGAACGCGCGGACGGCGAATTCGTCGTAAGCGGTGACGAACACCACGGCAGGCATCCGGTCCGCGCCGTAGGCCCGGATAACCGCAAAACCGTCGAAGCCCGGCATCTGCACATCGAGGAAGACGAGATCGGGCGAGAGCGTCGTGATGCAGCGCAGCGCTTCGCGCCCGTCACGGCATTCTCCCACGACGACAATGTCGCGATAAGGCGAGAGCAGCTGCCGCATCCCGCGGCGCGCGAGCGGCTCGTCGTCCACGATCAGCGCCCGGATCGCGCTCATGACCGCACCGGCCCCTTTGCCGGTTCCCGATAAGGGATGCGCACGGTCGCTACGGCCCCACCAGCGGGTGTGGATTTCAGCTCCAGGCTCGCCGAGCCACCGTAGAGTGTGGCCAGCCGTTCACGGGTGTTGGCAAGCCCCACACCTTCGCGTGCCTCCGCGACCTGATCCTGAGGACCGGGGCCGTCATCGGTGACCGACAGCACCAGGTCAGGCCCGTCGCGCCGCCCGCCGATCCGCAGCAGGGTGGCCTCCACTCTTCTCGCCAGGCCGTGCCGGAGCGCGTTCTCGACCAGCGGTTGAAGCACGAAGTCCGGGACTTTGGCACGCATGACCGCCGGGTCGATCTCGAACACCGGCCGCAGGCGGTCCGAGAAGCGCACCTGCTCCAGCGCGAGATACTGCTTGAGGAAATCGATCTCTTCGCTCAACGGCACCTCCTGGGGTCGATCGGTGCGCATCACCTGATGCAGGACCTCGCCGAGCTGCTCCAGCATGCGGGTCGCAGTCCTGGTATCGCGGTCCCGTACCACGACCGTGATTGCGTTCAGGCTGTTGAACAGGAAGTGCGGATGCATCTGCATGCGCAGCGCTCCGAGTCGCGCTTCCGCAAGCTGTGCGGAAAGCCGAGATGCCTGGGTCAGGTAGAACAAGCCATGCTCGATGCCGAGGACGGCAAAATAGACCGCGACTCCGAACGGCAGGCTGGTGAAGAACCAAGCGGTGAAGCCACCCGTCACGCGCCCCGTGACGCCCTGCAGCAGCCACCAGCCCAGAGCTATCCCCCCGGCTGCCCACGCGGCGCAGAGCACGATCGAGGCGAGGAAATGAATCGGCACATGGGAGACGAGTTTGCCCGGCTTGAGAGGAAAGCGTCGGCCCAGCCGAAATACGACGGGTGTGAGCAGCGCATAGATAAGCCAGTCGCCGCCCTGCCACAGCAACATGCGTGATGTGACGGGCGGGCGGTTTCCCAGACGGGCCTGCATATACGTCTCGAAGGCCGCGAGCACGGCGGGCCCAATCCACGCCGCGGATACCAGGAGCCATGCGCGGGGATATTCGCGCGACATCGTTGTCGGCATGCCCCAGTATTATGAGCCTGAAGTCCCACCGGCAACCCTGGTCACGGCGGCCGCCATCCACTGGCCGTTCGCTGCTCGATGGCGACCGTTCGCGGCTCGGTTGCAAACTGGTCTACGGGCTTGGGGGTGACCCGACGGGCGCGGTAGCCCCGAGCGCTCCCATCAATTGCGGCGACCACTGCTCCAATCTGTCCGAGTGCGTACGGTTGTAGTCCGCTGCCGCAACGTTGTAACGCTGTAACAACCGGCCCGGGTCCGTCATGCAACGGATCAACTCCGGACGGCCGAAGCGCTTCTCGATCATGACCGCCATCTTCCGCCCTACCGTGTACCACGGTCCTTGGATTCCATAAAAGGTCGACGCCACAGCCTGGATGGTATCGGCCGTGGCGAGCCGGCGACTAATGATGTCACGAAAGAACTGGTCCAACGTTCGGAGATCGCGATTGAAGTTCGCCAGGTCACCGTCCCAACGTGCTCGATCGGCGGCAACGCTCACCGCGTGAGGGTGCACGTCGGGTCCGCCGGCAGCGGCCAGCATGGCAAAGCCCTCGCCGAAGGCTCCCATCCACATGGCCGCCGGGCGGGCGCTGTCCGGGAGGACTGCACGAATGGAGTCAGCGCGCGCTTCTACACTGGCCAGACCAATATGGTGGAGCTCGTGCGCGACCGTGTTGGAAAACTGGGGCTTGGTTACGCGAGGGTCCAGATACAGAAAAATGGCGGGATCGGTCAGGAGCTCCCACACGAAGCTATTGGTCCGCGGCTTGATCACGATATAAACAGTAGCTTTGATCCGCGCATCGGCGGGCAAATAAGGCGAGTCCTTGTGCCGCCGCCCCCTGCACGTCGGCTCGTTCCCATTCGCTCAACGCACCGCGCAGCTCGGGCGCGCGCCGGATGGCGAAGATTCGAGAGGCCCGCCGAGTCGGTGGCATCAAGGCTTGAACGGGTCGAACCAACCGGGCGCGCCGGGGCTATGCCTGGTGAACGTGCCTGCGGAAGGCCGATGGAGTGGCTGCCGGTACGCCCGCGCTTTCAGACGCCCGCACGACATCCTACAACCAGATCAGGGCTCTTTCAACCGGCCGTATTTCTTCAGTATCGCCCGCAACTGGTCGTGCGGTATGGCGTAGGACCGCCAGTAATCGGCGCCCGTCATCGTCTCCGCCGCGCTCATCGCGTGGGTGATCGCGTCTTCCGTAGCCTCTACCGTCATGGTGAAGAAGGCATCCATGCGAGCGCCTCGCAGGCGCTGCACGCTGGCGGCCGGAGGCCGATCAGGCGGAGTGCTGTTGCCGTCGTCCACCCCCGCATTCGCGGTGGAGAACGCGATGAAGATGTCTCCCGAGCCGTTTCCATGGATCGATCCCATGCGTCCCATCCCCAGCCCGACGCGGCGCGCGATCCGCTTGAGCTGGTCTGGCGTCATCGGCGCGTCGGTCGCCACCACCACGATGATCGATCCCTGCTCGGGATCTTCCGGCACGTGGGTGCTCATGTTCACCTGCTGCGGACACACCGGAGCCGGCTGTCCGTTTCCGGTCCGAACCGGCGGGTCCAACGCCTGAGCGACGCAGGGGTCGTGGCCGGTTATCTCCCGTCCCACCGGGATTCCCGCGATCCTCACCCCGGACCGGCTGCCGTAATTGCACTGCACCAGCACTCCCAGGGTGTATCCGTTCAGCTCGGGAGGCAGCCTGCGAGAGCTGGTCCCGGTTCCGCCTTTGAAGCCGTTGCAGTTCATGCCGGTGCCGCCGCCGACATTCCCCTCTCTCACTGCCCCACTCCGGGCCGAATCGAGCGCCTGCAGCGCATGCTCCTTCTTCACGTGCTGGCCTTTCATGTCGTTCAGCCTGCCGTCCGACGTTTCCGCCACGACCGGATACCAGAACGGGCCTTCTCGATTGCGCTTGACCATCCATTCGACGACCGCGTCGCGCACCACACCGACGCTCAGCGTATTGGTGATCAGGATGGGGGTTTCCAGCACCCCGTCTTCCTCTATCCAGTGCGTTCCGGTCATGTCACCGTTGCCGTTACCGGCGTAGAACGCGGCGAACACTCCCTGCGAGGAGGCCTTACCCCGGGGCAGGATCGCGGTGACGCCGGTCCGAACCGGCCCCTGACCCACGACGCGCTTTCCCTCGCCGGAAGTGAGCGTAGTGAAGCCAACCTCGACGCCAGACACATCGGTGATCGCGTTGAGCGGGCCGGGCGTGCCCTCAAAGGGAATGCCCAGCTCGCGCGCTCGCGGCTTGGCGGCACGGGCACCTTGGGCGCCGAGAGATTCCGGATGGAGCATCGCAACACAGAGGATGAAGAGGGCGATAGAGCGAAACACGGCGGCACCTCCGCGCTGAGGAGATTTCAGGCTGGAGCACGTCGGGGGTCCCAAAGCGCGCGTCGGTGAGCGGTGGTCTGAGTTACCAGCCGGCCACACTCGCGAACCGCAGCGCGCGGCGGGACCCCCGACGTGCGTCAATTGAAGCCGTTCACTGAAGCAGCAGTCTATTTGACTTTCTTGCAGGCCCTTTCAAGACGCTCGAGACCATCGGCGATATCGGCCTCGGTCATCAACATCTGCGGCGCAATCCGGATCACGTGTCCGTTCAACCCGCCCGTGCCGATCAGCAGCCGCTCCTCTTTCGCGGCTTCCAGCAACGCCCCCGCCTTCTTCGGGCTGGGCTCCTTGGTCTTCTTATCTTCTACCAGCTCCAGAGCCTGCATCAGTCCCATGCCCCGGACTTCGCCGATCCACTCGAAGCGCTGCGCCAGACGGTCCAGCCCGGCCCGGAGCTGCCGGCCGCGTTCCTCGCTGCGGGCCGGCACGTTCTCCCGCTGCATCACTTCGAGGGTCGCGTCCATCGCGGTCGTGGCGATGGCGTTTCCGCCGAAGGTGGAGATCGTTTTTCCTTTCCAGGCGGCCGCGATGTCATCGCGCGCGATGGTGGCGCCAAGCGGCATGCCGTTGGCGACCGTCTTGGCCATGACCATGATGTCGGGCTCGACGCCCCAGTGCTCGATACCGAACCACTTGCTGCCGGTGCGGCCGAAACCCGCCTGCACCTCGTCCACGATGAAGAGGCCGCCGGCCTTGCGGATGATCTCGGCCACGCGCTGGAAGTACCCCTGCGGGGGCACGATATAGCCGCCCGCGCCCTGGATGGTCTCAGCGAAGAACGCCGCCGGCTTGCCCGACGTCATGGTCGCGATCACCTCTTCCACATCCTTCGCGTAGCGCTCGGCGCAGTGATCATGCGGCGGCCCGAAGGCGCAGCGATAGCAGTAAGGGGAGAGCGCGTGTTTGACGAACGACACCGAGGAGCCGAGCGGCGTCCAGGCGCTCATCGCGGTGATCGAGGTGCCGAGCGCGGTCCGGCCGGCATAGGCATAGCGCAACGTGATGATCTCGTCGCGCCCGGTGTACATCCGCGCCATGGCGATCGCGGTCTCCACCGCTTCACTGCCGCTGTTGGTGAAGAAGGTCTTGCGGAGGTTGCCCGGGGCGATCGAGGCCAGGCGGCGGGCCGCGTTGACCATGGGCTCGGTGAGATAGAGCGTCGAGGTGTGCCCCAGCCGCCCCACCTGCTCGCGGATCCGTTCCACCACTTCCGGATGGCAGTGCCCGATCCCGGTCGTCAAGATCCCGCAGAAGAAATCGAGATACTCGTGGCCTTCGGCATCGATCACCGTAGACCCGCTGCCCTCCACCAGCACCAGCGGGTCCTTGTAGTAAGGAGCGGCGGCGGGGACGATGAACTCTTTCCAGGCTGCCTTTACACTCGCAGCGTCGGTGGTTGGGGTTATTCCGGTGCTCATGAGAGACTCCCTGCTGGAGTGAGAAGTGAGATGTGAGAAGTAAGAAGTGATCCAGGGCGAACACCCTTCTCACTTCTCACTTCTTACTTCTCACTGGTTGGCCATCTCGAAATAACGACGCGTTGATCCGTGTAAAACGATATCGCGTCTCTTCCCTGCGCCTTCAAATCCCCGAAGAATGATCCCCTCGAGCCGCCGAACGGGAAGAAAGCCATGGGTGCAACGACCCCAATATTCACCCCGATCATACTGATTTGCGCCCGTAGCCGGAACTCCCGGGCCGCCGCCCCGCTGGTGGTGAAGAGGGAGACGGCGTTGCCGTACGGATTCCGGTGCACCAGCTCGATCGCCTCCTCGAGTGACGCGGCGCGGGTGAGTCCCGCCACCGGGCCGAAGATCTCTTCCCGGCCGACCGCCATCTCGGGCCGGACGTTCTCCAGGACCGTGGCCCCGATCCAGTGCCCCGCCGGGTACTTGGGGACCTTGGAGCGGCGCCCGTCGAGCACCAGGGTCGCGCCTTCCTCTGCACCCTTCGCGATGTAGCCGGCCACCCGGTCCCGATGCGGCCGGGAGATGACCGGCCCCATGTCGACACCCTCTTCCAGCCCGTAGCCCACGCGCAACGAGCTTGCCCCGTCCAGGATCCTCTGGCGGACCGGTTCATAGGCGTCACCCACGCCCACCACGATGCTGCCGGCCAGGCACCGCTGGCCGGTGGCGCCATAGACCGACGCCACGACGGCCTTGGCGGTGGCGTCGTAGTCCGCGTCGGGCAGCACGATCATGTGATTCTTGGCGCCGCCCAATGCCTGGACCCGTTTCCCTACCGCCCCCGCCGCCGAGTAGATGGCGCGGGCGACCGCGCTGGAACCCACGAAGGAGATTCCCTTCACGTCCGGATGCTCCAGCAACGCCTGAACGACGGTCTGGTCGCCGTGCACCACGTTGAGCACGCCGGGAGGAAGGCCCGCCTGCATCACCAGATCGACGATCCGTTGATGGGTGAGCGGGTCTCGCTCGCTGGGTTTCAGGACGATGGTATTGCCGGTAGCCACCGCGAACGGCCAGAACCAGAGGGGAATCATCACCGGGAAGTTGTAGGGCGTGACGGCGGCGAAGACACCGAGCGGCTGGCGCACCGTTTCGCAGTCTACGCCGGTGGCGATGTTCTCCAGGGTGTCTCCCATCATCAGCGTGGGAATGGCGCAGGCGTGGGTCACGCTTTCGATTCCCCTGCGGATTTCCCCGACGGATTCCGCCGTCGTCTTTCCGTGCTCGCGGGTCAGCAGCTTGGCCAGATCCCCAGCCTGTTCCTCGAGCAAGGCGCGGAAACGGAACAGCACGTCGATCCGCTCAACCGCTGGAATCGCGCTCCAACCCGGAAAGGCGCGGGCGGCTGCCTGGACCGCCGCGGCCGCGTCCTCGTGGGTAGAGAGCGGCACGTGGCCGAGGAGCTCGCCAGTGGCGGGATCGAGCACCGGCAGGGATTCACTCGCGCTCGCGGCCGTCCAGCGGCCGTCGATGAAATTCGGAATGGCCAACGCGGCGGAGCTGGTCCTCCACGTGCCAACGTGGGGCATCCTCACCCCTGGCCCCTCTCCCTTACGGGAGAGGGGGACGAAAGCCCGAGGGATAGTGTTGAGGCGCCACCTACTACCGTTGCAGCTTGCGTCTGCCTGGGCCACCGTCGACAGGTCATTCGGTGGTCTGCGGTTCCCCTCTCCCGTCAGGGAGAGGGGACAGGGGTGAGGCCCGCCGGTGCCAGAGGAAATACACCGGAATCCCGGTGAGCACGATCAGCAGTCCTGGCCACGTGGTTTGGGTGCGATACAGCAACAACACCAGCACGATGGTCGCTGCTCCGACAATGTAGAGCGCCGGCACGATCGGATACCCGAAGGCGCGGTAGGGGCGCTCCGCGTCCGGCCGCTTGCGGCGCATCACGAACACCGCCGCCACCGTCAGGATGTAGAAGATGAGCACCGAGAAGACGACGTAGTCGAGCAGGTTGCCGTACAGGTTGCCGTACTGCTCCATCCCGTTGGCGTCCAGCAGCGGCGCGCCGGCGGCATCCTTGAGGCGGGTACGCGGCAGCACCAGGAAGCAGGCCCAGGCCGACTGCAGGAGGAGACTCATGCCGGGCACATGGTTCTGGTTGAGGGTGCCGATCGGCCGGAAGAAAAGCTTGTCCTTGGCCATGGCGTAGTAGACCCGGGCGCCGGCCAGGATGAGCCCGTTGTTGCAACCGAAGGTGGATATCAGAATCGCGAACGCCATGATGCCGGCGCCGGCATTTCCGAAGATCACCTTGAGCATCGCCGTCGCGACCCGATCGTCCGGCGCGTGCTGGATCTCGCCCAGTGAGAGGGTGGACAGGTATGCCACGTTCGCCAGCACGTACAAGGTGATGACGATCCCCGTCCCGAACAGGAGGGAGAGCGGAATGTCCCGCTTGGGATTCTTCACCTCGCCCGCGGTGAAGGCGATGTTGTGCCAGGCATCGGCCGAGAACAGCGAGCCCACCTGCGCCACGCAGAACGCGACCAGCAAGCCGAAGAAACCCTGGGCCGCTGACACCGTGGGCAGGAACGGAAGGTCGCTCGTTATCGACACCGGATCGCGGATGCTCCACAGCTGGGAGAAGTTGGCCCCCGCGGCCGCGCTCCTGCCCACCAGGACGCCGAGGACGATCACGGCGATCAGCGTGAGGATCTTGGCCGAGGTAAAGGTGTTCTGAATCAGCTTCCCGAGGTTGAGCCCGCGCAAGTTGATCGCGGTGAGGACCACCAGGGAGAGGATCGCCACGAACTGCTGCCAGGATAGACTGATCGCATACCCGGACGAGACATTGATGGGTGGCACGATCCACGCGGTGGGAGACACCGCCGGCACCAGAACGCCGAGAAAGCGGGCAAACGCCACCGCCACCGCGGCGATCGTTCCGGTCTGAATGACGAGAAAGAGGGTCCACCCATACAGGAAGCCGAAGAGCGGCGAATAGGACTCTCGCAGGAACACATACTGGCCGCCCGCCTTGGGCATCATGCCGGCGAGCTCGCCGTAGGTCAGCGCGCCCGCGATGGTCAACAGACCGGTAAAGATCCACACCAGCAGCAGCCAGCCGCCGGACCCCACGAGCCGGGCGATGTCGGCTGAAACGATGAAAATGCCGGAGCCGATCATGGCCCCCGCCACCACCATCGTCGAATCCAGCAAGCCCAGTCCACGAATGAATCCGGTCGTGTCGGTGGTGGAGGGAATCTTGAGAGCCGGTTCTGCCACGGGGAGACTCCGGGGTGATGGCCGAAGGAGGAATGCTGCCAAGCGAAGCTACGAATCCGGTGGTGCCGAGGGAAGAGTGACCTTCAGGGTCGCCGGGTCATCACCACGATGTCGTCGTACCAGACGCTCTGTTCCACCGGCGAACCGTCGCCGATGTAAGGCGCAATCATGAACTGCCGGAACTTCATCCTGGGAAATACCGCGGTGCGGAACAGAACGTCGTGCCGGTCGATGACCAGCTTGCCGTCGATCCAGTACTGGGCCACACCGTCCCGCTGCCCTCGGCCGCGTTTGATGGAGTTGAGGCGGAAATAAGCTTCTATCCGGTGCCAGTCATTCTGCGATGCCGCACCCTTGCCGGGCGTGAAGACCGGGCGCACCGACTTGAATATCCGGCTGTTGTTGTATTCGCCCCCGGCCTGGAAACAGTCGCCCCGTTCCCGACCAGGATCGCCGTTACAGCCGGCCACCGCACGGCGCTCGGAGACTGAGGTCAGGTTCCGGCCGATCCGGGCCCGATCGATATTGGCCGCGTCCTGAAGGCTGAGAACCGCGATCCCACCGTTCTGGTAATTGTGCTCCACGTAGACGGTCAGGTGGGTATGGGAAGGGCCGACGTAGTCGGAGTCGACGTTGGTGAGAAAATGAAACTCATGCGGGTGATACGGCTTCCCGGAGCCGACCCAATCCTCGCTGTACTTCACCCAGTAGCTCAGGTAGACCGCGTCGCTCTCCGCGAACAGATGGCGGGCGACGACCTTGGGAGTGGGCGAGCGATCCCCACGGAGGAAATGCGCCCGGAGTGAGCGCTTGCTCTCAGGGGCATGACCTTCAGTACCGAAGCTTTCCAGCCGGCCGCCGGGAAGGTCGTACCATCCGCGCCACTCGAGATGATTGTCTTCGAAATCTTCGGAGAGCAGGATGACGGGGAGGTCCTGGATCAGCGGGGTGATGAGCAGAGTCAGGGCGATCAAGAGGAGGGGTGCGTGGTGCGTAGTGCGTGGTATGTGGCCAAGCCTCAACCGGAACCGCCACGTACCACTCACCACGCACCACGCACACTTATTGTGGTACGACTCGTACACTGTAAACGAAGTATTCCGTCTCACCGAAACACGTGGTGGGCAATCCTTTGTGCTGCTCGTAGGTCAGGCTTACCCGCTGCCCCAGCGTCTGGTTCACGTGCTGGGCCACGGCGTCGTCCCGCACCGTGAAGTTGAACTTCTCCGGCAGGGTACCCGGCATCGAGACCATCGCCAGCTCGCCCTCCCAGGTCTTACAGAGCCATCCCTTCTTGGAGAACTTCTGCACGTATCCCGCGCGCTCCCCGCTGGAATAGCTCCAGTTGTAGGAAATGAAGACGTAGAGCGCGAACACCAGGAACGGTGCCGCGAGAATCCCGAAGAGCAGCGAGCGCTTCTTCCAGCCCCACCGCGTACGTACGGGTGGCGGAGCTGGCGCCGGCTGGTCGGGAGGCACGTCGGTCATGTTGGCCTCAAGGCGTGGGAGGTTGAGCGGCGCGCATCTGGTATTCCCGCGGAGGCTCGGCACCCATCAGATACTTCACGAAATAATCCCACCGCCGCCGGACCATGTAGTCCTCGCCACCGAACCCGTGATTCCGATTGGGCAACATCAGCAGATCGAAATCCTTGTTGTACTTGATCAGGGAATCCACCACGAGCAGCGTGTTGTAGGGCGGAACATTGTTGTCCATGGTCCCGTGCGCCAGCAGCAGCCTGCCCTTGAGGTTCTTCGCCAGGCGCTGATTGGCCTGGCTGTCGTAGTTGGTGGTCCCATCCGGCCGGCGCTCCAGCAGGCCGTGATACTTCTCGCCCCAATCGTCTTCGTACTCGCGTTGATCGTGGTTCCCCGCTTCGGATATCCCCACCTTGAAAAAATCGGGATAGCGGAACATGGCATCGGCGGTCGCATACCCTCCGCCACTGTGGCCGTAAATCCCGGCCCGGTCGAGATCGATCCAGCGATAGCGCCGGGCCAATTCCTGCATCCCCGCGACCTGATCGGGTAGTCCGTTATCTCCCATGTCTCCGTAGTACGTGGTATGAAACGAGTGTGACCGGAGCGGCGTCCCCATCGCGTCGATCTGGACCACGATGAATCCCAGCTCGGCCAGCGCCCGGGTGTCGCCCCGCGCCGCCGAGAAGCTCCGGCCGCCGACACTGCCGGTCTGCGGCCCGGGATACACGTTGTTGACGATGGGATACGTCCGGGTCGAATCGAAGCCGGTGGGCCGGAACATCAACCCGTAAAGGTCGGTCTTGCCGTCGCGCGCCTTCACCGTGAACGACATGGGCGGCGTCCACCCGGCGGCGACGAGCCGCGAGATGTCCGCTTTCTCGAGTGACACGACGGCCTTGCCCCGCGCGTCCCGCAACACGGCCACCGGAGGCACGTCGGGCCTGGAATAGACGTCCACGAAGTACGCCCCGGACGGGGAAAGGGCCACATCGTGATCCGCGTCTTCCGGGTTCAGCAACGCGAGTCCGGTGCCATCCATTTTGATGCTGTAGAAGTGCCGGTAATAGGGGTCCCCGGTTTCGCGGCCGACGCCGGTGAAGTACAGGGTGCGGGTCTTTTCATCGATCCGGAGCAGCTGGGCGACGTTCCAACTGCCGCTGGTGATCCGGTTTTTCAGCTTGCCGGTCGTGAGGTCGTACAGGTAGAGATGTCCCCAGTCGTCACGGGAGGAGTACCAGATCACTTCCCTGGACCCCGGGAGCACGTGCCAGTTGACCCGTCCGATGCCGGACTCGAAGAAGTCGGCGACCTTTTCCTCCAGCACCTCACGCACCCCGCCGGTCTGGGCATCGGCGACCCGGAGGTTCTCCTGCTTGTGGTCGCGGGAGGTGGAGACAAAAGCGAGCTGCGACCCATCGAGCCACCACTCGACGTCGGTCAGTTTGCCGCCACACAGGATATGGTCGCAGGTGGTCGACCGGTGCTGGTCGGGGCCCATCTGTAGCCGGATAACCCGCGGACCGGCGACCTCGATGATCACTCGTTGAATGGTGCTGATGATGCTGTCGCCCACCAGCGGGTAGTTCCAGGCCTTGAGGGTGGGGTGGCCGAGCTGGTTCTCGACCAGGTACATCTCCCCCACGCCGCGTTCGTCCTGCTGAAAGGTCGCGATCTTCTTCGAGTCAGGAGACCAGAGGAGGACCGGGCGATCGCTGCTGACCCACCCTGCGTTGTCGGTGGCATAACCGAAGTCCTTCACTCCGTCGGTCGTGAGTTGGAGGTCCTTCCCGGCGGCCAGATCGCGCACCCAGAGGTTGTAGTCACGGATGAAGGCAGCCAGCTTGCCATCGGGCGAGGTAACCGAGTTGCGCGGAGCGGCGGCCTTGGGCGTTACCGCCGTGCAACGATAGGCTTGGAGGTCACACGTCCAGCTTTTGGAGCGGGCCTCAACGGTGAGCGAACGGCCACCGGTCGCCGAGTCTAGCTGAACGGACGGCAGGTGAAACGGGTCGTAGGTGGTGTCGGCCACCTGGGAGAGTGCGGCCGCCAGCCTCGCCTGATCGAAGGCCCGCGCTCTGGTCTTTGCCACCGGATCGACCAGCACCAACTCGACCCCTTCCGGGATCGTGTTGCGATACCAGAACCGGTCATTCGCCATCCAGGTAGGGCGCACGGTCGCGCCGAAAACCATCGGAGTCGTGTTGTAGCCGAGGAATTTCTCGGCCCGGGCGTAGTCCGCGGCGGTGAGCTCCCGCGGAGCCTGGCCCAGCGCGCCGGTGGTGGCGAAGAGGGTGGCGGTGAAGAACGTAACGAGACGCATCGAGCCTCCGGGTTGCCTTGGAAGAGACACGCGGGGCCGCCATCCATGCAAGAGGCGGTGCGTGGTGCGTGGTGCGTGGCGGGGATTAGCCGCGCACCACGTACCACTCACCACGCACCGTAGTCTTTTTCCCGACACCTGCCCGCCGCGGCTCCGACTAGCGACGAGTGGGGATTGGTGGTTGATTAGGCCGTTCCACATCGTACCCCGAAAAATCTTCATAGAGTCGGAGCTGATGGCTCTCATCAAATGTCCTCACTGCGGCCACGGAGTCCTGAGCGTGGCGTCGCAGTGCCCCAAGTGCGCGGTGCCCCTGAAAAAGACCTTCGATCTCGGCGGTTCCGGCGACTTGGCCGAATGCCGCCGTTGCGGTCGCTCCGTACTCTCCCGGGCGGCCGAGTGCGCCAATTGCGGCGTCCGCCACCCGGCGCGCAGCTATGCGCGGGGAATTGCCGTGGCAGCCATCAGTTTCGTGGCGCTTTCCGGCTGGATCACCATGGCGTTGGTAAAGGAGCGCTCACCTGAGCGGCACCGGTCCGGGGTCTCGCTGGTCACCAAGGCCAGCGCGACCCCTGCCGATTCCAAAACGGCGGCCCCTGCGGTGATCCAGAGCAAATCCGCCGAGATGAGGTCGCCGCCCGCACGACTGATCTTCGTGACGCCGGCCGACACCAAGCGGGTGGCCAAGCCCCCCGAGAGCCGTCCCGCAGGCGACACGGTGCGTCGCGAGGCCGCTCGCCTCGCCACGGTGAGCGCGCCGGCCCCCACCGACTCCTCGTCGGCGGTTCAGCCCAAGGTGGTCGCAGGATGGGCGAACGTCCGGGAGGAGCCCAAGCCGGACGCCGCGGTCGTCACGGTGTTGCGTCCGGGACAGCAGGTGGAGGTGGTTCGGCGCCGGGGAGGCTGGTGGGCGGTTTACGCCGAAGGACGGCGGGTGGGCTACGTATCGCGCTCCCTCCTCTCGGAAGAGGCGCCACCGGCCGGCGTGCCGGTCACCAACTGACCCTTCGCATGCGCACGCCGTTCAGCCCCACCGATCTCGAGCACCTCGGGCTCTATGCCGGAGCGATTCAGGTCTACACCACGGGACGCTCGACCGCGGCGCTCGGCACCCAGGCCGCGCACGCCATGGCCGATTTCCTCGAGCGGGCTCGCCGGGACCTGCAGGGCAGACCCCCGTCCTTCACTCCGCGCGACGTCGTCGAACTGCGCCAGCTCGCCCAGTTGCTCGATCAGGGATTGCCGTTCGGAAGCTGGGATGACTACCCCGAGGAAGTCGTCGGCCGGATGTCCCTTTGCCGCGACATCTCGACAGCGGCCAAGAGGGTGATGCGGTCGGTCGAGGAACGGATCGGCTAGATCGGTACCGGACGGCAAGCTCGTCTACCGGGCTGTCACTGAATTCCCAATTCAGCTTTCGCGTCCGCGGGTAGCAGGGCCTCCAGCTGTGCCATGGGCACCGCGAGCGCCAACCCGCCGGCTATCCGTGACCGATGCACCGCGGTGACCTCGCCGGCCGCGTTGAACACCGGGCTGCCGCCGGAGCCGGCACTGGTAAAGCCGTCCCACTGGATGACGTCGGCGCTCACCTTGCTGACGATTCCCGCGGCCATCGACGGCCGCACTACACCACCGGCGTCCACTGAGTTCGCCAGTCCCCCGGCAAAGCCGATGACGGCTGCCGGCGTTCCCTCCCGCGCGGCTTTCGCCGCCCAGTCCAGCCGCCGCAGGTTGGAGCCGCGGTAATCGGGAATCCGGAGGACGGCCAGGTCAGGGCCGTCGGCCGCCCCCGCGCTCACGATCTCTGCTCGCTGCGCCTCTTCCAGGCGGTGATCGGCCATGATGACGAGCACCGAGTCCGCCACGCGGCCCCCGGGGTTCACGGCATGGCGTACGGTCACGAGATAGCCCGACGGGGTGATGACGAATCCGGTCGCGTCTACCACGGAATCGGTCCCGGCGTACACCCGCACCAGTGCGACGGCTCCCCGATTGGCCTCCATCAGGGTGGCCAGGTTGCCCGCGGGGAAGGCCCCGGCACGAGCGGAGGGGCTCGCGGCAGCCGCAGCACCCGCCGCGGGCGTCACCTGGACGATGGTGAAGGTGTGCGCCCTGCCGGCGTAGACTTCGACGACGGTCGAGCCGACCGCCAGGCCGACGACGGTTGCGACAGCGGGCGAGGCCGGGTCTGGCAGTACCCGCACGATGGTGGAATCGACCGTATGCCACTGAATCGCCGGGGCGGCGACCACGTTGGCGCCGGCATACGCCGTGACAGCCAGATGGCTTTGTTCCCCTACCTGCACCGTCAGTCGCTCCGGCGCCACCTGAACGGTTTCGACCCTTTGACCGCGGGCCGGTCCCGCGACGAGGAGGCCCACCGTAGCCAACGCGACAACCTTGGAGCCGCGCGACATGCGCATAGCGCCTCTGAGGTTGGAAGAAATCGTGGGGTGCGGATGCGCCGACTCGGAATCGAACCGAGAACCTACTGATTAAGAGTCAGTTGCTCTGCCAGTTGAGCTATCGGCGCGGGACACCAAAGGTCGTCAGAGATGCGAAGAGGCGCAACACTCTTTCAGGTGGAAAAGGTTGTAAGGGTTGTAAGGGTTCTAAGGGGGCGGCCAACCCTTAGAACCCTTCAGACCCTTACAACCCTTCAAACCCTTAGATGCGCGAGGGGCGTGCACGTACGGTCTCACGCCCCTTCCCCCCAATCGTGCGCCGGTAACCGGCGCCTTCCACCCAACCCCGCGCTATCAGTTCTCGCCTGCCGTCGGAGCCTGCACGCTCATCGTGACTGCCGCCTGGCGCCGCCAGCCAAACTCCCACTCGATCGAGTCGGGAACACTGCCGTTGGACATGACGCGCTCCTTGTAATAGCCATCTTTCGCGCCCATCAGATTGATCCAGACCGACGCCGAGTCGTGCAGACCAATCTCGATGACGGAGGAATCCATATCGCCCGGTGAGTACTTCGACGGATAGATCAGCGTCCAGCGGGATGCACTACCCTGATACTTCGCCACCACCAGGAATGCTTCGTTCATGGGCGGCAGGGCGCCTTCGGGAATGCGCTCTCCGGCCACCAAACACTTGTCCTGCCCGGTCTGCGCGCAGCGGTACGCCTGGATAGTGACCGGACTCACATCCGGCTCCAGGAAACATGCTTGTACCAGGCCAAATCCCACCATCACCGCCAAGATTCGCAACGACACGGGCACCCCCCTAGAGAAACGCCGCATTCCGTGCAACTGGCGAATGGTGAATGCAAGGAGAGTGCCACTTAAAGGTTGTGGTAAATCCTATGAGTATGCCTTCATACCCGCAGTGTGCGACCTATAAGCAGAAGTGAGCGTACTTCTCAACTCGTCGTCTTCGGCAACTCCGGCTGCTGCGCCATCAGGATGATAGACGCGACGCTGGTCCTGGCGATCTCGGCGATGAGATGCGGGCTGATCGTCTCCAGCACATCGTGGGTCTCGTGGTAGTGCGGCGACGCCAGAATGGGATAGCCGCCGATGCCCGACACGATCGGGCCATACGCGTCATAAAACGTCCCGGCATCCGTGCCGCGATAATAGCGAGCGTCATAGGTAATGAGCTTGCTGAACTGGATCGCGGCGGCGTGCTCCACGTCACGCAGGTAGTCGCTGGCATACCGGATGGTATCGTCGTAGCGCCCGTCTTCCATCCAGCCGCCCATGTCGTTGTTGAGCACACCGACCAGCTGAGCCGAGCTGTCGGCCTTGGCCCGCCGGACGAATTCGCGGGCGCCCAGACCGCCGGTCTCTTCGCCGGTGAGGAACGCGAACTGAATCGTCGCCGGCTGGGGGTGCCCGGCCATGACCCGCGCGGCCTCGAGCAGGGCGGTGACGCCCGTGCCGTCGTCGTCCGAGCCGGGCGCCCGCTCCACCGTGTCGAAGTGCGCCGACATCACATGGATCTTCTGGGGGAATTTCGTGCCCTTGAGCGTCGCCACGACGTTGGCCGCCAGCAGGCCCGGCCGCGGCTCGAACCATTGTACGTCCGGCTCATAGCCCCAGGACTTGAGCAAGGCGACGAAGTACTCGATGGCCTTCAGGTTCCCGGGCTT
The DNA here is from genome assembly GCA_016209985.1 of Gemmatimonadota bacterium. Lineage (GTDB taxonomy): Bacteria > Gemmatimonadota > Gemmatimonadetes > Gemmatimonadales > GWC2-71-9 > SHZT01. The sequence goes on along the minus strand of JACQVB010000173.1, from coordinate 5,044 downwards.
GGTGACTTGCCGGGTGTCCATCTGGAACAGGACTTTGGAATAGGTATAGATGCGATCCGACGAAATGTCGGCCACGATCGGGCGCACCCTGGGTGCGATGGCCGCGAACATCTGCATGCCGCGGGCGCGCAGGTCCTTCTCGCCGGCCGCTTGGCTGCGAATACGGTCGAGCAGCTGCGCCGCCGTCACCCTCTTGCCGAGGTCGGTGACATACAGCCCGTGCTCGGGCGAGATGGTGTTGCCATCGCGATCCGCTTCGATCAGGACTTTTGACCCGTCGGGCGATAGCGCCCAGGCATACTCCGGCGAAACGGTGCGCACCGTGTTGTTATGGAAGAGCCGCGACTCGTTCGCCGTGGCGATGTGGTAGAGGTAGGAGCGGCGATGGCGCCCCTCCCCTTTCTTCACCAGCAAGCGATCGTTCCCGATGAAGGCCGGCAATAAGTCGTCCTGGGGATCGCGGGTGACCCGGGTCTCTCCGGTACCGTCGTTCTCCACGACGTAGACCTCCCAGTCCTCCCGCGGCATCATCTGGAACGCGACCCGCTTTCCATCGGCCGAGAGCGCCGGGTTGGCCAGCGCGAAGGGCGTCTGCTTGGCGATGACGGTTTGGCCGCTCGCGATCGTATAAACGTTGAGGACGGTGTCCTTTCCGGCAGGCGCGACGTACGCGAGGGTCGAGCCGTCAGCGGAAAGCGTGGCGCCCGTGGCCGGAAACTGCTGGACGTCGCCGGTCGCCAGGTTCTTCACCCGGACCAGCCCGCTGTCGTTGTAGATGAGATGCGTGCCGGTCGCTCCCACGAAGGTCTTGATCCGTGGCGTATCGGTCAGCTGCTTCGGGGCGGTACCGGCAAGCGAATACACGTCCCGCCGAGTGACGTCGTTCGCGTTGCCGAGGAGGTAGAGCGTGCCGTCGCGGCCGTACGCCAGGGAGACGGTCGAGAGGCCCGGCGTGGCGACGTCCCGGTCGGTTCCGGTCGCCAGGTCGCGCACGCGAACCCGCGAATTTGCCGCTTCGAGACGGGTCACGTCTCCCCGGGCTCGATTGGCGATTTGGAAGTCCTGCACCTTGATCGCCTGATCCATCGCCGCCCGAGCCGCCGCCAACTCCGGAGTCTCCGTAACGGCGAGGTACGCGGCTTCGTCCTTGGCGGGCGAGAACACCACGCCGAACCCGGAGACCACGCCGGTCTCCCTGGGCGCCTCACCCGCCAGCGAGACAAAGTGAATGATGCGGGCCGGGCCGGTCACGCTGGTAAAGGCCGCCGTCTTGCTGTCCCTGCTCCAGCGAGGTTGCGAGCCGTCCGCGCTCAGCTCGGTCGTCAAGTAGAGCTCACCGGTCACCAGGGCGATCGGCTCGAGTACGTCCGAGGCCTTCGGTCCGGTGAGCATCCTCTCGAATCGCTGCAGGGCAGCCGGATAGTCGCCCGCCTGCCAGGCATAGTAGGCCGAGTCGTATTGCGGGGTCGTGACCGGAACGGCGGCGAGCGCCGGTGGCACGGCAGCCGTCGGTGCGACTTGGGCAGTAGCTGGGAAAGACGCTAATAGCGCTACGAAACCCGCGAGCAAGAAGCGGTGAAGCATTGGAACTCCGAGAATGGAGGGATTCCCTGACCCCTGGCACCTGACACCTGGCCCCTGACACCCCAACCTAGAGACGCATACGACCCCGCGAAAGCCGTACATTAGACCTCATGCGCACTCGATCGTTTCACCTTGCCACCGCAGCCATCGTGATCGCGGTCCCGGTAATGGGCCAGACCGCTCAGCGGGCCTACCATCCGGGGGTGGACGTTCTCGACTACGAGATGTCGCTGGACCTGCCGCAGACCGGAAACGCCATCGACGCTCGGGCGGTGTTGACGCTGCGGCGGACCGCGCCGGTGGACACGCTCAGGCTGGATCTCCTCTCGCTCCGGGTAGACAGCGTGCTGGTCAACCAGGGCGCAGTCCGGTTCGTCCGCGACAGCAGCACGGTCCGGGTGCCTCTCCCGGCCGGATCGGGCGATACCATCAAGGTCGCGGTCCGTTACGGCGGCCCGGTTGCCGACGGCCTGATCATTCGCACCGACAGCGCCTGGGGCTGGACCGCATTCGGCGACAACTGGCCGGACCGCGGGCGCCACTGGATTCCCAGCGTCGACCACCCCAGCGACAAGGCGACGGTCACCTGGATCGTTCGCGCGCCGAGCCAACGGAAGGTCATCGCCAACGGCACAAGGCTCGAGGAGACCCCAATTGCCGGCAGTAACCCCGCCGGCACTCTCACCCGCTGGCGCATGGCCGAGCCCATCCCGGTCTACCTGATGGTGATCGCGGCGGCGCCACTGTACGAGTACGACCTCGGCGAGACCGCCTGCGGACTGTCTTTGGTGAACCGCTGCGTTCATCAATGGGCCTACGTGGAACCCGGCGTGAAAGATTTCATGCCCGGGCCCTTCAAACGTGCCGGCGATATCGTCGCCTTCTTCGCCTCGCTGGTCGGGCCCTTCCCCTACGAGAAGCTGGCTCACCTCGAGTCGTCCACCCGCTTCGGCGGAATGGAAAACGCCACCGCCATCTTTTACGCGGATCGCCCTTTCCGGCGGCGCACCATGACGGACGGTGTCGTGGCCCATGAGACCGCACACCAGTGGTTCGGAGACGCGGTGACGGAAACGGAATGGGCGCATCTCTGGCTCTCCGAAGGGTTCGCTACCTATTTCGAAGCGCTCTGGACCCGGAAATCGGCCGGGGACTCGGCCTTTCGCGAAGAGATGCGTCGCATCCGGGACGAGATCACATCGGATCAACGGGTGGCACGCCTGCCGGTAATCGACACGGTCGAAACTGACCTCCTGTCTCTGCTCGACGCGAACAGCTACCAGAAGGGCGGGTTCGTCCTGCACATGCTGCGCTCGACGCTGGGCGATTCGACCTTCTTCCGCGGGCTGCGCAGCTATTACAACAAGTATCGAAATGGAAACGCGCTGAGTGACGACTTGCGCCGCGAGCTGGAAGCCGCTTCCGGACAGCAGCTCGGCTGGTTCTTCGATCAGTGGCTGACGCGCCCGGGGTTCCCCGAGCTCGCCACCGACTGGACCTACGACCCGACCACCAGACGGATAACGCTCGAGATCACCCAGGGATCACGATTCGGCGCGTATCGCTTTCCGCTGGAAGTCGCGATCCAAACGGCCACCGGCGAGCAGGTGCGCACCAGGGTGGAGGTGCCGGCTCAGACCAGCGTCCGACTCACGCTCGATCCGCCGTTGGGCGGGACGCCGCCAGGCCTCGTGTTGGATCCGGATGTGAAGCTGCTCGCGACTTACATCGGGCGGTAAGAGGTGTCAGGTGTCAGGGGCCAGGTGTCAGGTGTCAGATACTGAGGTGCCAGGTGTCAGGTGCCAGGTGCCAGGGTCTTCCCGTAAAAACCTGACACCTGGAACCTGACACCTGAAACCTGATCAGCTGACACCTGGCACCTGACACCCATTTCTACCACCACCACGGCCAGCCCGGCCACGGCCGGGGCCGAGGATGTGGGTAGGGAGGATATCTGCGGACGTCTGGATAATGCGTGCCGTAGACGATGTAGGTCGCGACGTCATAAGTGAAACGCTGCGACGGTTGCATCACCCGCACGATATCCAGCAGTGCGGCCTCAGGATCTGATTCGGAAGTGTCCGGCGCGAGCGCGCGGAAGTCCCAATGGCCACCCTTTGCGTACTTCTCGACCAGAAACCGGCTGCTGGAAAACGCAGCCATCACGACGCCACGCCCGGTGGTGTCCTCCACCACGAATGCCTCGTGTTCGCCCGAGCTCTTCACTTCGTACTTCTTCCCTCCACGCACGTAGTGATCCCCATCCGGTGCTAACGGAAACAGGACCCTGACTCGCCCCCGGGTGTCCGCATGGAGCACCACGGCATATCCATCCTCGGCGGCCTGGATGTACACCCGGGCTCGGTCGCCATAGAGGAATTCTCCGTCGGAGGACAACCACACCTTGATCGGTGGGTCGGCGCTGTCGCCGGCAAATCGGAGCGGAACCGGCACCGACGACGAGACGGCCAGCGCCGCCATCATGAGCTGGGAGATCACCATAAAGCCTCCTTCCCGCTTATGACAGCAAGCTAGAAGCGGGACGGTGGAGGCTTTGGGAAGAGAGAATGAAGAAACCTCCCCCCTACCACCAACCCCTTCCCCGCCACAGCGGGCCATACCCGAAGAAGAAGGGATCATAATAGAAGGGATCGTAGTAGTAGCCGCGACCGTAGAAAGGCCGGCCCACACGGATGCTCACGCCAACCCTCGGTCCATACGGCATACCACCCCACCCTGGGCCGTAGCGAGCATAGCCCATGTATCGGGGGTCGGTCACCACGTAGGTCGCGACGTCGTAGGTATAGCGGTCGCTCCCCTGCATTTGCGCGACGACGTCCATCAACGCGGCCTCGGGATCGCGATCGACGCTGTCTCCCGCCAACGCGCGGAAGTCCCAGTGTCCATTCTGCGTGAATTTTTCGACCGCGAAACGGCTCTTGGAGAACGCCGCCAACACCACGCCGCGGCCGGAATCAGCCGCCATGAACGCCTCGCGGTCTCCCCGGCCCTTGAGCTCGTGCTTCTTGCCGCCCTTTACGAACTGGTCGTTTGATGGATCGAGCGGGAACAGGACGCGAACCCGGCCGCGGGTATCGGCGTGGAGCACGACCAGATAGCCATCCTCGGCCGTCTGGGCGTACGCCTTCGCCCTCTCGCCGAAGAAAAAGTCTCCCTTGGAGGACAACCAGACCTTCACCGGCGGCTGGGGGGCGGAAAGCGCGGAGGGCGCTGGCGCTGCCACGGTTCCGCTGAGAACGAGTGAAAAAAGCAGGGGCGCAAACATAAGGTCCATCTCCTTGTAAAGCGTGCTACTCCCAGAACTAATCTTACCCGTCTTCACCTGTGGAGTTCGGACAACACAGACGGGCCGGACTCAACTCTCCTATTCAAGGACACGCGAGTGAGAGTCGTACCCTTACTAGTCCCGACCGGCCCGTCTTGCCCGCCCGCCCCGCCT
>JACQVB010000188.1 GCA_016209985.1 Gemmatimonadota bacterium | reverse complement strand
TTACACAGCCGACGAGGTGCGCGCCCAGATCCGGGCCGCGGAAGACCTCGGCATTCAGGACTGGGCCCTGTGGAATGCGCGGGGCGTCTATCCGCCCGCCGCCCTGCGGTCGACGTCCGATTACTCGTCGAGAGTGGGGACGGCTACTGGGGTGGGAGCCGAGTCAACGGGGCCTTCCGGCCCCTGACGCCTCACCGCCCAGCTGGTACCATTCCAGGCTCCCACGCAGTGATGTAGCCGGCGATGGCGCTGGCGGCGGTGGTGTAGGGGCTGGCTAGATACAGTTGACCCGGCCCTGATCGCCCTGGAAAGTTGCGGTTGATGGCGCTGATGGTCACCGTCTCGCGGTCATACGACACCCCGGGGCCGGCGTTGATGCAGGCGCCGCACGACGGCTCGATGAATTGCGCGCCCACCGCCCGAAAAACCTCCAGGTAGCCTTCCGCTTCGCAATACCGCTTCACTTCTTGCGACCCGCACTGGATATAGCAGTGGACGTCCGGATGGACCCGATCCCCCCGCTCCAGGGCCTCGCGAAATACCCGGGCGTACATATCCATATCGGACTTCTTGCCCGCGGTACAAGAGCCGGCATACGCAATGTCGACCTTGACCCGTCCGCCCAGTTCCGAGATGAACAAGCCGTTCCCGGGATCGCCCGGAAGCGCAACCATGGGAAGCAGTCGATCGGCGTCGATCTCGATGACCGTTTCGTACTCGGCGTCGGGGTCCGAAGAGAGACCCTCGAGCAACGCTCTGGCTTCGCTCGAAGGCATGCCACGTTCCCGATGCAGGAACTCGACCGCCTTGTCGTCCGGCCGTACCAGTCCGGTGAACGCGCCGACTTCGGCGGCCATGTTGGTCATCGTGGCGCGTTCGTCGATCGAAAGTCGTTCCACCGCGGCTCCGGCGTACTCCACGATCTTACCGATCGCGTGCCCGTTCTTGACGTAGGGATGCCGAAGGATCTGCAGCATGAAATCCTTGGCGGTCACATTTTCGGGCGTGGTGCCGGAGACTCTGATGAGTACCGAGGGAGGCATCTGAATCCGGACATCCCTCGTGAGCCACGAGTTGAAGATGGCCGTGGTGCCGACGCCGAAAGCGATACAGCCAATGGCCCCCGCATGGGGGGTGTGTGAATCGCTCCCGATGATCAGCTGCCCGGGCAACGCATGCGATTCCAGAATTTTCGAATGACAGATCGCCTCTGACCCCGCCGGAAGCCCGTGGTGTCCGAGCATCGGGCGGGCCAGCTCACCGTAGAGCCGCACGCCCTGCTGGCCTGCGAAATCCTCCTGCTTCTTCTTCAGTTCGAGAGCCACGTCCAACAGACCTTCCGCCTTCCGCTCGTCAGTCATGGCCAGCTCGAGGAAGGTGAGATGGTCACGGAAGAAGAACACGGAAGACGGGTCGTTGATCTTTTCGTTTTCACCCACGTGATCCCGCCAGAAGATGGCGGACATGGGTGTGACATACTCGTGGCTGAAGCGGATGTCGGTCCGGACAAACCCCTCATCGCCCGGTTTCACATAGGGGATGCCCACCTGATCCCGCGCCAGATCCGTGACCCAGTGGCGGGCCACGATTTTCTCCGCGAGCGTCATCGGGCGCCGGGGGGTCGCGGGCGGGGACACCCGCACGGCACCCTGGAGCCGCGCGAGGTTGTAGTGAAACAATCCCCCGTATTGGATGACGCCCCGGGTGATCTCTCCCTCACCGTCGGTGAAAACGCTGAGCGGGATCTCTTCACCGCGTCGCACCCGCTCGATCAACGAAAAGTCGGTGCTGGTCAGGATGCCGAGGTTCTGGCAGTTCTCACGATAGATCCGCTCGATGTTCTCGGCGATCACCAGCTGAATGCCGGCGCACATTTCGGCATAGGGTGATTGCTCGCGCGAGGAGCCCTTCCCCCGGCGCTTGCCGCTGACCGAGCACACAAACCCGCCCGCCTTCACGCTCCCGCGGGTAACCGGGAACTCCTTCCCCGCCTTGAGACCGAGATACGGGAAATCGCCGAGCTTCTCGTCGTAGTAGTAGCAGATGTACGCGGGAGTGATTTCGTCCGTCGAAATGTTGTCCCGCAAGGGCGCACGGACGGGCCAGGAAAGATCTTCTCCGGCCAGCTGCCGCTTGAGCGACTCGGGATCGTCTACCAGGAAGAGAATCCGTCCCTGCAGGCTGACGCGATCGGGACGTGGCTTCACCAACCGCTGCTTGAGGCTTTCAATCATATTGTACCCGAAAATTGCCGGCTCTCTCCAACTGAGGCAAGCGTGGCGCTACATTGGGACTCAATGAGCTTCGTACGCTCGAGCGTCCCCCTGGTGATGGCAACCATCGCCGCGCTGTCGGTCGTTCGGCCGGCGCCTGCACAAGACTCCATTCCATCGCTCCTGGAGCGGACCGGTACCTTCCGCACGCGCAAGGTCCGCGAGAGCTCGGGTCTCGCGGTAAGCCGCTCGCATCCGGGCGTGCTGTGGACGCATAACGACTCCGGGGACGGGCCGTTCATTTATGCAGTCAATATCTCCGGCGACTTGCTCGGCGTCTTTCGTGTCCGGGGAGCCAAGGCGGAAGATTGGGAGGACCTGTCGCTCGCGCCGTGCCCCAGCGGACCGGGATCGTGCCTCTACCTCGCCGATATCGGCGACAATCCCCAGAAGCGAAAGTCGGTGCGTCTCTACATCGTGCCGGAGCCCGACCCGCCGGCAGCGAGCCCCTGGCAGGATACCCTGGAGACCGCGCCCGCCCGGCAGCTCATCGTTACGTATCCTGACCGCCCCCACGATGCGGAAGCGCTTTTCGTCGACCGAGAGAGGCGGGCAAACATCGTCACCAAGGGACGGAGCGGGCCCATCCGCCGGTTTGTGGTTCCCAGAGCCGCATTTCGAGGCGACTCCACGACCGCCATATTTGTGGACACCCTTCCGATCACCCCGCAACGCACGCTCGGTCGGCTGGTCACGGGAGCTGCGATCTCCCCCAGTGGGCGCCGGGTCGTGGTCCGCACCTATTCGGAATTGTATTTCTTCCGGCGATCGCCGACCGGGTCGCTACGACTGGATGGGAGGCCGTGCTGGATCGGCGCAGTGGAGCCCCAGGGAGAAGCGGTCGATTTTCTCGATGAGGAAACGGTCGCTCTCACGAGCGAATCCCTGGGCAACGAGGATGGCACCCTGCTCGAGGTGCGGTGCTCGCATGCCTCAGACGCGAAGCCATGACCTTTAAACTCGCCGTCCGCCTGTTGATCGTGGCGACCATGGCCCTGGCCGGGAAAACCGCCGTGGCGCAAAGACAACGCGGACCCACGCCAGCCCCGTCGCCTGTGGAACCAGCGCTCGCGATGATAACACCTCAACTCGTCAATGCGCATTTCCGTTTCCTGGCGAATGACCTTTTGGAGCATGCCGCGCCTGGTACCAAGGGGGCCGAGATTACGGCAAGATACCTCGCCGCTCAGCTCGAGATCGACGGGCTCAAGCCGGCGGCGGCGAGCGGCGCCTACCTCCAGGCAGTCCCGCTGCGCGCCGTCCTCAGCGAGCCATCGATCATTCTAGGGGCGGGTCGTCAGACCATTACCCTCAACGCCCTCGATGATTTCCTCGTTCTTACCGAACCACCCGATTCAACCATCAACCTCGATGCCGATGTCGTCTTCGCCGGGTACGGGGTCGAAGCCCCGGAATGGGGTTGGGACGACTACAAGGGCGTTCCCCAAACCGGGAAGCTGGTCTTGCTGCTGGCAAACGATCCCGGCTTCCGCGACTCGACGATCTTCGGCGGCCGGGCACCCACCAAGTATGCCGATCCGGCGTTCAAGCTCGCGCAAGCCGCCAAGATGGGAGCGGTTGGAGTGCTGCTCATCCACACCGAAGAGAGTAGCGGCGTTCCCTGGCCCGAACTGCGAAAGACCCTGTCCGGCGAGATTCTGAAGATTGACTCCAGGGCCGCCGCCGGATCGGTGCGATTCGTGGCGTGGCTTCGGGAGGAGGCGGTACGTGCCGCGCTCGAGGCATCAGGGAGGAACTACGACCTGTTGCTGCGCCGTGCTCAGCAGCGGGAATTCAGTCCGATTCTCGCAGGCATTCATGCTGCCATCGACATTCGAACCCGGGTTCGGCGGTTGCGCGGTACCAACGTGATTGCCAGGCTGGATGGATCCGGCGGATCCGGCGACGTCGTCGTGGCAGCCCGTGCAGACGACGCGGTTTCGACCGCGACGCTACTCGCGGTGGCGGCCGCCTTGTCCAGGACTCCGGCGCGCCCCAGGTCCGTCCTGTTTGTTTCCACGAGCGGGCGCATCGGCGAGGACTACTTCCTCTCGGAGAGCGGCTCGCCCGGGGACCTGGCCGCCGCCATCGCAATCGCCTCGCGTGCTCGCTCAGATAGCGCCCGTCCAATGACGGCAACGGGACTGAGATACTCCTCCCTCGCGACGACGGTCGCCAATGCAGCGAGAGCAGAGGACGTGGCGTTGGCTCCGGACTCTACCGCGGACTTCGCCTTCACCGCATCCGACGCTTACCCCTTCGCGCTGCGTGGCGCACCCGCGATCGAAGTGGCGCCGTGCCTCTCGACCGGCTGTGCCAGAACTCTCGTGAGACTGGTGTTCGACCTGGCATCGAGTTCCGAGCGTCCGACGTGGGTCCCGAACGCACCCTTTCGCTCGCCACGCGAATAGCGGCCCGGCTTGGACGAGGAAATTGAGTACTGGCTTAATCTGATGCAACACACTAAGTTCCCGCCCGATTTTTGACCCGCTGTCGGCGCATCCTCGCAGGCGGCCACGGACCTGGAGCGATTCCTGGACCTCCCATCGTCCCACCGAGTTCCTGTAACTTGGCTCAGGACAAACGCTTCTGCCCCCATTCGCTGGAGAACGGTCCACGATATTCTTCCGCCTGGGGCTGCCACCGAAGCCGATCAACTGGCCCTGAAACAGGAAGTCCTCGCCTATAGGGCGGTAACACTGGCCGCAAGGAAGCAAAAGAGGAATGGCACCTGGGGCGACGGGATTCTTGGGACCGGTGTCTTACGCTCTCCCACCGCACGCAACGTCGGGAGCGTAGCCGAATACCGGTACCTGGTCGACCTTGGTGCGCCCGCCGAAGAACGGTCGCTGCGCCTCGCGGAACGGGTGTTTTTCCGCCTGCTTTCCCGTGATGAAGACCCGGCGCTGCTGTTCGAGTTTTCCAAGCCCGCCAAAGGAAACCCCGAGCTGGCCACCTGGGCGCGAGGTTTGATGCGCCAGGGTGCCACCGCCGCTCTGGCCCACGGGGGCCACGTGGAAGACCCTCGAGTGCGAGGAGCGGCACACCGGATGGCCTCAGATGTATCGCAGTTTCTCCGGAGCGAACTGGCCGAGAAGCCTTTTGTCCGAAAGGGACCCAGGACGGTTCTGCACCCCGAGGCCAACCCGCCAACGACCCTCGCGGTCGCGACCCTTGCCTATATGCCGGGGCTCCAACGGGAGCGCGCTGGTTTTGTGGAGCGCCTGGGCGCCTATCTTTCACGACCGGCCCCCAAGCGCCCGTTCGTGGTCCACGTGGGGAAGCGCTCGGTAAAGCCCTCTTATGAGCTGTTGGGAGATCCTTTGATGGCCGATGCCGCCGGCCATCCGAAAGACCTCCCGCTGGCGCTTCACTGGATCGAGTTGCTGGTGCGCTTGGGGCAGTTGGGTAGTTCGCCCACCGCGCAGCGCATTCTCTCCCGCCTCTTGTCCGAATGCGATCCGCAGGGAGTCTGGAACCCCGCGAATCTTCGGGGATTCCCCAAGAGTCCGTCGGGTCTGGCCGACTTTTCGTTCCCCCTGGAGCTCGACGCGAAGTCGCCCGAGCACCGAAAGGTCGATGTCACCTTCCGGCTGGCTCTAATCGCGAAGCTCGCCGGATGGACGCTTGAGTACACCTGAAAAAACAATGACTTAGGAACGTAGTCTCTAGAATTTTTTTGACTGTTCATTATAGTAGTAGTGATGGCTACCTCGTTAGACTTGACCCCATTCGGATTCACTGCCACCGAGAACTTGGTCTATACCCGCCTGCTACACGGCGGTCCTGCGAGCGGGTATGCTGTTTCTCGTGACCTCCTGGTAGCGCGTGCCAATGTCTACCAGGCCTTGCGGGGATTGGTTGCAAAGGGAGCGGCCGTGGCGGTTGGCAGGCAGCCCCAGCGATTCAGAGCTGTGAAGCCGCTGGATCTATATGCCGGGATTGTTCAACGGGAAACCCGCCGGCTCGATGAGCTGGAAGAACAGCTTCGGGCGGTTCCGGACGAGGGGACTGAGTCATTCGTTCCGATCGCGGGTGAGCGCGGGTTTCTGGACGTGGCCGCCCGTGCCGCGGCGCGCGAACGGGGTCCGGTGCTCCTGATCGGCCCCCACCGTGTTGTTTCCGCCCTCCTTCCCGTGCTCCGGAAGAGATTGGCGGATGGGTTAGCCACCGACGTTTGGCTGGTGGGAGAAAGCGCGGAGTTACCGATTCGTCTGCAAGGCACGGTCTCCCTCCCGCACGTTCAATCGCTCTTCGGCGCCCCGGTAACGATGGTGATCGCCGGCGAAGCCGCTTTGGTTGCCAGACTGGAAACGCACGGCCTCGAGGGTTACTGGACCACGGACCGAACTGTGATGGGAGCCACGCGCGCTGCCGTCCTCGCCTTGACCTCGGGCCCGGAACCGTCGTGACCGGCCCCTCTGGCCGCCGGCGCCAGCGCGACAGCAAGGCGCTGCTGGAAGCCGCGGCGCGCGCAGAATTCGCGGAATGCGGCTATGCGGGCGCTCGCGTCGACCGCATCGCGAAACGCGCGGGAGTAAACAAGCAGCTCGTCTTCTATTACTTCCGTTCGAAGCAGGGATTGTACGACTCGATAATCGAGCGGGTGGCCGGCGAGGCGATGCAACAACCCGAGACGGGCAGCAAAGCGCGGCACGCCTCGGAAAGCCTGCGCGAGGCCTTCAGCGCGCTCTTCGACTCATTGGCGGTGCGCACCGAGCTGGCACGACTGCTCGTCCTCGAAACCCGTCGGCCCGCGCGCGGGACCTATGGGCGCACCTTGGCCCGCTTCATGTCGCACATTCGGGAAGTCGTCGTGGAAGGGCAGGCGCACGGCTATTTTCGCGACGACATCGACCCGGACCGCGCAGCGCAACAAGCGGTCATTCTGGCGTTGGGATACATAGCCTTCGAGCGGTTCCGGGAGATTCCTTCAGACCCGGCGAGCGCCCGCACGTGGAGAGATACTACGGCCGATCTCCTGGTGCGGGCGCTAGCCTGGTAAGCCGTTACCGGGTCGAACCCGCGTACTCCGGCTCTGTGGCAGGAGGTGACGCGCCGGCGGCACCGCTCGGTGCGGCCCGCAGCGCGACGGCGAACACCTCACTCAATTCCTCGACGGCGTGCACCGTCAGCCGGTCGCGAACTTCCTGGTTGAGATCTTCCAGGTCCGGCACGTTTTCCTTCGGAAGTACGATGGTAGTAATGCCGGCCCGCACCGCCCCCAGGACCTTTTCCTTCACTCCGCCGATCGGTAGCACGCGACCGGACAGCGTTACTTCACCGGTCATCGCCAGGTCGTGGCGGGAGGGAGTCGAGGACAAGGCGCTCACCAACGCCGTTGCCATGGTTACGCCCGCCGAAGGACCATCCTTCGGAATGGCGCCCGCGGGGACGTGAATGTGGACGTCCTTGCCGGCGAACATGCGCTCAGGAATGCCCAGCCGGTCGGAATTTGATTTCGCATAGGTCAGTGCTGCCCGAGCGGACTCCTTCATGACGTCACCCAACTGTCCGGTGAGGACCAGATCGCCCTTGCCCCGCATCACCGACACCTCGACGAACATGATGTCCCCACCGACCGGCGTGTAATACATTCCCGTCGCGATACCGACCGCATCTTCCCGGGCTGCGCGTTCCGGGTGCACCGTGGGGCGTCCGGCGAACTTGCCGATGTCGGCGGCATCCACTCGCATTTGGGTCGCTTCGCCCGATGCGATCTGGCGCGCGACCTTCCGCGCGACTTTGCCGAGCTCACGCTCCAGCTGACGCACACCGGCCTCGCGGGTGTACCCGCTGGTCAATGTTGCGATCGCCTCGTCAGTGAGATCCAGCTGCTCCGGCGTAAGGCCGGCGTCCTTGAGCTGCCGCGGGATCAGGTAGCGCCGTGCGATATGCAGCTTCTCGTGTTCGGTATAGCCCGAGAACTGCACCACTTCCATCCGGTCGAGCAACGGTCCCGGGATGTTCTGAATGAAGTTCGCCGTCGCGATGAACAGGACTTCGGACAGGTCGAACGGCATGCCCAGGTAATGATCCGTGAAAGAATCGTTCTGGGCGGGGTCGAGAACCTCAAGCAAGGCGGACGCGGGGTCACCCTGGAATGAAATGCCCAGCTTGTCGACTTCGTCGAGCAGGAAGACCGGATTCTTGGTGCCCGCCCGCTTCATTCCCTGAATGATCCGTCCCGGCATCGCGCCGACATAGGTACGACGATGGCCGCGGATGTCCGCCTCGTCCCGCGCGCCGCCCAAAGAGATCCTCACGTACTCACGCCCCATGGCTCGCGCTATGGACTTGGCAATCGACGTCTTCCCGACGCCGGGCGGCCCGGCGAACAGGAGAATGGATCCGCGGTTCTGGCGATCGTCATCGTTTCCCAGGTGTTCGGTTTCCGGCGTAGGAGCAGGTCCGGCCTCTGCCGGTTCCGCTTTCGCCTCTGCTGCCTTCTCCTTGTCGTGCCGCAACTGGCGGACGGCCAGGAACTCGAGCACCCGGTCCTTCACATCCGAGAGCCCAAAGTGGTCCTCTTCGAGAATGGCAGCCGCCTGCTTGAGATCGAGATGTTCTTCGCTGCGCCGGTTCCAGGGCAGCTCGGACACCGTTTCCAGGAAGGTCCGAATGACCTGCGCTTCCATGGAGTCTCGTGAGGTCCGTTCGAGGCGTTTGAGCTCCCGGTCGACCTCCTTGCGGGCCTCCGGCGGGAGATCGAGCTTCCCGAGCCGCTCACTCAGCTCGTCGGCTTCCCCGGACTCGTCCTCATCACCCAACTCTTTCCGGATCGCCTTGAGCTGCTCGCGCAGGAACATTTCGCGCTGGCGCTCGCCCAGCTCCTCCTGGACCTTGGACTTGATCTCTTCCTGTGCGTCGACGAGCTGAATCTGTCGCTGCACATGTACCAGTACGCGGCGCAGACGCTCTTCGACGCCCAAGGTCTCCAGAAGGAGCATCCGCTCTTTGGAGGAGATCTCCAGGTAGCCGGCCACCAGGTCGGCGAACCGGCCGGGATCGGTCACACTCTCGACTACTTGCTGAATCACGTCTTCCGGAAGACCCGACTTCTGGCCCAACTCGGTGGCCCGCTCTCGCACTTCCTTGTACAGGGCCAGAAAGGCGGGATCGTTCGGGTCGGCGGGAGGCTGGTCGTCGGCTTCATGAACGATCGCCTCGATGAACCCCTCAGCCTGGGCATAGTGGAGGACGGTCGCCCGATGCTCGCCGTGCAGCAGCAGCTGCATTCCGCCCAAACCGCGCTGTAACTGCCCGATTCGGGCGATGGTGCCGGTGGTATACAGCCCTTCCGCCTGTACCGCGTCGTTGCTTTCGCGCTGGGTAACGGCAAAAATCAGGCGATCCTCGCCCTTGAGCGCCGCCTCGATGGCGCGAAGTGTACCGGGACGCCCGGCACCGATGGGTGCTGTTACGCCCGGAAAAAGCACCATGTCGCGCAACGGGAGTACCGGCAGTCGATGGCGCTTGGGGTTCTGTTCTGTCATGGTTTCCACCAATCAAAGTCCAAGAGACGTTTCGGGCCTCCCAGCGCACCTATCATGCCAGCCGGCGTGTCGCTACGGCATACCAATACGTGAAACCAACCGCGTGGTCCCGCCGTCCTAGCGTGTGTTTCCTACTCCCGCTGCCAAGTTGGCATGGGCGACGAATGCTTATTCTGTGGGAGCTCTCGGGGCGACATTGAGGAGCGCGCGCAGTTCGGAATCGGTCAGCTGCTCGAGCAGTCCTGCGCGGGTCGCAGTCTCGCGGGCGGGTTCAGCCCTGTCGGACTCACAATGGAAGCGGATGATGTCGGCGGGTTCCGGCAAGACCTCGGCGCGTGGCTTTGGCGGAACGATCCCGGAGGTGCGCCCGACGCGCTCGACCGTCCATCGTTTGCCCGTCTCGTCGGTGAGCCAGCGCATTGAGTGCTCTCCGCGGTGTACCGAGCCGGTTGCCATGGGGTTAGACCGAGACTAATCTATGCCCAGTCGTCACTTGGTGCCAATGGACGAGGCCAACTCCCGCTCCCTCGCGAGCCGCCTGGCGGATGTGCTCCAGAGCTCCTATACGATCGAGAGCGAGATCGGCCGGGGCGGCATGGGTGTGGTCTACAGCGCCCGCGACCTCAAGTTGAATCGCCGCGTCGCCATCAAGCTGCTGCCGCCCGATCTCGCCTTCCGCGACGAAATTCGTACCCGTTTTTTGAGAGAGGCGCAGACCGCAGCACGGCTGTCGCATCCCCACATCGTTCCCATTCACACCGTTGGCGACGAAGGCGGACTGGTCTACTTCGTCATGGGGTACGTGGATGGTGAATCCGTCGCGGCTCGCCTGCGGCGCCGGGGCCGTCTGCCCGCCGAAGAGGTACGGCGGATCATGAAAGAAACGGCCGATGCGCTGGGTCTCGCGCACGCGATGGGGATCATCCATCGCGATGTAAAGCCCGACAACATCCTGCTGGAGGGGACCCGTGGCCGGGTGATGGTAACCGACTTCGGGATTGCCAAGGCCCTTTCCGACGCCGGCACCCTCACCGGGACCGGGGTGGCCATCGGGACGCCGTCGTACATGAGTCCGGAACAAGCCGCTGGCGAACGGGAGATCGACGCGCGAAGCGATCTGTACTCGCTCGGCATTGTCGCGTACGAAATGCTCATCGGCGAGCTGCCGTTCCATGCTCCAACCGTGCCCGGCATACTCATGAAGCACATCGCAGAACCCACTCCGGACATTCTACAGCGTCGCCCCGACGCGCCCGAAGACCTGGCTGCGACCATTCAGCGCTGTCTCGAGAAAGACCCCGAAGACCGCTGGCCGACGGCCGACGCACTTCGGCGCGCTCTGGAGACTCGAAAATCGGTTCCCTATCGCCGCGGCAGCATCGCGCCCCGACGGCGGGGTTCGAGTCCCGAGCTGCGACCCGCTCGCGGCGGAACAGAGGCGCGGCCCCCGGCCTCCCCCAGAGCCCGAACGAGGGAGCGCGGACGCGACCGGGTACCGGCCGAGTCCTCCGAACATCGCGAGGCGGAGATCGTCAGGAGATTCCGGGGCCATTTCGCCACCTACGTCTCGATCAACGGCTGTCTGTTGCTCATGAACGTGGCGACCGGGATCACCGAGCCGTGGTTCCTGTTCCCTGCGATAGGCTGGGGCTTCGGGCTCGCGTCCCAGTTCGCGAAGTTGTGGCAGGCGGGGTATTCATGGCGCGACGTCATCTACCGGCCGCCGGCCAAAGACTCCATTGAAACCCAACAGCTTCCCGCGGTCGGGCGGCCGCTTCCTGCCGCGCTCGGCGCCGGTCCGGACGATTTCGGGAAACTGGCCCCGCAGATCTCCCAGATGAAGCACGACCGGGAGGCGGTAGTCCGGATCGTGGAACGTCTTCCCAAATCAGAACGGAAGCTTCTGCCGGAAATCGTCCCTACGGTCGACGCGCTCATGAGTCGCGCCGTGGAGCTGGCCCGCACCCTGCAGGCTATGGAGGGCGAGGTCGAGACCGCATCGCTCGAACGGTTGGACCAGCGGATTGCGGCGTTGAAGAGCGAAGCTGCTTCGGCCGAGCAGGACCGCCGGCTCGATCTCCTGCAGCGCCAGCGGCAGACTCTCTCCCAACTCATCGATCGCCGGGGTCAGGTCGAAGGGCAGTTCGAATCCTGTCTGCTCGCGGTCCAGAACGTCCGGTTTGATCTTCTTCGCCTGCGCTCGGCGGGAGTGGCGGCGGTATTGGACGACCTCACCAGCGCGACGCAGCAAGCGCGAGCTCTATCCGTGGATGTGGAGGCGGCCATCAGCGCCGCCGGAGAGATCCGGGAGGCGCTGGGGAAAACCACCGGTACCTGAGCTGTGTTAGAAGAGGTGTAACTCGCGCATGGCCGCCGCGATGTCGGGGGCCTGTGGCAAGATCTCGTCTTCCAGTTGCGGTGAATACGCCACGAAGGTGTCCGCAGCAGCTATCCGTTTGACCGGCGCATCCAGCCAGGGGAAACAGTCATCCGCGATTCGGGCAGCGATCTCCGCCCCATATCCCCACGATAGGGAGTCTTCGTAGGCCACCAGCACCTTGCTGGTTTTCCTCACCGATTGCGCGATGGTCGTCCAGTCGACCGGATTCAATGACCGCAGATCGACTACCTCGACCCGGATGCCATCAGTTTCTTCGACTTCCTTGGCTGCCTGGATCGAGCGCTGAACGACGGCCCCGTAGCTCACCACGGTGAGGTCCGAACCCTCCCGAGCTACCCGGGCCTTTCCGAAGGGAATCATGAAGTTGGGCCCCGGGTAGGGCGCCTTGTTGTACGTCTGCCGGTAGAGGTGCTTGTGCTCCAGGAAGATTACCGGATCTTCGCAGCGAATCGCCGTTCGCAGCAAGCCGTTCGCGTCGAGAGCGGTGGCGGGGCAGACCACGCGAAGCCCAGGGATGCCGGTGTAAACCGCCGCGCCAGTCTGCGAGTGATAGACGGCGCCGCCTTTGAGATACCCGCCGTAGGTTACCCGAACGACTGCAGGGGCGCTGAACGCCCCGTTGCTGCGCCACCGCATCAACGACAATTCGTTACGGATCTGCATGTAGGCCGGCCAGATGTAATCGAAAAATTGAATCTCGACGACCGGTTTGATTCCCCGGACGGCGAGACCCACGGCACGTCCCACGATGTTGGCTTCTGCCAGCGGAGAGTTGTAGACCCGGTCGCTCCCAAACTCCTTTTGCAGACCCCAGGTGACTTTGAAGACACCACCTTTGCCCTTCACCTTGCCGAGGTGCGCGGCACGGGAGACATCGGCTACGTCTTGACCGAAAACGACGATTCGAGGATCGCGCGCCATCTCGTCCTTGAGACAGCGGTTCAGCAGGTCCACCATGGTGGTCGGTTCGCCGCTGAACTGCGGATCGTCCTCGGTGTCGAACTGCTCGCTGGCAGGATCGACGTCCGGGGAGTAGACGTGGAGATAGACCGTCTCCGGGGCGGGCTGTGGGGACGCCAGAGCAATCCCGGACGCCATCTCGACCTCTTCTTCAACTTGCGAGCGTATCTGCTCGAGCTCTGCCTCCGTAGCCTGGCCTTCGGCGAGGAGATAGGCAGGGAACGTGGTTACCGGATCCCGCCGGGCCTCCGTCTCCCGCTCCTCCGGCGGCTTGTACATGACTTCATCGTCGGAAAGCGAGTGCGAGTACGGTCGGATGACCCGGGCGTGCACCAATGCCGGGCCTTTCCGGGCACGGCAGTAGGCGGCCGCGCGCGTCATCGCGTCGTACGACGCGATCGGGTCGCAGCCGTCCACCTGCTCGAGGTACAGGTCAGGAAAATTCGCGACCAGCTTCGAGACCGAGCCGCCCGCCGTTTGTACCTCGACCGGCACGGAGATGGCGTAACCGTTGTCTTCGATCAGGAAAAGAACGGGAAGTCTCAGGTTCGAAGCGGTGTTCATCGCTTCCCAGAACTCGCCCTCGCTCGTCGTACCGTCGCCGGCGGACACGTAGGTGATCTCGTCCTCGTGGATGGCGTTGTCCCGATCGGGAATCGCGGCGATCCGGTCATAGCGCAACAACGCTTCCGCGCAACCAACCGCGGTGAGGAATTGGGTCCCGGTCGGACTGGATTGGCTGACGATATTGAGCGCCTTGTGCCCCCAATGGGACGGCATCTGCCTGCCGCCCGAGTTGGGGTCGTCGGCGGCCGCGACCGCCGACAGCAGCATTTCGGTCGGGGTCATGCCCAGAGCGAGGCACAGACCCCGATCGCGATAGTAAGGAAAGAACCAATCGTACGCCGGGCGCAGGACCTTGCCGGCCGCCACCGTGATGGCTTCGTGCCCGGCTCCGGAAATCTGGAAAAAGATCTTGTTCTGCCGCTTGAGCTGGATCTCCCGGTCGTCCAAACGACGGGAGAGCAGCATGAGGCGGTAAAAATCGAGAAGGTCGGGTTTTTCGAGCCGTGCCGCCGGAGAGCGGCGACCACGGGTACGGGCTTCAGTCGGCATGTAGCAAAAGATAGTGCGGTTATATTTCAGTCGGAACGGTGGGTCGATTCAGGGGCTCTTGGAGAGCCGACGCAACGCTGCCAGCTTTTCCAGCGCAGAGCCCGTGCCGGACGATCCTGCGGTCAGCGCGTCCCGGATGTCGATAAGCACCTCAAGGAGCAGTTGCTCTCGCTGGTATGCCGCGTCCAGATCGAGCATGCGGGTCTTGTCACCGGCGGCGCCGGCCCGTTCGTAGGCATCGCGGTAAATAGCTTCGAGGTTTGCCAGTATGCGATCTCTGGATCGTGGACTCATTCGGTCTCCGGGAAGGCCCGCTTCGCCTGCCATCGAAAGCCGGCGGTCAGCCCTTTTCCGCCGTGATGGGTACCGGTGCGTGTATTGCGGCGAACAGTTTTCCGACCGGGAACTCACGGTGGACCACGTCCAGCCACGCGCCAAACACGGTGATATGTCGGTCGGTAATCTCGTGACGGCCTGCAGCCCGTGCAATGTCCGGAAGGGCAGCGCGCCGGCATGGCGTTACCTCGAGAGCCGGCCGGTGGAGCGAGAACATTTCTTGCGATGCGCGCTTCACATCTGGCCGCGCCACCGGCAGGCCGTGATCGAGGCGGGCGAATGACTCGCCGCCTTCTCGCCGGGAAGACCGTGTTGCTCTTCGCCGGTCCCCTCTACGAAGATCTGGAGCTCTGGTATCCGAAGATCCGGCTGGAAGAGGAAGGGGCGAAGACGATCGTCGCGGGATTGGGCGATGCCGAGTATCGAGGAAAGCACGGATATCCGGTAACCGTCGACACGGCCGTCGACTCGCTGCGCGCTGCGGATTTTGATGGGCTGGTCATTCCCGGTGGCTTTGCGCCGGACCGGATGCGCCGCAACCCCAGACTGCTCCAGCTCACCAGGGAAATTTTCACCGCCGGGAAGCCGGTCGGGTTCATTTGTCACGCCGGCTGGGTGCCGATTTCCGCCAAAATCCTCAAAGGACGACGGGCCACCAGTGTAGGGGCCATTCGCGACGATATGGAGAACGCCGGCTGCTTGTGGAGCGATGCGCCGGTCGTCGTAGACGGCAACCTGATCAGCTCCCGTACTCCGGCTGACCTTCCTGTCTTCATGCGAGCCTTGATCGCAGCGCTGGGCGGGGCGCCAGACTAGTCAGTGCGGCAGCAGGACCAGACCCGAGGGAACCTTCGGTATGAAGTAGGTGGATTTTGGCGGCATTACCTCGCCGGCGTCGGCCACCTTGAGCACATCTGAAACCTTGGTGGGGTTGAGAAGGACCCCTGCCGCCGCGTTTCCGTTGGACACCTCGTCAAAGACAGCGCCCGGATCGGGCGTGTAGTCTACTGACGCGCCCGGCCCAGCCAGCCTGACCAGAGGTGCGACGATCAGGGCATCCACGCGGGCGACATCGAGCGATGCGGCGGACCCCCGCCCCAGTGATGAAAGATCCGCCTCACGGCGCAACCGGAGCCCCATCACTCTTCCAGCCGGCAGGATCACCAGCGCGGCGGTCGTTTCGCGGCCATGTTCTGCCAGGAGCGACACCGCATTGAGCTCTGACTCCAGACCCTCGATCTCGAAATGGGAAGCGAGACTGGCGATCAATTGATCCTCTCCGACTCGTCCATCACGGATGAGACGATACGTTGGGAGCACCACCAGACCCGGATCTCCCAGAGGAACCACCAGCGCAATCGTACGATCAGCTTTGGCATGCCGGGCGCGGTAGGCCACCGCGGTTTCGAAGCGGTGGTGTCCATCCGCGATGTAGAGACGGCTGCTTCCGGCCACGGCTGCGATAGCGTCCGCCTGGGCGCCGGAGACACGCCACATGGCGAGGCTGGCGCCGGCGAGTTCGGCGCGGGCGATCGGCGTGCCGGCGACCACCCGTGCCAACCACGTTTGCAGCGCTCCTGAACGGTCGGGCGCGAGAACGAAAATCGACTCGAACATGGTCTCAGTGGCTTCGAGCAGCGCCAATCGATCGGCTTTGGGACCAGCGTGGGTCCGCTCGTGCGGTCGGACCCGACCAGTCTCGTACCCTTCAGCAGCGAGGCCCACGAATACGCCGGTCCGCAAATGGTGCAAGCCGTCGGGCGTAGAGAACTCCTGCCGCAAGACATATAGTGAGGGCTCCGGCTCGCGTACCAGCACGCGCGCGCGGCGCCATTGATTGAGCCGCTTCGCTGCGACGGCATACCGGTCGCCGTCCTGTCCCGGCAACATCACATGCACGATGTTGTTGGGACTGCGGGCGCCCAGCTCCGCTCGTTCAGAGGGCGAGATCACGTCGTAGGGCGGCGCAATCAGTTCGCTCAACTGGTCCAGCGCGGCGTAGCGTTCGGCCGACAGCGGCGTAACCAGCGGAGGGAGATTCCGGGTCATGCCTACCTTCGATCAGTTTCAGGAATTCGACATTCGGATCGGAACCGTGCGTTCCGCCCGGGTCCACCCAACCGCCAGGAAGCCTTCCTTTCAGCTGGAGATCGATTTCGGTTCGGAAGGCGTCAAGCAGTCCAGCGCACAGTTGTCCAAGCTCTACCAGCCTGCCCAGCTTGTGGGAAGACAGGTGGTAGCGGTCCTCAACTTCCCGCCACGCCAGGTGGCGGATTTCGTATCCGAGGTGCTGGTCCTAGGCGCGATGCTGCCGGAAGGCGCCGTCGTCCTGCTTCAGCCGGAACGGGCGGTGGAAAACGGCGCCCGCATCGCCTGACCTCACGAGGTGCGCTTCTTCACCGCGCGCATCTCGGCGCCTCCACGTCTCAACACCAGGCCTGTCACTCCCCCCACTCCGTCGACCAGGAACCCGATACGCTCGTCGGCCATGGTGAGGAAGAAATCCGTTTCCGACTCGAGAAAGAC
Organism: Gemmatimonadota bacterium; assembly: GCA_016209985.1. GTDB lineage: Bacteria > Gemmatimonadota > Gemmatimonadetes > Gemmatimonadales > GWC2-71-9 > SHZT01. The sequence goes on along the minus strand of JACQVB010000188.1, from coordinate 17,718 downwards.
GGGTGCCTTCGCGTGATCCGGGGTTTGAATGAACAGGCGATCCCCTTCACGGGTCACGGAAAAGACCTGATTCGGTCCCACTTCGTACTCTCCGACGTAGCGGTCGTAGAGCCTGGGATCGAGTTGCGCCAACGGCTTGGGGTCGCTGGCGTAGTCGGGCCAGCCGTAAACCGCGGCAACTGAATTGATGATTTCGCTCAGCAACCCGCCGCCGGTATCCGAATTGGTCATCACGATCGCACCCTGCCCACGGTGTACGAACGCCACGAATTCGGATCGGAATCCCTCATTGGCGCCGGAATGTCCAAACCGGATCGCCCCACCGCTGCCGCGGAGGAACAGGCCCAGGCCCACCGGGCCGCCGCGCTGGGGAGTCAGCATCTCGATCGCGAGCGGTTGCGGTATCACCTTGCTAGAGCGCCCGGCGGCCGCCAGCTGGATCTCTATAGCAAACCGCGCCAGGTCGCCTGGCGTGGTCCACAACCCGGCCGCGGCCATTTCGGGATAGACGTGCCACTTTCCCCGCAACGGCCGGCCGCTGCTTCGATGACCGCTCGCTGCGTGCTTGCGCAACCGCTTGGGTAGGGGCTGCTCGTAGGTGCTGTGCGTCATTTCCAAGGGGGTCAGCACGGTCTCTTGCATGAAGTCGGGAAATCTCGTGCGGGTCGCGTCCAGGATCATCTGTTGCAGGATGGTGTAGCCGCCCCCGGAATAGTGAAATCCCTGTCCGTGCAGCTCGTCGACCGATATCGGGGTGGTATTGGCCGGACGTTCCCCGTTCAACACCTGAATAAGGGTAGGCACCTTGGTGCCCTGCTCGTATCCGTTGTAGCCGGTCGGCGTAAGGCCCGAGGTATGACTCAGCAGCCCTCTCAGCGTGACCAGGAAGTTCTCGATCGAATCGCTCCTGGGGATCTTCCACGAAGTAAGGACCTGATTCGCGTCCTGATCGAGATCGAACCGACCGCGCTGCACCAACGAGAGGGCCGCAAGAGAGCTGATCGGTTTGGAGACCGAGGCCGCCTGGAACATCGTGTTGGTATCAGTCGGCGTTTTCCGATCGGCCTCCTGCACTCCGTATCCCTTGGCCCACTCGATATGGTAGTTGTTGATGACGGCGATGCTCACTCCGGGAACGCCGTAATACGCCATGCGCTCCTGAATCGACATCGGCGCGTAGCGCCCGGCGACACCAATGATCGGAACCAGACCCGCCTCGACCGCGGTGATGCGGGTCTTGACCTCGTTGCTTTGTGCCGCTCCTGGAGCGGCGATGCTGAGGCTCAGCAGGAGGGCGACCCCAGCGGCCGGCATCCGCGAGACTCCGGTTAATGGCGACTTCACGTGCTCCTCCGCTGTGGCATGACCCTCAAATTGCCTGATCCCGTGAGATGCGGCAAGCTGGCGGGATGACTACCCCCTGGACCGGGCGGCGGACGTAGTCTCTTCCAGTAAGCGCCGATACGAATCCAGCCGGCCTTCGTGCAATTCCCCACGCTCGACGGATTCGATCACGGCACATCCCGGCTCGGACAGGTGTCGACAATCGGCGAACTGGCACTGCGCGCCCAGCCTACGAATCTCGGGAAACGCCCCTGCGACGTCCGCGGGCGAGACCCCCCACAAACCGATGTCTCGAAGTCCGGGCGTGTCGACGACAAATCCGCCGTCGGCAATCGGATGCATTTCGGCGGAGACGGTGGTCTGGCGTCCGGTCCCGGCGCGCTCGCTCACCTGGCCGGTTCGCAACTTCAAGGTCGGCTCCAGCAGGTTAAGGAGGCTCGACTTGCCGACGCCGCTGGAGCCGGCAAAGAGCGAGACCCGCCCCGAAAGCAGGAAACGCAACGCATCCAAGCCGAGCTGCTGGACCACGCTCGTCACCAGCGTCGGGTAGCCAGCCGCCCGGTACGCATCCAACGATGATGAAGCATCCGGGGCCAGATCCGCCTTGTTGAGCACCACTACCGCCGGGAGGCCGCTGGCCTCGGCTACCGCGATAAACCGGTCCATCAAATGAGGATCCCAATCTGGCCGGCCCACCGACCCGACGACGATTACCTGATCGACATTCGCCGCAACCGGACGGGGCGCGGTTCCTATTCGCCCGGGACGTCGACGCCGAAGCAAAGATCGGCGTGGCAGTATCGCCTCGATGGTCGCCCCCTGATCGTGCTCCTGGATCACGACGCGGTCGCCAACCAATATCCGCTCACCCGACTCCTGTTTCATGCGACCGCGTAGCGACGCCAGCAACGTCTCGCCGTGGTCGTAGACCCGGTATCGCCCCCCCGCGCGGGACAGGACGGTTCCTTCGCGAGTTCTCACCATGCTCGCCGGTTTTCGGCGCCCGCAACGACGCGGTCCAGTTGTTCTTTCACTTGATGAAGGGTAAGAGCCCGAATCCGTTGCTCCGCTTCTACCGGGGTGTTGCCGAAAGCCAGATACTCGGTCTCCAGATGCCCTTCGGGCTCGGTTCCGGCAGTGGTCCACCGGACAAACAGCAGCGCCGCGCCAAAGCCCCCCCCGGGGCTGTCGGTTTCCTCGACGTACACCGCGACCGAGTAGGCTCGTCCGTCGGTGCCTTCGAACGCCGGTGGCCGTTGGTGCGTTTCGAAGTAGCCACCGAGAGTCGAGTCATCGTTCATGGCCGTGAGTAGAACGCCTCGCCTGACGCCGCCATGCGCCGGAGCCGTTCCGCCGGAGCGAACCGCTCGCCCTGCTCGCTCTGGAGCGCTTGCAGATCTTGCACCAGTCGTCGCGCGGTCAAGCGGTCGGCGTAGCGGAGGGGGCCGCCGCGGAAAGGCGGAAACCCGAACCCGAACACCGCGGCCACGTCTCCATCGCGCGGCGAACGGACGACCCCCTCATCAAGGGCCATGGCGGCTTCGTTCAGGAGCGGTAGAACCAGCCGGCGTTCGACCTCGGTCTCCGAAAGCTTGGCATCCCCGGTTGCACCGAGAAGTGCCACCGCGATGGGATCCGGTCCGCGTTTCTTGCCGCCCTGGTAGACATAGAAGCCGCGACCGGACTTCCGGCCGAGCCGCTTTTCCTGTACCAGGCGCTGGATGCCGGCAAGCGGGGCGAGTCGCTCACCGAATGCGTCATGCATTACGCCGGCGGCGTGCTGGATCACATCCAGACCGATCTCATCCATCAGTGCGATCGGCCCTACGGGAAAACCGAAGTTGACCGCCACCCGATCCACCGTTTCCACCGCCACGCCCTCGGCCACCAGGCGACCGGCTTCGTTGAGGTAAGGCCCGAGAATCCGATTGACCCAGAACCCCGGACGATCGCTCACCACGACGACAGTCTTGCCCATCCGCCGGCCAAAGGCGACCGCGGTCACGACGACAGCCGGGTCGGTGCGTCCGGTAACGATTACTTCCAGCAGCGGCATACGATCGACGGGCGAGAAAAAATGCATGCCGAGCACCCGCTCCGGCCGCGCGAGCGCCTCCGCGATCCGCCCGATCGGGATGGTGCTGGTGTTCGATGCGAGAATGCATTTCGGACTGGTGTGAGACTCAATTTCCCGGAACACCTGCTGCTTCACTGCCAGATCCTCGAAGACGGCTTCGATGACGAGGTTGGCGCCGCCGAATCCGGACCAATCGACCCCACCGGATAGCAAGGCCTGCAGACGCTCGTGCTCAAAACGGGTGATTCGTCTCCGGGTCAGGCGATCGCGCACCACGCGCCGGGCGGCGTCGAGCCCGCGGGCCACACGGTTGAGGTCGGTATCCTTGAGTCTCACGTCGGCACGAGCCTGGGTCACCGCCACCGCGCCTATCGCAGCGCCCATGAAGCCGGCCCCTACGACGACGACCCGTGATACCGAAGCGGGCTCAGGCGCCGGTCCTTCGATGCCCGGATCCTTCTTGAGCGCGGTAGTAGCAAAAAAAATCTGAACCAGATTCCGCGAGACCTCGCCTACGGCGAGCTCGCCGAACGATCGCGCCTCCCGATCGAGCCCTTCACGTATTCCGTAACGGAGCCCGACCTCGACGGCATCCAACGCTGCGGGTGGAGCGGGATAATGGCCGTGGGTGCGGGCGCGCAACTGTTTCCGAGCGGCGGAGAAAACGACTGCGCGTCCCACACTGTTCCCGTCCAGCAATGCGCCCGCGATCCCCCGACCCCGCCGCTTGGGTTTCCATCCGTCGGCCAGTCGCCGCGCCGCGCCCATTGCGACCGATTCGAGAATCGCGGGATGGACCAGCTCGTCCACCATCCCCAGGCGGAACGCCCGGGAGGCAGGCACCGTTTTCCCGGCCAGGATGATGTCCAGGGCCGCACGCGCACCGATGAGTCGCGGCAGTCGCTGGCAGCCGCCAGCGGCAGGAATGATCCCCAGCTGTACTTCCGGCAATCCGATGACCGTCTTGGAATGGTCGGTGGCGACTCGATACGTGCAGGCCAGCGCCGCCTCGAAACCTCCTCCAAGGCAAGCGCCATGGATGGCCGCCACGACCGGTTTGCCCGTCCCCTCGAGGCGATTGATCAGCGCCTGACCCGCGCGAACCAGCGCCTCGGCCTGCGCGCGCGTTTGCAGAGCGACGAACTCTTCGATGTCGGCGCCGGCGATGAACGTGTCCGGTTTTCCGGATATCAGGACGGCCGCCCGAACATCGCCACTGGAGCGCAGCATGCTGATCACTTGCTCGAGCTCGCTCCGTACCGCGGCGGTGATCTTGTTCACCGGCTCGCCTGGAAGATTGAACGCCACGCGGGCGATCCCGCCGATGACCGTTGTTTCGAAGGCGCTCATGGATTCAACGCCGCTCGAGCACCATGGCGAACGCCATTCCGCCCTGGGCACATACCGACACCAGCCCGAACTGCACGTCACGCCTGACCATTTCATTGGAGAGCGTGGTCACCAACCGCGCGCCGGTGGCGCCAAAAGGATGCCCGATGGCGATCGAGCCGCCCATCACGTTGATGATGTCCTCATTGATCTCCCATCCCTTTTCGGCAAATCCCTGCAGATTCGAGAGCACCTGGGACGCGAAGGCCTCGTGCATCTCGATCAACCCGAGATCCCGCCACGCAATGCCGGCCCGCTCGAGCGCCAGTGGGACCGCGCGAACCGGCCCCTGGAGCAGTTGCCAGCCGGGATCGACGGCGGCCACCGCGTACGAGCGAATGAAGGTCAACGGCGGATAGCCGAGCGTCCGGGCCGCAGATTCGCTCATGAGAAGTACGACGCCGGCTCCATCGGTGAGTGGCGACGCGTTCGCCGCGGTCACGGTACCGTACTTGCGGTCGAACACCGGACCCAGCTTTGCCATCTGTTCAAGCGACGTATCGGCGCGGATTCCGTTGTCCTGGCTCACCGGATCGTCGCCCGGACGTTCGGGGAAGTAGGGCGCGATCTCCGCGGTCAGTCTGCCATCGGCCGTGCCCTGGGCGGCAAGTTTGTGACTCCGGAAGGCCCAGCGATCCTGGGCGTCGCGACTAATGTGATTTTCCTTGGCCATCTTCTCGGCGGACTGGCCCATCGATTCGCCGGTCGAGGGCTCCGCGATCGCGGGAGAGACCGGCAACAAGTCGCGGGGGCGGACCCGCGCGAGCGCCGCCAGCTTCTGGCCTACGCCCTTCGCCTTGCTGGCTTCGACCAGGATGCGCGCCAGCCGACGGGAGGCGAGAATCGGAATATCCGAGAGCACCTCGGCGCCCCCGGCAAAGATCACTTCGGCGTGCCCCAGCGCGATCTGGTCGTGGCCCGCCGCGATGGCCTGCGTCGCCGAAGCGCACGCGCGATTCAACGAATGGGCGGGGATTTCTCTCGGGAACTGCGGGAGCAGGCTGACTTCGCGAGCGATGTTGGGAACCAGTGCCGAGGGCACCACCTGCCCCATGATGACTTCGTCGACGGCGTGACCATCGAGATTGGTACGATGGAGAAGCTCTCGCGCAGCCAACCGGGCCAGGTCGACCGCGCGGGCATCTCGGAATAGGGTCCCGGCCCTGCAAAACGGGGTCCGGCAGCCGGCGATGACGGCAACCCGCCGTTCTCCCACCTGAATCATGTGCCTCCCTTGGCCACTTGTGGCCTTCCCCGCCGGCCCCGCATCATTCTCCGATCCGCTGGGCCAGAGCGCTGGCGATTGCCATGGGCCGCCCATCGAAGAAATCCAGCGCTTCGCGGGCCGCGATCATTTCCAGCGGCGCGAAGAGCGCCGGTAACTCACCCGATCGCAGGAGATGATCTCCCGAGGTCGGCCCCCATCCGAGCTGCCGCTGGCTTTCGAGAAAGGTCTCGACCATGAGGTACCCACCCCGCGCGACGGCACTCGTAAAATCCGGCATGCGGCGACGATCCAGATAATTGAAGATCATCACGAGATCGAACCCGCGCTCGGGAACCGGATGATGAGCGAGATCAGCCTCAATCCATTCGACGGACAGGCGGCGATGCTGTGCCGCGCGACGGGCATGGCGCAGGCGCCCGGCGTCGCTATCCACGGCAGTAACCCGCGCACCGAGCTCGGCGGCCGCGATCGCATGACGGCCGGCCCCACAGGCGAGATCGAGGACACGCGTCCCCGGCCCAATCAGGGCCGCATGCCAGGTGAACCAGCTGCTTGGCCGCTCGACGGTCGGCGCTGAGAACAACACCCGATGGACGCTCCCTTCTCCCAAGCTAGCCGGGGCCACGATCTCGCCGCCATGGCGCGAGAACCGGTGGACCTCTTGGTGATCGGCGCGGGCAGCACGGGGGCGGGCATCGCCCGGGACGCGGCGATGCGCGGCATCCGCACGGCGCTCATCGACAAAGGTGATTTCGGCTCGGGCACGAGCAGCCGCTCGTCACGCCTGATCCACGGCGGCCTGCGCTATCTCGAGCTCTATGACTGGAGGCTCGTGTTCGAGGCCTCGCGAGAGCGGCGGGTCCTGCTGCGGATCGCGCCGCACCTCGTCTGGCCACGCTCCTTCCTCTTTCCGGTCTACCACGGCGGCCGGATCTCCCGCTGGAAACTGGCCGCGGGCCTGTGGCTGTATGACGCCCTGGCGCTGTTCCGGAATGTGAAACCGCACCGCATGCTGGGCAAGCGCGCGCTCTTGCGCTCCGAGCCGGGCCTGCGCGAGCGGGGGCTGACCGGCGGCGCTCGCTACTTCGATGCTCAATGCGACGACGCCCGCCTCGCTCTCGCCAATGCCCGGTCCGCGCGGGCGTACGGAGCGCTCGTCGCCAACTACACCGGGCTGGATCACTTCGAGCTCGCCGACGGACAAGTCCGGGGCGGCCGGGTGACCGATGTGATCGGTGGCGGATCCTTCAACATTCGCGCCCGCGTGGTGGTCAACGCGACGGGGCCCTGGTCCGACGCGATTCGGGCACTCGCAGGGGAGCCTCCGGTCCTACGACGGACCAAGGGAACCCACATCGTCGTCCCGCGTGAGCGCCTGGGAAACCAGGAAGCCCTGACGCTCACCTCCCCGATCGACGGCCGCGTCATGTTCGTCGTCCCCTGGGGTGATCTCTCGTACATCGGGACTACCGATACCGACTGGGATCGCGACCCGGAAAACGTGGCGGCCGATGCAAACGATGTGGTGTACCTGTTGCGTTCGGCGAACGCCTATTTTCCGCACGCACGATTGCAGCCCGAAGACGTCCTTTCTGCCTGGGCCGGTCTCCGGCCGCTGCTCCGTCCCGCGGATCCGCGGCTGCCCAGCGCCGTATCCCGTGAGCATCGCATCGAAATCAGCCGGACCGGTCTCATCTCCGTTCTCGGCGGGAAGCTCACCACCTATCGCTCCATGGCCGAGGAGACGGTGAACATCGTGCTCGATCGATTGAATCGAGCGGATGGGCGCCCGCGACGCGTTCCTTGCCGAACCCATCGTGAACCGCTGCCGGGTGGGGAAGTAGCGGACCTGGAAGTAGTCGTTCAGGACGCCGAGCGAGACGGCATCTCGCATGAGCTCGCCGAGCGCCTCGCCCGCTCCTACGGTTCCGAGGCCCCGGCAATTCTGCGCCTCGCGCGATCCGACGCGCACCTTGCAGCTCCGATTGTTCCGGGATACCCGGCAATCCGTGCCGAACTGGTACACGCGATTCGCCGCGAAATGGCGATCACCCTGGCAGACCTCCTGGTGCGGCGAACCCATCTCTTTTACGAGGTCACCGGGCACGCTGCCGCAGAAGCGGCAACCGTGGTTGATCTCGCCGCGGCGGAACTGGGGTGGGACGGAATTCGGAAGGCCAGCGAGCTGGCCGCCTATCTCGACGAAGTGCGACGCGGGGCCTCGTTCCGCACGGAGCTGCGGGAGAAGCTCGGAAAGACACCGACCGTGATCTGAGGGCCGCGCACCGCGCCCTGCGCCTACGATTCGGCCGACTCCGTGGCGCGCTGATCCCGGAGGGCGAGAGCGGACCGGTAGGATTGGTCCAGCCCACGCATCAATTCGGCCCTGCGCTGATAGAGTCGTTTGCGTTCGCGTGGCTTCCGGCGGGTAAGCGCGTAGGAAGCGAGAAGGGGCAACGCGATCGTGGAGTCGGTGTAGCAAACGACCGCGTCGGGAAGCTTGTCGGGGTCTACCTTGCCCCAGCTCACCGCCTCGCCCGGCGTAGCCCCAGAAAGACCGCCGGTATCCGCACGGGCGTCGGTGATCTGAAGGAAGTAGTCGTGTCCCTTTTCATCTATTCCCAGCACTTCCTGGATTTGCGGCTCCGTCTGGAGAACGAAGTTCTTGGGACTGCCACCCCCCACGATCAGTACGGCGCTCTTGCCTGCACGCTTGCCGCCCAGGACAATCGCCGCCGTTTCATTCACGTCGGCGGAGACGTCGAAACGCAACTTGCTGCCCTGCAGCGCCTGTTCGGCGACATTCATGCCGATCGATGAATCGCCGGGCGACGAGGTATACAGGGGGACCCCGTATTCGTGCGCGGCCGAGAGTACCGATTGCCGCTCGATCTTGAGCGCCCGCTCCCGCTCGCGGACGTAGCCACCGAGCAGGTAGTGGTATTCCGCCGTGGACATGGGCCGCTGGAACTCGTCTCGTGCCGACACCTCGCGGATGAAGCGGTCGGTCTGAAGCAGAATCCGGTAATCGAAGAAGATGTCATAAATGCGAACGACGCCCTGCTCGCGGAGGTCGACGTCGTTGGCGAACGGCGTGCCGCGATGCATGGCCAATCCCAGACCGAAGTGAGCATCATGGTAGAGGTTGGCACCGGTGGAGACGATCCAATCGATGAAACCGGCTTCCATCAGGGGGATCAGCGTAGAGATGCCGAGGCCCGCGGGAGTCATCGCGCCGGTGAGACTCATGCCTACGGTCACGTCATCGGCGAGCATCTTGTCCACGAACAGGCGGCAGGCTTCCCGCAGGCGCCCCGCATTATACGCGAGGAACGCCCCGTCGATGAGATCGGCCGCCTCCTCGCTCCCTTTGATCGCGACCGGTTGAATGCGCGGTCCCCGCAGATACGGACCTGGTTTTTTGGGCATCCGACCCTTTCGATTCAGCCCTTGGCGGACTTCGCCAGCCGTCGCCTCGCCTCGACAATGATCCGCACGGCATCCTCCGGCTCGTCGGTCACGTGAACGAGCTTGAGATCGCCTGGCGCGATATTCCCGCCCGGCATTACGACGGTCGACATCCAGTCGATCAGCCCCTTCCAATACGTCCGACCCATCAGAACAACCGGGAAATTCTTGATCTTGCCGGTCTGAATCAGGGTGAGGGCCTCGAACAACTCATCCATGCTCCCATAACCGCCCGGGAACACGACGAATGCGTGCGCGTATTTCACGAACATGGTTTTGCGCACGAAGAAGTAGCGAAAGTTCACCATCCGGTCGAGGTAGGGGTTGGGCGCCTGCTCATGAGGAAGCTCGATATTGAGCCCGATGGAGACCGTCCCCCCTTCCCGGGCCCCTTTGTTTGCGGCTTCCATGATGCCCGGCCCGCCGCCCGTGATGATGGCAAAATGTTCTTTGCCCAGGAGACGCGCCGTCTCGATCGCAATCTTGTACCAGGGATGGTGCGGCGGGGTACGCGCCGACCCGAATATCGCTACGGCTGAGACAATGTCGGAAAGCTCGTCAAAACCCTCGACGAATTCGCCGGTAATCCGCAGCACCCGCCAAGGATCGGAATGAGTGAACTCCCCCCGCTCTTTGACCGGCTGAAACAGCCGCTCGTCTTCGGTCCGGCCGACTGCTTGCGGCGGGCGTTCGACGGGCTCAAGACGCGAGGACTTCGATCGCTGCCCCATTATCCTCGAAGAGATTGTAGAAAAATGGAGAAAGCCGGACGTGGTCCGGCCGGGCGTCCGCCACGATTCCCGCTTCCGCCAGCCGCCGCACTTCCTGGGCCGGATTCGCGGCGGGAATCATCACGATAGCCGAGCGCTGGCTGGCGTCATCGGCAACTTTGGGCTTCAGCCCCGCACTCCGGGCCCGCGAGATCAGGTCTTCCGTAAGCTCACTCACCGTTGAGCGAATGGCCGGAATACCGATTTCGTTGATCAACTCCAATCCGCCGAGCTGAGCATACACGGCGGCCAGTGCCGGCGTCCCTTGTTCGAACCGGCGCGCATCTTCCTGCCATTCGATCGACCGGGATTCGAAGGCAAATTGCCGCCCGTGGGCAAACCAGCCCGTCACACTCGGTTTCAGTTCCTTCACCAGACCATTCCGGACGTAAAGAAAAACGATGCCGGTACCACCCAGCAGCCATTTCAGGCCCCCTGCGGTAAGGAAATCGACGCCCGACGCGTGGACGTCGATGGGAACCTGGCCTGCGCTTTGGTACGCATCGATCAAGCACAACGCGCCCTTCTGGTGGGCCGCGGCGGCCACCGCCTGGATGTCCTGTATCGCACCGCTGGTGAAAAAAACATGAGAGGTGGCGACCAGAGCCGTACGATCGTCGATGGCGCGGGCAAGAGCCTCGGGCGCCACCGAGATCCCGTCGCGGCTTTCGACAATCTCGACGTCGACTCCCAATGGTCGTTTGGCAAGCCATTGGTACACGACCGTCGGGAAATCGAGCGATGTGGTGACCACCTTGGGCCGGTCGGTGTAGTCGAGCGCGCTCGCCAAGACCGCCGTAGCCGTGGAGACCGATGCATGGAGCGCGATCTCGGCGGGGTGGGCTCCGATGACACCGGCATACCCGCCCCGCAGATCGGCGAGGGCTTGCCACCAGACATCATACCAGGCCGCGGCACCGCGGCTTTCCCACACGTCGAGGAGTTCCACGACCTTGGCGCGAGAACGCTTCGATAGCGCGCCGAGCGAGCAGGAATTGAGATAGATCTGTCGCTCGAAGATCGGGAACTCGGTGCGGTAGCGCGCCAATCGGTGCGCCTGTGCGGTGCTTGCGCCGGCCATCGGTACCCAATATACAGTGACAGGGAGACCCGAGGCTTCGATCCAACCTTGGCGGCGGAGCGAGACCATTTGAACAAGGAAAGTCATTCGGCGCCTTCCCAATCACCCCGCACCTGGGGGCGACTGGCAATGGCACTGGTGGTTCGGGCGATACTCCGGCCCCGTCTCGCTCTCGATCTCCTCGGTGCAGCCTGGGCTTTTCGCGCGCGCCGCTGGTACCGGACCCCGCCGTTTCTGCCCCTTCCCCCCGGTGAGTACCTGCGGTGGCGGATGTATACCGCGTACGGGGACGAGGAAACGGTCCCGCCCATAGACGACGTGATCCGCTTCGCCGAGTGGCGTCGAAAACTCCTCCACTTATGACGGCACAGTCACTCTCGGCGGCGGTAAAGGATCGCGGGATGGCGCTCGGGTTCAATTCCGTGGGCATCGCCGACCTCGCGGCGATTCCGCATGCGGCCCAACTGCGCCGCTGGCTGGACGCGGGAATGGCGGGGACCATGACCTACATGCATCGGCAGGCAGAGCGCCGGTGCGAGCCGTCCTCGATTCTACCAGGTACGACGCGGGCGGTGGTCGTGACCAGAAACCACTTTCACCCCGACCCGCCCGACAGAGCGAATGCGGGACTGGTGGCCAAGTACGCGCGGGCCGTCGACTACCACTCGACCCTGCGCCAGCCACTGGAGGACCTCGCTTCTTACATCCAGTCGCTGGGGCCCGGCGGGACGCTTGCCACAGCATACCTGGACGCCGGGCCGGTACCGGAACGCGAACTGGCGCAACGTGCGGGCCTCGGCTGGATCGGTAAGAACACGATGTTGATCGATCCGCGGCTTGGCTCGTTCCTTTTTCTGGGTTGCGTCCTCACGAGTCTCGATCTCGCGGTCGACCTCCACTTCGAGGCCGACCGTTGCGGGTCCTGCCGCCGCTGCCTGGATGCATGCCCCACCAACGCTTTCCCGGAGGAGCGGGTGTTGGACAGCCGGCGCTGTATCTCGTACTTGACCATCGAGTATAGCGGACCCATCGAGCCCGATCTCGCTCAGCTACTGGACGCGCACGTTTTTGGTTGCGACATGTGCCAGGACGTTTGTCCTTGGAACGTGAGTTTCGCTTCGGAATCGGCCGATCAAGACCTGCTGCCGAATCCCGATCTCGCACTACTTGATTTGGAGGAGCTGTCCGGGATCTCCGATCAGGAGTTCCTGAAGCGGTACTCCTCCACCGCGCTGGCTCGGCCCGGGCCCGAGGGAATGCGTCGCAACGCACGCATCGCATTGGCCAACACCAACCGGATAGCGGAATGCCGCACACCGTAACCGATCCGGTCCTGCGGGAGCGTCTTTCTGCCGTACAGAAGCGGCTGGCTGAAGGCTTGGCCCGGGTCGACCCACATCATCGCCTTGCCGGCCGGCCGGTCTCGTATCAAGTGATTTCGGGCAGCACCTTCGAGATCGTCTACCGTGATGTACCGCGGATCGAAGAAGCCGAGCTTGCCGGAGTCAAGCGTTTGGTGGGAGACCAATGTGCCTACAGCATTCTGCCGCAGACTGCGGAAACCGTCACGGTGCGTTTCGTCGTGCCGGTTCGAGGCTGACCTTCACATTCCCGTGGGGTAGTCGACGAACTCCCAGGGTAACCCGAAACGCCCGCTCAGCTGCGCTGCCAGCGCTTTCACACCAACGGTTTCCGTGGCGTAGTGACCGGCGTAAATCAGGTTGATTCCCAGCTCTTCCGCCTGCAGATAGCTATGGTGGGGTCCTTCGCCGGTTAGGAAGGTGTCCAATCCCTCAGCTACCGCGGCGGCCAGCTCAGAAGTCCCTGCACCGGTGACGATGCCAATGCGGCTGACGCGCTCGGGACCCGCGGGAACCAGCCGGGGGGTGATGCCAAGCTCTCCCTGGAGCTTGGCAACCAATGCGTTTCGCCCGATCGAAAGATCACCGGCTACACCGATCTGAACGCCGTACGCCCCTCCGAACGGCCGCAGGTTCTCTACGTCGAGCTTGCGGGCGAGAACGAAATTGTTTCCGACTTCCCGATGACAGTCGAGCGGCAGATGAGCGGAATAGACGGCCATGTCCGCCGCGATGAGCATCCGTACGCGGAGCCCGTGCGGACCGACCAAGGGCCCGCTTCCTCCCCAGAAGAGCCCGTGATGAACCAGGAGCAGGTTGCCGCGCGCTTCGACCCCGAGATGGATAGCACCCCGCGAGGCATCAACCGCGGCAATGATCCGGGTCACCGATCCGCTGTTTTCTAGCTGGAGCCCGTTGTGAGCGCGTGGGTCGTCGGGCACTTCGGAAATCCGGAGATAGCCGTCGAGATAGGTGACTAGGTCCGGAAGAGCTACCCCGTGAGACTCAGCCGTGGGAGCGATGGTGGGAGACACAAACTATCGGGTCATTATAGCGACACCAACGTGTGAGTAATCGAAACATCGTTCACAGGTGGTCTCAGTAAGATGTTGTAGGTTAGCACATTAGGTGATATCAAAGAACTAACATCTCGTGTGGAAATCTCATTCCGCAACCGGGGCACCCTTCGTGGCTGCCTCTGCCTTTGCCTGCTCGATGGCTTGGGGGTTCCCCATGCGGACGTGGCCGTTCACCTCGCCGCCCTCATGGATCACTATGCGAAGGGTGGTGATGTCACCATGGATAATCGAGCTTGCCTGGACTTCGACGCGCTCATCCGCCAGGATCGCCCCGTGAATCTCACCGCCCACAATCGCGTCGCGGGTAAAGATGTCCCCCTGGATGATTCCGCCTTTCGCGACCAGGACTTGCCGGTCCGCGTGAATGCTGCCAATCACGGTTCCTTCTATCTTGACGATACCGTCGGAAACGAGCTCACCGGTGATCTTGGTCCCGGCGGCAATCACCGACAGGGCTTCCCGGCCTCCGGATCGAGCGCCGCCGTCCCGGAGGCTCGCCTCGCTGCGCGTTGATACAATGGCCATGGTCAAGAGTCCTCCAGCACGACAGACCGAGGATCGATGGAACGCCCGTCGCGTCGAATTTCAAAGTGCAGGTGAGGTGCGCTCGAACGCCCGGTCGAGCCGGAGAGCGCTATCACCTGTCCTGCGTTCACTTCATCACCCTCGGAAACGAGTAGCCGTGACGTGTGCCCGTACATCGTCTGGTAGCCGTCAGGGTGCGTGAGAAGCACGTAGATGCCGTATTCCGGATCGCGGCCGGTGCGACTTACGGTCCCGCCACCCGAAGCGCGGATTGGCGTTCCGAGAGGCACCGCGATGTCGATTCCCGGATGGGTCTCATCGGCGCTCCCTTCCGATATCTGGCCCCGCGTCACCACACCTCGTTCATCGAGTGGCCATCGATGGGGGACGGACGGTCCGGCGGTCGTGGCCCGTCGACCTGGTCGAGAGGCCAGCACCGGATGAGCAATGGGCAAGGCGTCGCCGGCGGATTGCGCCGGAGGAGCGATATCCCCTCCGAGCATCGTACGGACCTGCGCGTAGCGAGCTTCCATTTCCACCAGGCGGCCGGCCAGTTGGCGCACCTGCTCGTTGTCGGCGTTGAGCCGGGCGATCTCGCGGGTCAGGAAGGGAACCCGCGCGGCGGCCCGCACGGTCGGCCCGTAGAGAAGCACGGCGAGAAGGAGCAAACAAGCCACGGTAATCGCCGCCCCAACGGCCGCGCGGAATGCCCACAAGGGAACGCGATAGGATAGTGACTCCAGCGCACCATCGCGATGGATCATGATGGTGAGCGCCCGCCGCTCGCGGGTCATCCTTCGAACGGCTCCCCGAGAATAATGTGGAGGAGGCGTGCAAGATCTTCGTTGGAGTAGAAGGTGATACTCACCCGACCGCCCTTCCCCCTGGGCGTGAGGAACACGTCGGTGCGGAGCCGGTGACGCAGAGCCTCTTCGACTCGCCGCACATCGGGTCCCGCCTGCCGGACACGTGGGGTGCGCGTCCCGCCGCGAGCCCTTCGCTGTGGTTGGCGGTCACCGCGCACCAGCGCTTCCAGTTCGCGCACCGATAGGCCCTGCTCAACGGTCTGCCGCGCGAGCCGACCCATCTCCTCTCCATCTTTGAGCTGCAGAAGCGCTCGGGCGTGACCAGTTGACAATTGACCGCCATGCACGAGCTCCTGAACATCTTCGGGAAGCTTGAGAAGGCGAAGGGCATTGGCCACGGTAGAGCGCTCGCGCCCTACCATTCCGCCGAGCTCATTCTGCGATACGCTGAACTCCACGACCAGCCGCTGGTAGCCCCGGGCTTCATCGATTGGTGACAATGCGTCGCGCTGGAGATTCTCAACCAGGGCCAGCGTCAGCAGCGTACGATCGTCCACCTCCCGAACGACGGCACCGATGTCCTTCCATCCGAGACGCTCGGCCGCTCGCCAACGACGCTCTCCGGCAATCAACTCGAACGTTCCCCCAGCGGCCGGTCGAACGATGATTGGCTGAAGCAAGCCCGATGCCTTCAGGGATTCCTTGAGTTCCTCCAGCGCACCCTCGTCGAAGACGTGGCGCGGCTGATAGGGGTTGGGCCGTATCGCGGCGAGTGGAAGCTGCGTGAGCGACCCTTCCGCACGAGCTTCCGCCACGGACGGCCCCAGTAGCGCCTCGAGGCCTCGACCAAGCCGTCGGCGATGGCCTGGGTCACTCACGCGGGCACCTGTTTGGCAGGGGTGGTCGCCGCCGCGCGAACGAGCTCGATCCGCCTGATAAGCTCTTGTGCCAGCGATAGATAGCTCTTCGCGCCCACGGACTGGACGTCGTAAAGAAGGATGGGTTGACCGAAACTGGGAGCCTCGGCAAGGCGCACATTCCGCGGTATGGCGCTGCGGAACATCTTTGGCCCGAAGTATTCCTGCGCCTCTATCGCAACTTGCCTGGAGAGATTCAGGCGCGGGTCGTACATCGTCAGCAATACCCCTTCAATCGCAAGATCCGCATTGAAATTCTGTTGAACCACCTTGATGGTATTCAGCAATTGCGAGAGACCCTCGAGGGCATAGTACTCGCACTGTATCGGAATGATGACGGCGTCGGCGGCCGCCAGCATGTTCAGGGTGAGCAGGCCGAGTGACGGTGGGCAATCGATCAATACAAATTCGTAATCGTCCCGGACCTGGGCGAGTCGCTGCCGCATGACCGATTCGCGAGCACTTCGATTAACGAGCTCGATTTCCGCTCCGACCAGATCCTGTGTTGCGGGAACGACGTCGAGCGAGGGGAAGTTTACGGCACCGCGGACAACACGAGCGAGAGGAACGTCATCCATCAACGCGTCATAGAGCGATGCACTGACGGAGCGCCGGTCGATTCCTACTCCACTGGTGGCGTTTGCTTGTGGATCGGCATCGATTAAGAGGGTGCGTCGTTCCGCCGCCGCCAAGGAGGCAGCAAGATTCACGGCGGTCGTGGTCTTGCCAACGCCTCCCTTTTGATTCGCTATGGTTATGACCCTGCCCACGCTGTAACTCCTTACTAGGACAGTACTTACGCAAATTGCGGTCGGCGGGCGCTCCGACGGGGGACGCGACTAACGCCTATATATAGTAACGGTCGCCTAGGCGGTAAAGGAGTTCGGAGTGTTTCACGTGAAACAACCAGGTAAAGCCTAGGCCGCCGGACGGCGTAGCTTCACTACCTCAACGACCAGGTTCTGGAGGTCGCTTGGGGAGACACCCGGTATCCTGGCCGCCTGAGCCAAGGAGGCCGGACGAACGAGGTCCAATTTCTGCCGAGCCTCCGTGCTCAGTGTCAGAAGCGATAGGTAGGAAAGTTCTGAGGGCAACCGAAACGACGCCAAATCCGCCAGCTTCCTCGCGGCATCGCGCTCTCGGGCCACGTAACCTTCGTACTTCAGCTCAATCTCCGCACCGGCCAGCACATCCTCATCCAATTCCGGAAAGGAGACGCCCGCTTTGGAGAGAAGTTGCCCAAGAGGAACGTTGGGGCGGCGGGCAAGATCCCTCACTCGCTGAGGTTCTGAGATCTCGCGCTCGCCGTGTGCGCGCAGCAGTTCGTTGGCAGCGTCAACGCCCAAGGCAACCGAGGCGGATGTCGAGAGAAGCGCGTCCTCCAGGGCGACGCGCTTCTTGAGCTCCGCAACCTCCACCGTCGTGAGTAGCCCAAGTTTCTCGGCGAGCGGGCCCAACCTCTTAAGCGCGTTGTCCTGCCGGAGGAGAAGACGGTATTCCGCGCGCGATGTGAAAAGCCGGTACGGCTCGTCCACTCCGCGCGTAACCAGATCGTCGATGAGCACGCCGATGTACCCGTCGTCCCTTCCCAAAACGATCGGCTCTTCGTCCCTTTGCCGGCGGACGGCATTGATGCCGGCGAAAACACCCTGACCAGCAGCTTCCTCGTATCC
>JACQVB010000178.1 GCA_016209985.1 Gemmatimonadota bacterium | reverse complement strand
GCGGAAGGGGTCGAGACCGACCCGGCCGTCGTCGCCCAGTGTCGCGCACGGGGTCTGACGGTCACCGAAGGAAACCTCGAGTCCGCGGCATTCCCCTCCGACACGTTCGATGCCATCGCGCTCAAACACGTGATCGAACACGTGCCCAACCCGGGTGGCCTCTTGAAAGAATGCAGGCGGATATTGAAACCCGGGGGACGGGTGGTGATCCTCACGCCGAATCTGGTGAGCGCCGGTCACCGCGCGCTGGCCGCCCACTGGCTCGGGCTGGAAGTTCCCCGACATCTGGTCGTGTTCAACCGCGGCGCGCTGGTCGGCTTGGCGAACCGGGCGGGCTTGCGCCTGCTCGAGGCCCGCTCGAGCAGCCGACCGTCAAGCTTCATCTGGGTGATCTCGGATACTCTCAGGCGCCAGGACCAGAACGCGTATTTCGTGCCGGCCTCCAAGATGGTCCGGCTCAGGGCCGCTCTCTTCGCTGCCGGTGTATGGTTGCGTCTTCTGTGGAATGCCGACGCGGGAGACGAGCTGATGGTGGTACTCACCAAGTGATCCCCCCATCTCCCCTGTCCGGTATCTGCGTCGTCACCGTCACGTACGGCCATCGAGGCCACCTCCTGGCCCAGGCGCTCGCCGCGGTTCGCGCACAAAGCACCATAGTCGGTCGCATTGTCGTCGTCGCGAACGGCCCGACGGATTCGTTGGCCGCATTGCGAAGCGGTGCGGCGGACATCGAACTGGTCGAGTTGGATCGGAATTACGGATCGGCGGCGGGCTTCAAGCGAGGTCTCGAGGCTGCCCACCGAGGTTCCTGGGAGCTCATCTGGCTGCTCGATGACGACAACCGCCCCCGTTCGGACGCGCTCGCCCAGTTGCTGGCCGCACGACAGTCGATGGGAGCGAACGAGAAGGATTGTTTCGCGTCGCTTCGAACCCACCGCGAGAAGCATCTCGCCGCGGCCCGCGGCGATCGGCCGCTCGAGGTTTACCCCAATAGTTTTCTGCGATTCGACATCGGCCGCGCCGCGACGAGGCTGTTCCACAAGGCAGCGCCGAGCCGCTTCGGCAATGGGCCGCCGGCGCCGGCGCCGGCCATCCGGAAGGTCGACTACGCCATATTCGGCGGATTGCTTCTTCACCGCGGCTGGATCGATCGGATCGGCTACCCGGACGAAGCGTACTGGACGTACATGGACGATGTGGACTACACCACCCGGATCGTGCGCGCGGGCGGCAGCATTTACCTGGTAGCCTCCAGCGTGATCGAAGACCTCGATCACACCTGGGGTGCCGATAATCGAGGCAACGGATCGCCGCTGGCCGACCCGGATGTGAATGAGCAGCGCCTGTTCTATACCGTTCGCAATAACGTGTTCCTGGAAAATCGGTATTTCGTCACCCGGCGGTGGCGGTATTTGTCCAACGTGGCGATCACCCTGGGAGCGATGTTCGTTTCGATTGTTCTCCGCTCCCGCTCTCCGGTAAAGGCCGTGCGCCGGTGCGGGCTCGCGCTGCGCGCGATTAGGGACGGGCTGGCGGGCCGGATGGGTATCAGGGAAGGCGGATGAGCATACTGGACCGCTTTCTCAAGGACTTGATGCGCGTCTCGGTGTCGGCCCGGCGCCTGCGCGAATGGCAACTGAACCGGCAGAACCGGGAACTCGAGCCCGACTGGGGAAAGGTCCTCTCGGCGGCCGGCGGCGATTGGCGCGCGGCACGTCAGGCGGCGCAGGACGGGCCCCGCGTGCTTTTCGCCACCAGCACCGGGCGCCATGCCTCGGCACCCTTGCTCGACAGCCTGCTGGGCGCGGCGCTGACCTTACGCGGCGCCAGCGTCCATTTCCTGCTCTGTGACCGGATACTTCCCGCCTGCCAGATGGCGGAGTATGGCCTTCAGCGGCCTCGGGAATTCGCCGCCGGTGGCCCTCAGGCCTACCCCTGCCACGATTGTTTCGAGCGAGGCGCCGGGATCTACCGGCCGCTGGGGCTACCGATTCATCGCTACAGCGACCTCCTCACCGCCGAAGAGCGCACCCGCGCGGAGCGGCTCGGCCAAGACTCGGCCCGCGGTGATCTCCCCTCGCTCACGGTGGAGGGAATTCCCATAGGCGAGCACGCCCTGGCCGGCGCGCTCCGCTATTTCGCGCGCGCCACCCTGGACGGCGAGCCGGAGGCCGAAGCGATTCTCCGCCGCTTCGTCCGAGCGGCCGTGCTCACCATGTATGCCACGCGGCGCTTGCTGCGCGATCAGAAGATCGACGTTGTCTGCGTGCATCATGCCATCTACGTCCCGCACGGCATCGTGGCCGAGGTAGCCCGGCAGGAGCACTGCCGGGTGGTTGCCTGGAACGTGGCCTACCGGAAACGCTCATTCATGTTCAGCCATGGCGAGACCTACCACCATACGCTCATGTCGGAGCCGACCACCGATTGGGAACAGATGGCCTGGTCCGACCAGCATGAGCGGGAGATCCTGGATTACCTGAAGAGCCGCCGGCGAGGTGGGCGCGACTGGATCGTGTTCCATAACACCAATCCGGTGGAGAATCTCCGGGCCGACGTACCCGAGCTGGCGGGGCTGGATCTGGACAAACCGGTCATCGGCCTGCTCACCAACGTGGCCTGGGACGCGCAACTCCATTACCCCGCCAACGCCTTCACCGACATGCTCGACTGGATCATCACCACGGTGAAGTATTTCGCGGAGCGACCGGACCTCCAGCTTCTGATCCGGGTCCATCCCGCGGAAATCTCGGGAGATATCCCCTCCCGCCAGCTCGTGGTGGAGGAGCTGAAGCAGGCGTTCGGCCGGCTGCCGCCCAATGTCTTCGTGATACCGCCCCAGAGCGCCGCTAGCACCTACGCGGCCATGGAAGTCTGTGACGCGGTGCTGATCTACGGGACGAAGACGGGAGTCGAGCTGACCAGCCTCGGCATTCCCGTCATCGTGGCGGGCGAGGCCTGGATCCGGAATAAGGGGCTGACGCTCGACGCCACGACCAAGGCGGAGTATCTGTCCTTACTGGATCGGCTGCCACTGCGAGAGCGCATGTCGCCGGAAGCGGTAGCGCGGGCTCGAAAGTACGCCTACCATTTCTTTTTCCGCAGGATGATTCCGCTCGAGCAGGTGAGCCCAGCCAGCCGGGGACGCGGGTTCTCGATCAACATCCGAAGCGTGACCGAGCTGGCGCCCGGACGCTCCCCTGGACTGGACGTGATTTGCGACGGCATCCTGCACCAGCGGCCCTTCGTGTACTCTGCGGAGACCGACGGCCCGCGAGAGTAGGCGTCCTCCGGCCAGCAATGGTATGAAGCCATTATAGTTTGATCATGCCGTTTCGCCGCCCGGTTCTCCTCCTGTTTGTGCTCGCGGCCAACCTCTCCGCCCAGGAGCCGCGGGTGGGAGGGCGAAGCGAGGTATTCGCCGGCAGCGAGATCGAGCAGTATCTCCGGTTTCTTCAGAGCGACGGCCGAGTGCCCCTCTATCCGTGGACAATCGGCGCCTTCTCACCGGCGGAAGTCGGCCGCCTGCTGCCGAGCGATTCGATGCACCCGTGGGCCGCACGCTACGCGCTCTCCCGCCAAGCCCGTCCCGCCATAGAGATCGACCTGGTCCGCCCCGCGGCGACCCTCATCCAGAATACCACGTTTCCCTATGGCTCGAACGACGGGCCGCTCTGGGCGGGGCGGGGAATCACCGCGGCCCTGCAAGCCGGCATCGCCGCTCGCGCCGGTCCGTTCTCGTTGACGCTGGCCCCGATGGTGTTCCGGGCGCAGAACGCTTCATTCGACCTTCAGTCCAACGGCCTGACCGGCAGGCTGGCGTACGCCGATGCCCAACAGCCCGGCAACATCGACCGGCCCCAGCGGTTCGGGCCCGATCCGTACGCCGTGCTGGACCCGGGGCAGAGCACCGCCCGCATTGACTGGAAGGGCGTCACGCTGGGGGGATCGACCGCGAATCAACGGTGGGGCCCGGGCCTGACGTATCCCATTATCCTCGGCAATAACGCGGCGGGCTTTCCCCATCTGTTTTTCGGTACGTCATCGCCGGTCGATCTCTGGCTGTTCCGGCTGCACGGACGGGTGGTGTGGGGCACGCTCGCCGAGTCCGATTACTCAGCCGCCACCGGCGTCCAGACCCGGCGTTTCATGTCCGGGGTCGTGGCGCTGGTCATTCCGCGAGGATTACCGGGACTCGAGTTGGGAGGCGGACGCTTCTTCCATACGCCGTGGCCCGCGGACGGGCTCACTTGGAGGAATTTCCGCAAGCCCTTCGAGGCGATTTTCAAGAAGAACCTGACGGGCGATCCCAATCTGCCCGACGCGAATCAGGACACGGACAATCAGCTCGCATCCGTCTTCTTCCGGTGGGTACTTCCAGCGAGCGGTGCGGAGCTCTATGGCGAGTACGCGCGGGAGGACCACAATTGGGATCTGCGGGATTTTACCGTGGAACCCGATCATTCGGCGGGATACCTGCTGGGGCTTCGCAAAGTCTGGCGACACGGGGCGGACCGGTTCTGGGGGTTGCGAGGGGAAGTGGTGAACCTGCAGCCCTCCACCCTGATCCGCGGCCGGGGAGAGGATCCGTTCTACGTCCACTTCGCGGCCCGGCAAGGCCACACTCAGCGCGGTCAGGTCCTCGGCGCCGACGTGGGGAATGGCGGAGCGGGCGCGACCCTCGGCCTGGACTACTACCATCCGGGTGGACGATGGGCGATCGCCTGGTCCCGGGTGCTGCGCCAGGACATCGGCGAGTATTGGCGGAACAACGTGCTCAACCCCAGGAGCCTGGATGTGGTCCACACCCTTGCGGTCGAAGGAATCTTTTTTCGCGGGATCTTCGACCTGACCGGCCAGCTGGCCGGCTCTTACGAATTCAACCGCAACTTCGTCAAGGACGCCTTCAACCTCAACGCGGTCCTCGGCGTCAGGATGGGATTCGATCTTCCGAAGGGTGAGCGGTGAGCGGGGGCTGACTCGTGCCCATCTTGCCGCCGTTCACAAAGGGAGTCCCCCGATGGAGCGGAGGCAGGTTCGGCGACGGTCCGCCCCCGCTCACCGCTGACTGTCTAGCGGCTGGGAGAGAGCCACAACTCCAGTGTTGTGCTGCCGACATCGGCGCTTCCCAGCGGATCGGCCACGGTGCAGTAGCCGTAATGCCCGAAGAACGGGTTCAAACGCCTGCCGGTGAGGATGGAGATCTCGGCGCGGCCCATCCCGCCGACGTAGCCGCCGCGCACGCCGGCGAACACCGCCACGTCGTGGTAGCAGTGCGACTCGGCCCCCCCGCCGGGTAGCGCGTAGAGGGCGTCGTTCTCCCAACGGATTCGCCCGCCCACCAAGCCGACCCCCCAGTGTTCCGGCAGGAAATCGACCGCGAGCCATTGACTGGAGGCACCCGGGCCGATCGACGCGCCGATGGTCTGTCCCCGCTGGGTGTATCCCTGAATCACCGCGCGGCTGGTGTAGTAACTGCCCTCCGGTCGGTCGCGGAACGTGGGGCTCTGCTCCAGGTAGGTTGCTTCGGCCTGAAAGCGAAGAATGGCACGATCTCGAACGATGGGGCGCGCCCACTGCAACCCCAGCGTATACCCCAGGGTGTGATTCGGCGCGGTGAGCAGGTCGCGGAAGGACGCCGGCCCTTCGGTTCGCGACCACTCCGCATATGCCTCGACCCCGTCCCTGGGAAATACCCAGCGCGCGAAGAAGGAGTAGAGCTGGTCTCGTCCGGGAGTCATCGTTGAATCGCTGAGCGGCCGGCTGTTGGGCTGGCCGACCGGCGCGAAGACGTTGAAGAGTCGCAGGGGGAGGTCCGTCCATCGCGCGGCGGGCGCGAAGACGGTGCGGGTGAAGCCGAGTTGGAGCCCCGGCACCCAGCGGGGCCGCCAGGCCAGGGCCATTCCCGCGAGCGAGCGCAGGTCATTGGCGGCGGTGTTGTCAAAGTATGGTGATTCCGAGAGGCCGCCGACGATCCAGCTGCCTTCCAGTGATCCGACGGCGGTCGCGATCGGCCGCGAGGAGCGCAGGAAAAAATGGGGAAAACCAGGCGCGTTGTTGCTCATCACGATCGCGTTCCGGATCCCGGGGCCCCACCAGAGATTCTCGGTGGCCAGGCCGGCGGATAGTGCGCTGCCGCTCACGCCGATCGAGCTCTGCCCCGCATCCAGCCGCGAGAACGAGCGTTCGCCGAAGCGGATGGGCAGATCGGCGGACCAGGGAATGGTGTGCCAGGGAGACGAATACGAACTGCGATCGGGAGGTGTGGGCTGGGTGCCCGCCTGGCCCGGGCCCCGAAATGATCGGTTCTGGGAATGAACCAGTTCCGGTGCCGCGATGGCCCACACAGGACCCAGCCGGGCGCGTGCCCCGAATCGAATCAGCTCATTGTGGCCGCGTCCCGCCCAGAGCGCGCCGTCATTCAGCGACCAGGGCGTGGCGGAATTGACCACCACTCCCAGCTGCGGCAGCAGTACCGCCCAGCCCGCACTTGCGCCCCGCGGTGTCAGGCGAGCATCGAGGGTCGACGTCGTGCGCAGCAGGATGCCGTCGAGGCTGTCACGGCCAAGCAGTTGCGCCAGCCTGACACGGTCGACCTCGTCACCGGTGAGAGGCGGAAGGGCGGAGACGTGTCCAGACGCCCAGCCGGCCGGATCCTGGGCAGCACACGGCGCCGCGCGGCCGAGCGCCGCCACGCACAACGCCGCCGTGACACGCACCGCGATGATCACGCGAGAGGAAGCCAGAACTGTTGTCGCCGGCACAGGGAGCAAACTATACCCGGATGAGCGGTGAGCGGTGAGCGGGGGCGGACCGTCGCCGAACCTGCCGTCGCTCCATCGGGTAACTCCCTTCGTGAACGGCGGAAAGAGGGGCACGTGTCAGCCCCCCCTCACCGCTCACTCGTGTGTGTGACACTCGACACCGCGCGCTGCCGTTCTCGTAAGCTACGATTTAGCAATAGTTTGGTTGACTGGCGGCCAGCCAACGGCTATTTTCGCAGGCGGTCCCAAGCCGGCTTACCTCTTCGGGCCACGAACCACGTCCCTCGTAAGGACTACGGCATCCGCGTGCAGCCACTGAGTCGAGCGAAGTTCGACAATACTCCGCCCGTTGAATCGCTCGCCACGGCGCGCGACCTGCGCGTCGCGGCGGTGGCGCCGGTGCAGGACACCACTCTACCGGAAGATCCCGAGGGCTTCGCCAAGGAACCGGCCAAGCTCATCTACCACCGCCGTGCACCGCAGAATCTCCGGCACCGTCTCACCACGGCCAGTATCCATTTGGTTGGCCTGGTCGCCGCGGACATCCTTGCGCTTGCCCTGGCGGCGGCCGTCTACATCGGACTGCGGGACTACGCTCTGCTGGGAGCCGAGGTCGCGGATTTCGTGCGCAAGCTGATCCCCACGGGCTACATGCGGGTCGGCGAATATGGCACCGCGTTATTGATTGGGCTGTTCGTGACCGGGAATTACAGCTACGGGGACCACCGCCGGGAGCCTCACCGGCTGCTGGCCGGCTGCGCGCTCGCCACCGGCCTCGCTTTCTGGGCGATCCTCTGGAGCCGCGGCGCTCCCGTGGTGCTCTTCGAGTACGCCGTGGTCACCGGCGTGGTGTGGGCCGCCTTGCTCGGTGAGCGCGTCATGTTCGACCTCCTGCTGCAACGGTTCGCCCCACGAATGCTGGTGGCGCCTCGCACGCTGCTGGTGGGCTCGCGTCGGGACTGCGATGGGTTGCACCGGTCCCGGGTCTTCGGCTGGGAACGCGACTACACCTACGTGGGATACGCCGTCGCCGAGCGCCGATCCACCGATGGCGCGCTGGGCACCGTGGGAGAGCTTCCGACCATTCTCGATCGCCTGAAGGTGCACTGGGTGGTGGTGGCCAGCTCCATCAGCGAGGAGGATTTCCGCGCGGTGATGGATGCCGCCGGGTCGGCCGGCTGCAAGGTTTTCGCCGCGCCCAGCTGGCTGGTACACGGACAGTTCGAGCCGCAAGTCATCTGGAGGCGGGGCCATGGGTTGCTGGAGCTTACCCCGCGGGCCGCACTGCCGCTGGCGGATACCCTGTCTCATGCGCCCGACAGCTTTTACCTGCACTACGGCAAGCGCGTGTTCGACATCGGCGGCGCGTTGTTTGGTGTGTTGCTGGGCGCGGTTCCCGTCCTTCTGGGGGCCATTGCGATGCGGCTGGAGAGTCGCGGCCCGGTCTTCATCCTCCAGCCCCGGGTCGGTCGCGGGGGCCGCATTTTCGAAATCGTCAAGTTGCGGAGCATGGTCGCCGACGCCGAACGTGACGGCAAGGCGAAGTGGGCCACCATGCAGGACGAACGGATCACGCCGGTAGGCCGCTGGATCCGCCGGCTCCGCATCGACGAGTTCCCGCAATTCGTGAATGTGCTGCTGGGACAGATGTCCCTGGTGGGGCCGCGCCCCGAGCGCCCCGAGCTGCACGACGAGGTCGTCAAGGTCCACCCGGAATTCGCCATGCGGGTCGCGGTGAAGCCGGGTATCACGGGACTGGCGCAGATTTACAACGGCTATGCCGATTCGATCGACTCGTCCCTCCGGAAGCTCGCATACGATCAACGTTATCTGGCGAATATCTCCCTGGGTTTCGACCTGATGCTGCTGAAGAAGACCGTGAACGTGGTGCTCACGGGGCACGGAAGCCGGTAATGTGCGTGGTGCGTGGTGTGTGGTAGATCGTAACTGGTGACGGGCGGGCGGCGCTTCTAAGCCACGACACCCCGCGCCCGACTCTCCACTACCCACCAGCTTCCATGCACGACGTACCACGCACCACGCACCACGCACCAGAAGCCTCCACCTACCGCTCCGCTGTGTCGAATCCCTCCTGTCTGCTGGTCGTGGCTGACTACCGGTTCGTGAGCGTGGCCGGGCAAGCGTTCGCTGAGATACCGTGGGACGGGGCCCTGGCTCGCCAGTATCAGCCCCGGTTTTCCCGGATACTACTGTTGGGAAGGTTTCGGCGGGCGGACCGTGTGCCCCCGGCTGGCTGGTTCGCGGTCGATGCGACGCGCTACGACGTCCTCGATGCCGGAGACTGGACCACGCCGCTCGCTTTCCTCAGGCAGATGCCCGCCATCTGGGCGCGACTTCGAACGGAATGGGACCGGGTCGCCGTTCTCCATCTCAAGCTCTTTTATCTCACCTCGCTGCTCGCCTGGGTGTTCAACCGCACCCGGACCCGCGAGAACCGCCGGCCGGTGGCCACTCTGCTAGTAGGTGATGCCGCCGACGCGGTCCTCCTCCGCCGGGATCTGCTACCGCTGGTGTGGACCAGACGGATGGCTGGCGCCGTGGTGGGAGCGATTCTCCGGGGCGTGCAGCGGCGGGTAGAACTGGCCGGGTTCGTGGGGCAATTTCTGGCGGATCGCTTTGGCACGCCAGGACGCCCGAGCATCATCGCCAACGAATCGTGGCTGCACCAGGACCAGCTACGCCTACCCGATCGTCCCGCCCCCCGGCGGCCCGCCACGGTGCTTTTCGTGGGTCGGCTGATCTCCCGCAAGCGTCCGGACCATTTTCTGTTGGCGGTGGCGCGCCTGACCGGGGAATGGGACCTCCGTTGCGTGCTGGTCGGTGATGGCCCGGAACGACCTGCGCTCGAGCGCCAGGCGGACGAGCTGGGTCTGGCAGGGCGTACCACGTTTACCGGATGGCTCGGCCTGCTTACCCCGGCCATGCTGGCAGTGTACGATGCGTCCGATATCTTCTGCCTGCCGTCATTCGCCGAAGGCGTGCCCCTGGTGGTGATCGAGGCGATGGGTCGAGGAGTGCCGGTAGTCGCGACGTCGGTGAGCGGGACACCGGAGCTGGTGATCCACGAGCAAAGCGGGTTGCTGGTTCCCCGTGACGATGTGGAGGCGCTGGCAGCCGCGATACGCCGGTATCTCGAGGACGCCGACCTTTGGCGGCGATGCGCGCGGGGGGGACACGAGGTGGCGCGCCGCAATACCTTCGAGGCACAGCGGGGGCGCCTGGCTGTCGCGATCTCCGGTCTGGCGCCATGAAAGTCGCGCTCATCGGGTTGCGGCTCTCGGTCGGCATCCGGCTGATCGCAGACAGCCTGGCCGGCGCGCTCCGGCGCCTGGGTGTCGAGGTCATCTTCCTCGGTGAGCAGGCCTACCGTGCTCCCGAAGGCGTTCCCACCATCGCGGTGAGTGATGGGTCGAGCTACCGGGCGATGCTGCGGGACTCCTTCCGGCCGGTGCTCTACCGCGAAGCGGTGAACGCCCTCAAGAGCGCCCAACCCGATATCTGCTACTTCATGAGCGTGCATCCGGCCAACGCGGGCCTGGCCTGGGCCATTCGCCGCGAGGTTCGCGACAGCCAAGGCCGGCGGCCGGTCATCGCCATGCATCTGCACGACCCGCTCCCCCATCCGGGACTCGCCAGTCTGACGATCTTTGCCACCCAGCAGGTCCAGGTCCGGATGGCGGATCGCGTCGTGGTCTACGGCGCCGAGCTGGCCCGGCAGGTACAGCGGTATTACCGCGTGCCGTTGCGCCGGATCGCCGTCATCCGGCACGGCGCTTCCCGGCCGCCCCGGGAAACTCCGCCGGTAGACTCCGGTGGGAACGGCGGGTTCCAGTGGTTCAGCTTCCTGGGCCGGATCGAGCCGTACAAGGGTCTCGAGGTCTTTCTCGGTGCGGCCCGCCGGCTGCATGCGGAGAATCCCAAGGCGCGGTTCTTTGTTGGCGGGGCGGGAGATCTCGCTCGCTATCGAAGCAGCATCGAGGAGCTGGGAACCAGTATCACGGTGGAGCATCGCGAGCTGAGCAATGAAGAGACCGACGACGTCATGCGCTCGTCCTGGGCGGTGGTGCTCCCTTACAACAGCGCCACACAAAGTGGGGTCATTCCGGTGGCCTACTGGAATGCGTGCCCGGTCATTGTGACGCGGGTGGGGGGGCTGCGGGAGGTGGTGCGCGAGGGCGAGACCGGTTTTATTGTCGACCGCGGAGACGCTATGGCGGTGGCGGAGCGGATGCGGGCGCTGGCCGGAAATCACGCGCTGCGGTGGCGCCTGGGAGGTGGCGCGTTCTCATTTTACGATCGCTGGCTCAGGTGGGAGCGGATTGCGAATGACCTGCTGACTGCGCTGAGTCGTTAACGTGGTGCGTGGTGCGTGGTGCGCCGTCGGCCATCGGCCATCAGCCGTCAGCCATCAGTCGTCATCGACGTGAGGAGTCGAGTGGCCAGAGAAGATCCGGATCCGATCAGGATTGCTCAAGACCACCTCCGTGAGAGTGCTCGGGTCAAAGGCCTGGTCGCTAGTGAATGCGGGGAGGCGATCGTTCGTGCTGCCGAGCTCATCGCCACCGCCTTCCGGTCGGGGGGCAAGCTCCTGCTCTGCGGCAACGGCGGCAGCGCCGCCGACTGCCAGCACCTGGCCGCTGAATTCGTGAGCGTGCTCCAGAAGGATCGGGTGCGGGCCGCGTTGCCGGCCATTGCGCTCACCACCGATACGTCGTTCCTCACCGCCAGCGCCAATGATTTCGGATTCGAGCATGTCTTTGCCCGGCAAGTAGAGGCACTGGGCAAGGCCGGAGACGTCCTCATCGGCATCAGCACCAGCGGCACGTCGGCGAACATTATCGCGGCGCTCCGCCAGGCGAAGAAGTCCGGCCTCCGCAACATCATCTTCACGGGTAAGTCGGGCGGCAAGATGAATGATCTGGGTGACGTGGTCATTCGCGTCCCCAGCGAGTTGACCCAGCACATCCAGGAGAGCCATATCGCGATAGGACACGTGATATGCGAATTAGTGGAGAGGACGGTGAGTGGTGAGTGGTGAGTGGGGACTGACGCTCACCTTGCCCTCACCACCTACCGCTTACTGGTTGTGTCGCTAGACGTTCCCGCCGTCATTCTGGTTGGCGGCATCGGCTCCCGCCTCCGTCCCGTTTCCGGTGATCTTCCCAAGCCGATGGTCCCCATTGCCGGACGGCCATTTTTGGAGTATTTGCTCCTCTTTTTGCGGGCACAGGGTGTTCGGCGAGTGGTGCTGTGCGTGGGCTACGGTGCCGAGCGCATCCGGTCGCATTTCGGCGACGGGAAGCCCCTCGGCCTCGAGCTGGTGTATTCCGTAGAGCGGGAACTGTTGGGGACCGGCGGCGCGCTGCGGCTGGGTGCGGCTGCCATCGAGGCCGAAACATTCATCGCGCTGAACGGTGACTCCTTTGCGGACGTGGACCTTGGGGCTATGCTGGAATCTCATCGCCGCCGCCAGGCTGGAGTCACGGTCGCGTTGGCCGCCGTTCCGGACGCGGCCCGTTTCGGCGCGCTAGATTGGGACCCGGAAACTGGCCGCATCGGCGCGTTTGGTGAGAAAACCCGGCAGGGGCCGGGTTTCGTCAGTGCCGGTATGTATGTCGTGGAGCGCACCGTGGTGGACACTATCCCGGCCGGCGTCGTGAGTCTGGAGCATCAGGTCTTGCCGGGTCTCACCGACGGCCGTGCCTATGGCTTTTTGACCGAGGGCCTGTTTGTGGATATCGGACTTCCCGAAGAATACCATCGGTTGGCGGCGGCGCCGCAGGAGCTGCTGGTCGCCGTGCAGCGGGCGGCCGCGTGAAAGACAAGCTGATCCGGGCCAAGGCTCCGCTCCGGGTGAGCTTTGCCGGGGGCGGCACCGATGTTTCGCCCTTCGTCGAGCGCGAGGGCGGATGCGTGGTGAGCGCCACCATCAATCGATACGCCCATGGGACCTTGCGGATCCGACCTGGGCCGCAGGTCACGATCCAGTCGCTGGATTTCGGTGCGACCGTCGAGTACGACCCTCATGAGCTTACCCAGTACGACGGCCATTTCGATCTGGCCAAGGCGGCCATCAACCGCATGTGCCCCGGGGAAGCCGCGGGGCTCGAGCTGTTCCTTCACAGCGACGTGCCCCCCGGGTCCGGGCTCGGCTCGTCCTCTACCCTGGTCGTGACCCTGGTGGCGCTGCTCAAGGAGTACCGCCGGCTCTCACTCTCCAAATACCAGATCGCGGATCTGGCGTATCAGATCGAGCGGGTGGATCTGGGCATCAGGGGTGGCTATCAGGACCAGTACGCCGCCGCGTTCGGCGGCTTCAACTTCATCGAGTTCTCGTCAGCCGGGGTCGCGGTTCGTCCGCTGGGGCTTCCACCTGCCACCATCAATGAGCTGGAGACCAATCTCCTGCTGGCCTATACCGGGGCGCCCCGGCTCTCCTCCCACATCATCGAGGACCAGGTGGCGCGCTACGAGTCGGGCGAAGGGGCGAGCGTCCAGGGCCTGCGCGAGCTGAAGGCGCTCGCCGTAGAGATGCGCGAGGCGTTGGTCGCGGGGCAGCTTTCCGGGTTCGGTGAGCTACTGCACCGCGAATGGGAAACCAAGCAACGCCTGTCGCCCAAAATCGGGACCACTCAGCTCGCCGAGCTCTACGGGGCGGCTCGAGCAGCCGGGGCATCGGGCGGGAAGGCGGTGGGCGCGGGTGGTGGCGGCTTCATGCTGCTGTACTGCCCGTTCGACCGGAAGCACCAAATTGCGGAGACGTTGCGGAAGGTGGGTTGCACCGTGAGCGACCTGGCGTTCAGCGCCGAGGGGGTGCAGACGTGGACGGTGCCGGGAGATTGACCCAGCGGCGCGGCCGAATGTGACGGCTTCCATCAAGGAAGGTTCCTACCTTCCCGAGAATGACGGCTCCTTCAAAGGCTGGTGGTTCCGCAGCTACCTCCGGCTGGCGTACCGTATCTGGCGTCGCGCGCTCAAGCGGTTCCTGCGCGGACGCCCCTCCGGAACGCGAATACGGCTGCTCGATTGCGGCTGCGGGCCGGGCTTCCTCCTGCGGTTCTTCGAAGAGTGGTTTCGCGACGTCCAGTTGATCGGGGTGGATCTCGACCGTCTATCGCTCCGCTACGCCCAGCGGCAGATCAGAGCCGCGAGTCTGATTCGTGCCTCGGTCTCCGGAGGAGGCCTTCCCATAGCCGATCGGAGCTGCGACGTCGTCGTGGCACTCCACGTCGTGGAGCATCTCGCGGAGCCGGACGCCTTTCTCAGAGACGCGCGCCGCGTGCTCGCTCCAGGGGGAATGATCATGCTGGCGACCCCGAATCCAGCCGGCGTCGGCGCGAGGAAGATGGGTCACCGTTGGAAGGGAATCCGGGAGGATCATATCGCCTTGCGACCGCCGGCCACCTGGCGGGCATCGGTGGAAGCGGCTGGATTCACCGTCCGGCGGGAGGGAACGACCGGCGTCTCCGGCATCCCGCTGCTTCACCGCACGCCGCTGGCACTGCTCCACTGGGTCCCCTTGTTGATCTGGGGATTCTTCCCGTGGCGTCACGGGGAAGCTTATGTCTGCCTGGCGACGGCAAGCGAAGGATAGGGCGGCGGGCCAGGCCATTAGCCATCTCGTGTGGTCCAAGGCAGGATGAAGCGGTCTACCGCATCCAGCAAGGTAAGCGCGACTGCGTCAGCCTGCATGCCGGGTACCGATCTTGCCGGCCCGATCAAAACCGTACGGGATTCCAGTCGTCGCCCCGGCTCGAGGTCGGTTGGGGAATCTCCCACGACCACGCTTCGCTCAAAGGCGAGATCGGGAAACTCCTGCGCCGCCGCCAGGAACAGGCCCGTGCCCGGCTTCCGACATTCGCAGGTGCCGGCCAGGTGCGGGCAGACGTAGATCCGGTCAATGTGTCCACCGGCCTGTGAGACTTCCGCCTGAAGCCGTTGGTGGATATCGTCGAGGTCGCGCGGACGGATCAATCCCCGCGCCACGCCTTGCTGGTTGGTGACGATCAGAATGCGGAGACCGGCCTGGTGGAGCTGGCGCAGCGCCTCCAGGGAGCCGGGAAGCCACGAAAACTCCGCCCAGGTCTTGATGTAATCGCCTTCCGGCGCCTTGCGATTCAGGACGCCGTCGCGGTCCAGAAACACCGACCAGCTATGCGGCACTAGATGGTCCTGGGATTGGAGATGGAGTTCCCCGAGGTGCAGGATGCTAATACGCAGCGCGCGGTGACTGGAAGGGATGGTGCGAATCGATACCCATCCATCGCCGCGGTTACCCTCAATTTTGGATCTCCCGACGACACCTTCGAGTGCGTCCGCAGCCTTCAGGCATCCCAATATCCCGATCTTCGGGTCATCGTCGTAGACAACGGGTCATCGGCCGAGAACCGGGACCGGCTCCGTCGGAATCTTCCCAACGCGGTGACTTTCATCCAATCCGAAACCAACCTCGGGTTTGCCGGAGGGAATAACGTCGGGATGCGCCGCGCCCTCCAGGATGGCGCGGACTACGTGCTGCTGATCAACAACGACGCCACCATCAAGCGCGATGCGCTTGAGGTGCTGGCCGACGCCGCGGGCGGGATGGAAAAGCTCGGGATCCTGGGCGGGAAGATCGTGGTGGCAGACGAGAAAGGGCCGACCGCCGAGATCTGGTCTGCCGGCGGATGGTACTCGCCATGGCGCGCGTCCGGGTACATGAGAGGGCAGGGGGAGGCTGACCGGGGGCAATACGAGAAGGCCGAGGACACCAGCTTCATTCCCGCCTGCTTCTGGTTCGTGCCGGCCGGAGTCTTGTGCTCCACCGGACTCCTGGCCGAAGACTTCTTTCTGTACGCCGAAGACCTGGATTACACGCTTCGCCTGCGCCGGGCGGGCTACCGGATACGTTATGAGCCCCGCGCGATCTGCTATCACAAGGTGAGCCGGTCCCATTGGCGCAACCGGAAACGCGCTTCTCCTCTGCTCAACTACTACACCAACCGCAACCGCATGCTGATCGCGCGAAAATGGCTCCCTCCGCCCAAGCGCGCGCTGTTCTACGTCTACTTCACCGCCTCTCGCCTGATTTCGGCGGTGCTGCATCGCGACCTGAGCTATTTCAACGGGCTTTGGGATGGGATGCGCGGGAGGACGGGACCGGTCCGGAGTGGTGGGTGAGTGGTGCGTGGTGCGTGGGGGCTGACCGGGCCTCAACCCAGTGACGTCGGCACGACGAGCGCACGTCCGCCCCCACGCACCACTCACTTCTTACTCGAGGGCGCGCGAAAGTAGCTGAGCGGTTAACGTATCGTTGGAAAACGTCTCTCGCGCTGCTTCCCGTGCGCCGGCCGAAAATTTTGCCCATAGGGCCGTGTCTCCCAACAGACGTTGGAGCGCACCCGCCAGCGACCCCGGGTCGTTCGGGGGAACCAGCAATCCGTTCATCCCATCACGCACATACTCGGATAGGCAGCCGACTGCGGAGGCGATCACAGGGGTGCCGTACGTGAATGCGGTCTGCGGCACCTGGCTTCCGGTTGCATCGCGATAGGGCATGACCACCACCCGCGCCCGTGCCACGAGCTGAGCGAGGTCCCGGTCGGGAACGTAGCGGTTGAGCAGCGTCGTACCCGGCGCAGGAGGCACCCGGAAGGGCCCCGTGCCTGCGATCGTCACGCGCAGGTCCTGGGTGGCAGGACGCGCGCGAAGGATCCGAACCGCTTCCACCAGCACGTCCACCCCCTTGTAACTCTCCAGCCGGCCGAAGAACAGCACATCGATGTCCCGCCCTGAGGTCTCCAGGTCGGGGTACACCAGGTTGTCCAATGTGCCGTGAAAGCTGGTGATCACGCGCTCGGGAGGCACCCGATAGCGCTCGGTCACGTCACGCCGCAGCGCGTCGCAAGCCACGACCACGCGGTCCGCGCGGCGCATGAGGACCCGCTTGGCGACCTCGTAGGTCGTCGCGGTGGTCGTGGCTGATTGAGAATGCGGAGCGGGGTCCAGGCACCAGAAGAGCATGCGGCGGGCCCGAGCGGCCGAATCCACCAACACGTGCAGGGGATGCTCGCTATAAAGGAAGAGCAGATCGTACAGCCGCCGGCGGCTCAACTGGATCATGGCGGCCCACTGGCGCGGGTCGAGCCAGCGGAGCGGACGGCTCTTGGTGAAGTCCAGGTAACACGCCTGGCGCAGGGCGGGAACCGGACGGTCGGCAATGAGGCGCGAAGTGACGATCGAGAGATCGCACTGGCGCGCCAGCGACCGCGCCAAGGTGTGAAAGTTGTCGGCCACGGCACCGGGGGACGAAAACAGCGAAACCGCGAGAACCGCGGGCTTGCTCATCGGCGAAGGGTAGCACGAATTCGGTCCCGATCCTGTGGCTGCAGGAGGATCAGCCAGCCGGTGCCGAGCAGAAGAACCATTCCCGCCGCAGCAACCAGGAGCCGCGGGGCAACTTCCAGACGAGCCCAGGCCGGCAGGAAACCCATCAGGAGTCCCCCACCGATTAATCCCGCCCAGACCAGGGTCCCGGCCGACCAGCGGACGGTTCCGGCCGCACCCAGGCGGCGGGCCGCGGCGAACAGGAGCGCGGCATCAGCGGTTGCGCGCACGGCCCAAGCGGCCCCGGCTCCGCTGACCGTGAACCGCGGCATGAGCAGCCAGGCGAGCAGGAGAAAGCCCGGCAGCTCGGCTATATGGAACTTGGCTGGAAGGTCCGGCCGGTTGGCGGCGTGAAGGTAGGCGAAGGGAACGAAGGCGAGCGCGTTGGCAAACGCACCTACCGCCAGAAGTCGCAGCGCGGTTCCGCTGGCCCGCGCGAAGTCCGCCCCCAGCCAGAGCGCCAGGATGTCGGGACCGAGCAGGACCAGCACCAGGGTTACCGGTCCTAACAGGA
Organism: Gemmatimonadota bacterium; assembly: GCA_016209985.1. Classification (GTDB taxonomy): domain Bacteria; phylum Gemmatimonadota; class Gemmatimonadetes; order Gemmatimonadales; family GWC2-71-9; genus SHZT01. The sequence goes on along the minus strand of JACQVB010000178.1, from coordinate 3,145 downwards.
ACGCGAGCGACCGGATGGCGATCGCGTAGTAGCGGCGGGTGCGTTCCGCGGCGCCCGCGGCAGCCTGGGCGGTGAACTCGGGAAAGAGGGTGGCCGCAAGCGCGTTCGGCAATATCCGGGTGCGGAGCACCGCCTCCTGCGGCGCGGTGTAGAAGCCCACGCTATCGACCCCGGCGAATGTTCCCAGCAGTAAACGGTCCAACTGGTCCACCAGCGGACTCAAGACGTTGGAGACCGTGATCCAGGCACCGAACGACAGCAGCGCACGCAGCGCGCTCAGACGGGTGCCAAGAGGGCGGGTGAGTCCGGGAAAGAGCCGCGCGGCGAGCAGGAAGTAGGCGAGCGTGGTGACGCCGCGGCCCAGCACCAGCACCAGCATGATGTCCGGAAGCGACCAGCCGGCGAGCGCTCCGCCCAGCGGGATGAGAAAATTGAGCGCGCTCCCGGGAATGCTGACCAGATTGACCAGGTCGAAGCGCTGGGATGCTTCGAGCACGCCCCGGAACGACACCCCGATCAGCACCAGCGGAAGGGCCAGCGCCAGGACCCGGAAAGTGGACTGCGCCTCGGACTGAAGTTCGGGAGGGACATGCAGCAGATGAGTGACCGGGGGTGCAAGGGCGGCGACCGCCACGGCGCCGATGGTGCCGGCCAGCAGCTGCACCACGACGGCGGACCAGATAATCCCCGGAATTTCGGCGGTGGCTTTGCGGCCGACGGCATCGGCGGCGAAGCGGGTGGCTGCCCGACCCAGACCCAGATCGAGCACGCTGAAGTAACCCACCACCACCCAGCAGAGGCCGAGGAGCCCGAACCGCGCCGTTCCCAGCCCCCGCACGATCGCCGGCATGGCCAGCAACCCGATGAGAAAGGGGGCGGCCTGGCCGGTGAGATTCAGCAACGTGTTGCGGGCGATGAGCTGCCCGCGGGGGGCGCCAGTCAGTCCTCGATCCTCCTGGGAGTGGCGGAGGATGCTAATACCACCCGGAAGACGGTGGAAGGGAGAAACGTGTCGCCCGGGCGAGCGGGGCGATACTTTTTGAACCGTGAAGCCGCCATCTCTTGCGCTGGACGGGGGCGCCTCCGAGCTGACCACCCGCGTGCGCTCGACCGACACCACTCTCGGCGCACTTGCCGTCATCGCGCTCTTCATCATGCTGGTGGCGCCGACCAGATTTTTCTTCATCCCGTTCACCTACGAAGGCAACTACCTGTCGGTGGCGCCGCCCAACCTGATCGATCTGGTCTGGCTGGGCCTGGCCGCGGCGCTCTACTCGCGGAGCGGCCATCCCTCACCCTGGCCCCCTCTGACTCTTGCCGGGCTCCTCATCCTCGGCGCGACGGTGATCGCCCTTTCGGATGTGGCGGTTCCCGAGGTGATGATCGATCTGGTGACCTTCAATACCCGGCTCATCGGCGGCCTGGTGCTGGGAATTCTCCTCGCCCGCGCGGGCATTCCGGCGGGACTCCTGGTGAGCACGCTGGTCGTGGGGATCACGGTAATCGGAATGTCCACCATCGTCCTGGCAGGCGGCCGCGGCCCGTCCTACGACTTCTACACCCAGATACGGCGCTACGGAGGCATGGGCCTGGGGCCCAACGAGGCCGCGATGTTTTTTGCCGGGACGTTCAACATGCTGCCGCTGGTGTTCCGCCGCCGTCCCTGGCTGTCGCTGGCCCTCCCGGTGCTGCTCACGGCGCTGCTGCTCACGGGCTCGCGCACCGGTGTGCTGATCGCCGCGGCCGGCGTGTCGCTCTGGGTGCCGGCCGCCGCGAGCTCCGCGCGTGGGGCCAAACGCGTCGCGCTGTGGATCGCCGTCATCGTGGTCGCCGCCCTCGCCGCCTGGGCCGGCTTCGTGTTGATCCGTGACCTGTGGAATCGTGACGTGATCGCCCCGGTGGCCAGCAGCGTGGCCCCCTCGCCGGACGAGTCCACCACCGGCCGTCTGGAGATCTACTCCGCCGTCCCCACATACCTGTGGCAGCACCTGGGCGTCCTGCTTGCCGGCGTCGGCGCATCGAATGCCGCCGTCGAATGGACGCTGCAAAACGTGCTATCGCTGGAGACCTACCATACCCACGACCTGTTTCTCCAGTTTCTCACTGCCTACGGCATCGCGGGGCTCTTCCTGGCGGGCGTCCTGGTGTTTCCGCTCCTGCGCCGGCGAGACCGCTATCCCGATGAGGACGCGCTCGGACTGCGGTGGTTCGGACTCACACTGGTGGCGGGACAGCTGATCCAGTATGGTCTCTTCGAGGTGAAGTTCCTCCTGATCTTCACCATGATCGCGGGTTTTCTCATGGCTGGTACCCGGCGCAACCGACCAGGGAGTGAAGTATGACCGACGTGTTGCAGCGGCCGTCAGCGAAGGGCGGATCCCCGGCAGGCCCACGGCCCGACGGGGCCGGCGCGCCGCTCTACGACACTGCGGCCGTCCTGCTGCGCCACGCCCGGCTGATGATCCTGGTCCCGGCGGTCACCTTCGCCATCGCGGTGGCCTTTGCGTGGTCCAGCCGGGATTACGCCGCTACCGCGCGCATTACCCCGCAGAATGAGCAGCCGAACCTCTCCAGCCTGATGGGCGTGGCCGCCCAGCTCGGCGTCGCCAATCCGGTCGGCCGGCAGAACGAATCGGTGGACTTCTACGCCGACCTCATCAAGTCCCGGGAGATCCTGGACTCGGTCGCCCTCACGACGTTCCGCTTCACGGCCGGTCGCGACGATACGGATACGCTCAGCGGGACCTATATCGACCTGAACCAGATCAAGGGACGGAACGACTACGACCGGATTTACCGCGCCCGCCGGATGCTGGACCGCAAGGTCACCACCACGCTGAAACGCACCTCGGGCCTGGTGACCATTCAGACCCGCGCCAAATGGGGCCGGCTGGCCGAGCAGATGAACCGGCGGATCCTCGAGTTGGTGAACCAGTTCAACCTGCAGCGGCGGCAGACCGCCGCGCGCGCCGAGCGCGAGTTCCTGGACCGCCGGCTGGCCGACATCAAATCGCAGCTGGAGGATGCCCAGGGAGCGCTGCGGAGCTTTCAGGAACGCAATCGCTCGTGGCAGAGCGATCCCGCCCTCTCCCTGGATATGCTGAACCGGCAGCGCAGGGTGGACGTAGCGAAGCAGGCGTACGAG
>JACQVB010000018.1 GCA_016209985.1 Gemmatimonadota bacterium | reverse complement strand
GCGTGGAGAACCCTGACATCCGCTACCGCGACTCGCTGGCGCAGGACCACGCGGGCGAGGAGGAGAAATACACGCTGGTGCTGGCCAATCCGCCCTTTGCCGGCAGTCTCGACTACGAGAACACCGCCAAGGACCTCTTGCAGATCGTCAAGACCAAGAAGACCGAGCTGCTCTTCCTCGCGCTGTTCCTGCGCCTGCTCAAGCCAGGCGGCCGAGCGGCGGTGATCGTCCCGGATGGCGTGCTGTTCGGATCGAGCAACGCGCACAAGACGCTGCGGAAGATGCTGGTGGAGGAGCAGAAGCTCGATGCGGTCATATCGCTGCCCGGCGGCGTATTCAAACCCTACGCCGGCGTCTCGACTGCCATACTCCTCTTCACAAAGACCAACTCCGGCGGGACGGATCGGGTCTGGTTCTATGACGTAGACGCTGACGGTTGGAGCCTGGACGACAAGCGTACGCCCCTCCTCGCGGAGGATAAACTCGGTGTTTCGCCAGCGAAGGCGCTGACGGCCGATGAGCATATGAAGAACAACTTGCCGGACGTGCTGGCGCGGTGGTGGGAGCGGGACAAGAAAGAGACTAAGCGGGCGCGGACGGACCAGAGCTTCACGGTGCCGCAGGCGGATATCACTGCCAACGATTATGACCTGTCGCTGAATCGGTACAAGGAGGCAGTAAACGATGATGTGGCGCATGTCGCGCCGAGGACGATCCTAGCGGAGCTGGCAATCCTGGAGAAAGAAATTGAGAAGGGTATGAAGGAGCTTGAAGGATTGATGAAGTGACACAGGTTTTCGAAGAACTTGGCAATGTCGCGGAGTTTATTAACGGAGTTGCCTTCAAACCTGACGATTGGGGTGACACCGGCCAACCGATCATCCGTATTCAGAACTTGACCGATCCAACAAAGCCGTACAACCGCACCCGGCGGACGGTTGAAACCAAGTATCACGTGCATCCTGGGGACCTGCTGGTCTCTTGGTCCGCGTCTCTCGGGGTTTTCGAATGGACCCATCCGGAAGTGGCGCTGGTCAACCAGCACATCTTCCGCGTTTTGCCACACCCCGAGCGAGTCGACAAGCGGTATCTCCGACACGCCTTGGAAATGGCTCTGATCGAGATGCAGAAACACTTGCATGGGGCAACCATGCAGCACGTGAATCGCGGAGAGTTTCTAGCAACCCGTCTCTTCCTTCCTCCAATAATCGAGCAGCAACGGATTGCGGCGATTCTGGATCAGGCCGAGGTGTTGCGGGCCAAGCGACGCACCGCCCTCCATACAGTCGAAGACCTCAAACGGTCGCTTTTTCTGGACATGTTCGGTGACCCCGCGAGCAATCCGCGGCATTGGCCAAAGCGCCCGGTTGGCGAATTAGCCATCAAGTTCTCCGACGGCCCTTTCGGCTCTAACCTCAAGTCTTGTCACTATACGCATTCAGGTGTACGAGTAATCCGACTCCAGAACATTGGCGTTGGCCATTTTTTGGATAGGGACAGGGCATACATCGCCGCCGAGCATTTCGCGAAACTCCGGAAACATGAGTGCGTTCCTGGCGACGTCCTTATAGGGACGCTAGGCGACCCGAACCTTCGAGCATGCATTCAACCAGCCTGGCTGACGTCGGCTCTGAACAAAGCAGATTGCGTCCAGGCGAGACCAAATCCGGAAATCGCGACGGGAGAATACTTGTGCGGACTCCTCAATGAACCATCAACGGAGAGAAGCGCACGAGGACGAATTCATGGTCAAACACGTCTTCGCATTAGCATGGGACAACTTCGCGAATTACCGGTTCCCGTACCGCCGGTTGCGCTTCAACGTGAATTCGGCAACCAAGTGAAGGCTTTGGAGGGTCTGAGGGCAATGCAGCAAGCGTCGGAAGTAAGGCTTAACGATTTGTTCTCTTCGCTTCAGCACCGAGCCTTTCGCGGCGAGCTTTAACGCTTCACTCCCCCAGGACCTCCGCGAAGTATCCCCGCAGATCAATCAGAAGTGCGTCGTGATCGCCGGGCCGCCATGCCAGGTCTTCTCGCAACACCTCCGGGCGCTCATCCCCCGGCCGCCACCGCTCCACCAGCCGCGCATCGAGATCCACGATCCAGTGCTCGGCTTGCACCACACCCGGCCGCTTTAGAGATTAGACGTATGGCCAAGCATGTCCGGGAGCCGGACTACAGCAAACTGTCCATCGCCCAGCGGATTGCGCTCGTCGAGGATATCTGGGACAGTATTGCCAAGGATGCCCGTGCCCTTCCACTGACTGATGACCTGCGGGCGGAGTTGGACCGCCGCTGGGCCGAGCACGAACGCGATCCTTCCTCAGCCATTCCCTGGGAACAGATTAAGAAAGAGCTCCTCGAGCACGACGAGTGACGTCGCGCGTCGTTTTTCGGCGCGAAGCTCGCGCCGAAGTCCGCGCGGCACGAAAATGGTACGATGAGCAAGTAGAAGGTCTCGGCGACGAATTCTCAAGGACCCTCGATGCCACCGTTGCAGCGATTGCATCACGACCCCGCGCGTTTCCGTTGGCCTATGGCGCCTTTCACCAATGCGTCATGCGCCGGTTCCCCTATGCCCTCTTCTTCCGCATCCGGGACGACGAGGTCATAATCATCGCGGTTCATCATCAGCGACGCGATCCGGAGAGTTGGCGCGCGAGAACGAGTTAAGGAGGGACACCGTGCGACTCACCCGGGATTTCAAGATGACAATAGTTGAACGGGCCCGGCGTGATCGGCTGTTTGCCCAGGCGCTTCGAAACGAGGTGGTTGCCCTGGTTGAGAACGGCGAACCGGAGACAGCTCGACTGATCGCGAATCTCCTCGCCGAAACTGATTGACCATTTCCAACTTCGCGTTCCTGAAGGCCGAATGGCCCGACGTCCACGACGCCGCGGCCCGGGCCGAGGCATTGGCCAACTCCGACGCCCGGGCGTCCTGCTTCTATGCCCGGCGGGCCCTGGAGTTGGCCGTGACCTGGCTCTACCAGCGCGACCGCGCCTTGAAGCTCCCTTACGACACCCAGCTCAGTGCCCTGATCCACGAGCCAAGCTTCCGCAACTCCGTCGGCTCCGCGGTCTTCGCCAAGGCTCGCATCATCAAGGACCTCGGCAACCAGGCGGTCCACCAGAACAAGACCATCCGGCAGTACGACGCGCTTTCTACCGTTCGCGAGCTGTTCCACGTGTGCTTCTGGATCGCCCGCACGTATGCCAAGGGCGCCAAGCCGCCTGACGGACTCGCGTTCGACCCCACCAAGCTGCCGGCGGCCGGCCCTGGCCCCGTGCAAGCCCAAGCCCAGCTCCAGGCCATGGCCGCGGAGCTGGCCGAGAAGAACGCCCTGCTCAACGCGGCCCTCTCCGATAGCCTCGAGGCGGACAAGGAGCTCAAACGGCTCCGGGACGAGGTCACCAAGATCAAAGCCGCCAACGCGGCCAGGCCCGACACCCACGATTATTCCGAAGCCCAGACCCGCGACTTCTTCATCGACCTGCTGCTGCGGGAAGCCGGGTGGCCGCTGGACCAGCCCCGGGACCGGGAGTACGAAGTCCCGGGCATGCCGAACAAGGAAGACAAGGGCTTCGTGGACTACGTGCTCTGGGGCGACGACGGGAAGCCGCTCGCCCTGGTCGAAGCCAAGCGCACCCAGCGGGACGCCCGCGCCGGACAGCAGCAGGCCAAGCTCTACGCCGATTGCCTGGAAAAGGAGTTCGGCCGCCGGCCGGTGATCTTCTACAGCAACGGCTACGAGCACTGGATCTGGGACGACATCAGCTACCCCCCTCGGCCCATCCAGGGATTCCTCAAAAAGGCCGAGCTGGAGCTGACCATCCAGCGCCGGACCACCCGCCAGTCCCTCGGCCAATCCAAGATCGACGGCGCGATCGTGGAGCGTTACTACCAGACCCGGGCCATCCGGCGGATCGCCGAGTCGTTCGAAGGCCACGAGCGGAAGGCGCTGGTGGTCATGGCGACCGGCGCCGGGAAGACGCGGACCGTGATCGCGCTCTGCGACCTGCTGATGCGCTGCAACTGGGTCAAGCGCGTGCTCTTCCTGGCGGATCGCGTAGCCCTGGTGAATCAGGCGGTCGGCGCCTTCAAGAAACACCTCCCGGCATCCTCACCCGTAAACCTGGTAACGGAGAAGGACACTGGCGGCCGCGTGTACGTCTCGACCTATCCCACGATGATGGGCTTGATCGATCAGACGGCGGACGGCGAGCGGAAGTTCGGCGTGGGGCACTTCGATCTGATCATCATCGACGAGGCACACCGCTCAGTGTACCAGAAGTACCGTGCCATCTTCGAGTATTTCGATTCTCTGCTCGTGGGACTCACCGCGACGCCGAAAGACGAAGTGGACCGGAACACCTACTCGCTGTTCGAGCTGGAGACAGGGGTCCCCACGGACGTGTATGAGCTGAAAGACGCGGTGAACGACGGCTTCCTGGTCCCGGCTGCGGCTGTCTCGGTCCCGATCAAGTTCCAGCGCGAAGGGATCACCTACGCCGACCTGTCGGAAGAGGACCGGGACCGCTGGGACGCGCTGGAGTGGTCGGAGGATGGTGAAGTCCCCGACCGCGTGGACCCGGCGGCCGTGAACAAATGGCTCTTCAACATCGACACGGTAGACAAGGTCCTCGAGCACCTGATGACGCGCGGCCTCAAAGTCGCCGACGGTGACCGCCTGGGGAAAACGATCGTCTTCGCCAAGAATCACGACCACGCCAACTTCATTGTCGACCGCTTCAACGCGAACTATCCGCACTACAAGGGTGAGTTCGCGCGGGTCATCGACTTCAAGGTCGAATACACGCAGTCTCTGATCGACAGCTTCTCCCAGGCCGAGAAGGCTCCCCACATCGCGATCTCGGTGGACATGCTGGATACCGGGATCGATATCCCCGAGGTCGTGAACCTGGTCTTCTTCAAGCTGGTTCGGTCCAAGACCAAATTCTGGCAGATGCTCGGCCGCGGTACGCGCCTCCGGCCGGGTCTATTCGGTCTGGGGAAGAACAAAGAGTGTTTCTACCTGTTCGATTACTGTGGCAACCTGGAGTTCTTTGGCCAGAACCCCACGACCACCGAGGGAGCAACCGTCCAATCTCTCGGCGCGCGACTCTTCATCGCCCGCCTGGATCTGCTTGGCGAGCTGGACAAAGAAGCGGCCGGAGACCGGGTCAAGGAGCCTGCCGCGTCATACGAACCCCGCGACGTCAGGGCGGAGATTGCCCGCTGGCTGCACCAGCAGGTTGCCGCCATGAATCTGGGCAACTTCATCGTTCGCAAGCAGCGGCGGCTGGTCGAGAAGTACGCCAAGGCGGAGGCATGGCAGAAGCTGACGGACGAGGATCGCGCGGAACTGGCCCACGCGGTCGCCGGATTGCCCTCCGAGCTGGTGGACGACGACCTCGAAGCCAAGCGGTTCGACATGCTGATGCTGCGACTGGAGATCGCGGTGCTCCGAGCCGAGCCCTCGTTCGAGCGCCTGCGCGACAGCGTCCGCACGATCGCCGCGTCCCTGGAGGAGAAGGACAGCATCCCGATGGTGCACGAGCAGATGGCGCTGATTCAGGAGATTCAGACCGATGAGTACTGGCAGGATGTCACCCTGCCCATGCTCGAACAGGTCCGCCGCCGGCTCCGCGCACTGGCCAAGTTCGTGGACAAAACCGCGCGCCGGCCGGTTTATACCGACTTCGAAGACGTGATGGGAGAGGGAACGGCCGTCGAGTTGCCTGGATTCGGGGATGGCGCCGGATTCGAGCGGTTCCGTTCAAAGGCACGGGCCTTCTTGAGAGAGCACGACAAGCACGTCGTGATCCACAAGCTCCGGTGGAACCTCCCGCTAACGCCGACCGATCTCCAGGAGCTGGAGCGTATCATGCTCCAGGCGGGGGTGGGGACGTCAGCGGATTTGGCCCGAGCCAAGCAGGAAAGTGCCGGCCTCGGGCTCTTTATTCGCTCGCTGGTCGGAATGGACCGTGAAGCGGCCGTGCGGGCGGTCAACGCTTTTCTCGCGGGAAAGACTCCCAGTGCCAATCAGATCGAGTTTCTCGACCTCGTCGTAGACCACCTCACCGAGCATGGGGTGATGGATCCGGCCCGCCTCTACGAATCACCGTTCACCGATATCAACCCTCACGGTCCCGAGGGTGTATTCTCCAGCTCGCAGGTGGACGCATTAGTCAGCGCTCTCAGAGACATTCGTGAGCGGGCCGCGGCATGAGAATCGATAACTACCATCTGAGCTGGGAGACACCATGACCGACATTAGCGCCAAAGCACCCGTGGCTTCCGTCGTCGTGGGTGGCGGGGGCCTCGCCGACCTCAAGCCCAAGCTGCGCGGGTCGCTCCTTCTCCCCGCCGACCCGGGCTACGACGACGCCCGATCCATCTGGAACGCCATGATCGATCGCCGGCCCGTGGCCATCGCCCGCTGCCTTGGGGTCGCGGATGTCGTGACCTCCGTGAACTTCGCCCGAGAGCATCATATGCCGCTGGCGATCAAGGGCGGCGGCCACAACATCTCGGGCCTCGCCATCGCAGACGGCGCGCTGGTGCTGGACATGTCGGCGATGCGTGGCGTGTGGGTCGACCCCTTGGCCCGCGTCGCTCGCGCGCAGGCGGGCTGCCTGCTGGGCGACGTGGACCGCGAGACCCAGCTCCATGGCCTCGCCGCTTGCTTCGGCTTCGTCTCGGCGACCGGCATCGCCGGCCTCACCCTCGGCGGCGGGTTCGGGTATCTCTCACGCCGCTTCGGTTGGACCTCCGATACGGTGCTCGCGATGGACGTCGTCACGGCCGACGGCCGCCTGGTGCGCGCCAGCGAGAAAGACAACGCCGACCTCTTCTGGGGGCTGCGCGGCGGTGGCGGCAACTTCGGAGTAGTGACCGGCTTCGAGTATCGGCTGGAGCCCGTGGGGCCGGAGATCGTCGGTGGCGCCATTGCCTGGCCCGGCGAGCACGCCGAGGAGGTCTTCGAGCTCTATCGGCGCCTCGCCGACTCGGCCCCTCCAGAGCTGGCCCTGGTGGCAGGGTTCCGTCTCGCGCCGCCGGCTCCCTGGATCGCGAAAGAGTTCCACGGCAAGCCGATCGCCGCGGTATTCGTCTGTCACAGCGGTTCGGTGGCGGATGGTGAAACACTCGTCGCTCCCCTCAAGAAGTTTCGCACCCCGGTGGGCGACATCGTCCAGCGGCGGCCCTATGCCTCGCAGCAAAGCCTGCTCGACGCGACCCAACCCAAGGGGCGGCGCTATTACTGGAAGTCGGAGTATCTGCCAGGCATCACGGCCGACCTGACCGCCAAGGTCCTCGAGCACGGACGACGCATCACCTCGCCGCATTCTGCGGTCCTTCTCTTTCCCCTGGGTGGTGCGATCGCGCGCCTTCCCACCGATCACTCGGCCGTGGGCAACCGCGACGCCGGCGCGGTGCTCAACCTTGCGGCGTCCTGGGAAAGGGCCGATGACGACGCGCGAAACATCGAATGGGCCCGGACGGCTTGGAGTGATATGCGTCGTTTCTCCACCGGCGGGACATATGTCAATTTCTTGACAGAAGAAGAGACCGGGGACCGGGTACAGGCAGCCTATGGCGCGAACTATCGCCGACTGGCCGACGTCAAGGCGAAATGGGATCCGCAGAATCTGTTCCGAGCGAACAAGAACATCGCGCCCGGGAGTAAGTGAACTCCGCTTCCCTCGAACGCCTCCGCCGCTTCGCCTGGTGGCTCGACTCCGCCATTCCCATTCCGGGCACCCGATACCGGATAGGACTGGACCCCCCCTCATCGGGCTGATACCCGGTGTGGGCGACGCGGCGGGGGCCATCCTCTCGGGTTGGATTCTTCTCGAAGCGGCGGGCCAGGGACTGCCGCGCGCGACGCTCCTCCGCATGACGATCAACATCGGGATCGACTCCCTGGTCGGCGCGGTTCCATTCCTGGGCGACGCGTTCGACTTTGTCTGGAAGGCCAACCAGCGCAACCTGGCACTCCTCGAGCGCCACCTGGCCGATCCGGCGCGGGCCGGCAAGATGGACCGGCTCTTCATGACATTGCTGGCGGTTGCGGTGGTCGTGATGTGCGGGATAATTACGGTGGAAGGTGTGATTCTGGTGACCGCACTCTTCCGGATGGTCACGCCGTCGTAACTCTCGCGAGGAGCCAGCTATGTTCGACGTTCCCTACCGTACCCTCGGCTCCACCGGCGAGCGCGTCTCCGCCATCGGGATCGGCGGCTGGCACCTGGGCATCAGCAAAGTGGACGAGAAGCTCGCGATTCGCATCGTCCGCAGCGCGATCGACGGCGGCATCAACTTTCTGGACAACTCCTGGGACTACAACAACGGCGCCAGCGAGCGCCGCATGGGCAAGGCGCTGCGGGCGGGCTACCGCCAGAAGGTCTTCCTCATGACCAAGATCGACGGCCGGTCTGCGGCGTCAGCCACCCGCCAGCTCAACGAATCGCTGCGCCGGCTGCAAACCGATTACATCGATCTGGTCCAGCATCATGAAATCATCCGGTTCGAAGATCCCCACCGCATTTTTGATCTGGAAGGCGCGCAGCACGCGCTGGAAAAGGCGCGAGAAGCGGGCAAGCTTCGTTACATCGGCTTCACCGGCCACAAGGACCCCCGCATCCACCTGCACATGCTCGAGGTGGCCCGCGAGCGCGGCTTCCAGATGGACACCGTCCAGATGCCGCTCAACGTGATGGACGCACACTACCGTAGCTTCGAGAAGCTGGTTCTGCCGGAATTGGTAAAGGACAAGATCGGCGTGCTGGGCATGAAGAGCATGGCCAACGGCCTCATCCTCAAGTCGAAGACCGTGACGCCGATTGAATGTCTGCACTACGCCCTCAACCTGCCGACCTCGGTGGTGATCGCCGGCGTGGACAGTATGAGAATCCTCAACCAGGCGCTGGACGCCGCCCGCACCTTCCGCCCGATGAGCGAAGCTGCGCTAAGCGCGCTGCTGGCCAAGACCGCCAACGCCGCCGCGCATGGCCAGTGGGAGTTGTTCAAGACTACGTCCATCTTCGACTCGACGGCGACCAACCCGGAGTGGCTGGGAGAGGAGCCGAAACGGTTGCAGGAGATGGTGCCGGGCTGAGCCGTCAGCCATCAGCCATCAGCCATCAGCGGTGGAGGACCGCCTTTCCGCCCTTTACCGCCCTCTACCGCCCTCTACCGCCCTTTACCGCCCCCGCTGCGACTGATGCTACTTTCCTGTCCGCCATGACTCAACTCGTCTTCGGATCCGCCGGCGTCGACTTCGGTGCGACTACCGTCTTCTCGGATGTCACATTTACCGTCTCCGGCGGCGAACGCTGGGGTGTGGTCGGCCGGAACGGAACCGGAAAGACCACACTGTTCCGTCTGATCACGGGCGAGATGACGCCCACCCGCGGTGTCACGACCCGGCAGTCGGGACTCACGGTCTCCCTGCTGGAGCAGCATCGGGATTTCGGCGAGGCCGTCACCGTCTGGGAGGCCGCGGCCGGCGGTCTGGCCGAGCTGCTCCGGCTGGAACGGTCACTGGTGGAGCAGTCCGCGGCGCTGGCGCACGATGCGTCGGAAGCGGCGCTGGCGCGCTACGGGCACGACCTCGAGCGCTTCGAGCGCGACGGCGGCTATGCTCTCACCTCCCGGGTAGATGCCGTGCTGCACGGCCTGGGCTTCGATCCGGAGCAGTCGCGCACCCTTCCCCTCACCGCGCTCTCGGGTGGCGAGCGGGGCCGTTTGGGCCTCGCACGCCAGCTGATGGCCGACGCCGATGTCCTGCTGCTGGACGAGCCCACCAACCACCTCGACCTGGAGACCACGCGCTGGCTGGAGGAGTACCTCACCGGCATCGACAAAACCGTGATGCTGGTGAGCCACGATCGCGCCTTCCTCGCCGCCACCGTGGACCACGTGCTTCATTTCGAGGGTGGAACCGCAATCCCGTACACCGGCAGCTACCAGGCCTTCGTCGCCCAGCGCGCGGAACGCCGGCTGGCGCAACAACGCGCGTTTCAACAGCAGCAGCGCACCATCGCGCATGAGACGGACTACATCGCCCGCAACATCGCGGGCCAGAACAGCCGCCAGGCCAAAGGCCGGCGCACGCGCCTGGCCCGATTGCCGCGTCTGAGCGCGCCAGTAACCGCCGAAGACGCCATGGCGCTGCGATTCGACGTCTCCGGACGCGGCGGCGATCAGGTCATCACCGCGAAGAACGTGACGGTCGAGGCGGGGGGCCGCGCCCTGATCGAGCGCTTCAGCGGCACGGTGCAGCGGGGCGAGTTCGTCGGACTCGTCGGTCCCAACGGGTCGGGCAAATCCACTCTGCTCCGCGCCCTCTTTGGCCAGCACCCGGTAGCGGCCGGAGAGCTCGCGGTCGGCGGGTCCATCACCGCCGGTTACTACCGGCAGGATCTCTCGCAAGTCCCGCTCGGCCGCTCGCTGTACGACTGCATCGCGGATTTGCGGCCCACCTGGGAGCGGCGACTGATCCAGGGACATCTCGGCCGTTTCGGCTTCTCCGGGGACGAGGTACAACGAGGCACTGAGACCCTCTCCGGCGGCGAGCGAGCCCGGGTGGCCCTGGCCATGCTCATGCTCTCTCGCGCCAACCTGCTGGTGCTGGACGAGCCGACCAACCATCTCGACGTGGAGTCGATCGAAGCGCTGGAAGACGCGATCGAGGGCTATGGAGGCACCGTTGTCCTGGTGAGTCACGACCGCGAGCTGCTTCGCGCATTGACCGGTCGGGTCTGGGTTCTCCACCACCGCCGCATCACTGATTTCCCCGGCGGCTTCGCCGAATGGGAAGAGGTGAGCGCCGAGCGCGAGCACGCGGCCCGGGTGCGGGCGCAGGAAGAAGAGGCCCTGCTTCGGGTCCATGAGAAACAGCGGGTGGAGCGATCGCGACAGCCGGCGAGCATCGATCGGGACGACACCGCGAAGAAGCTGCGTCGCGTGCAGCGGGCGCTGGAAGACGCGGAAGCGAAAGTGGCCAAGCTCGAAACGGAAATCGCCCGGCTCACCGCGGTGCTGGAAGACCCGTCTCTCTATACCCGCCGGGGCGGCGTCGAGGAGGCCAAGCGGCTGGGGGAGAAGCTCGAGACGCTCAAAGGCGACCTCACGTCGGCTATCGAGCGCTGGACCCGTACCGGCGAGGAGCTGGAGGCGCTCTCGCCCAAGATCTAAGACCCAAGGCCCAGGACCTAATAAAGGATGTCCAATGCCCAGGCAGCCACGCGCCGCCGGACTGTTCTCTCCCACCGCCCGGGCGTTCTGGGGCCTGCTCCTCGGGCTGGCCCTGGGCGCAATCGCCACGTTGCAAAGGCTCGTGCCCTTGATCGAGCCGGTCGGCACCCTGTGGATCAACGCCATCAGGATGACCGTGATTCCCCTGGTCGTGTCGCTCCTGGTGACCGGGGTGGCATCGGCGGCAAGCGCCAAGCGGGTGGGCCGCTTAGGGGCGCAATCGGTCGCCTTGTTTCTGGTGCTGCTGATAGCGGCGGCGGCATTCACCGCCGTCGTCGCTCCCTTCGCCTTCCGGCCCCTGGTACTCGATCCCGCAAGCACCGCGGCGCTGCGCGCCAGCGCGCATCTCCAGCCTGCCAACGCGGCGGACATTTCCTGGAGAACGTGGCTGGTCTCCCTCATTCCGGTGAACCCCATCAAGGCCGCGGCCGATGGCACCCTGCTGCCGGTCATCGTCTTCACCGTCACGTTCGCGTTTGCACTCACCCGGTTGGAACCGGCGGCGCGGGCCGTCACCCTGCGCTTCTTCGAGGCCATCCTGGAAGCGCTGCTGATTCTGATTCGCTGGATTCTCAAGCTGACGCCGCTCGGTGTGTTCGCCCTGGCGTTCGTGGTGAGCGCGCGGCTCGGCTCCGGCACGCTGGGCGCGGCGCTGGGCTATTACGTGGGGCTGGCGGTGGTGCTGGCGCTGGTGGCCGGAATCGGCCTTTACCTTTTCGCCACTATTGCGGGACGGGTGTCGCTTCGCACCTTCGCCCGAGCGGTGTTCCCGGCACAGGTGGTGGGCTTCACTTCGCGTTCTTCGCTGACGGCACTCCCGGCACTCATCGAAGGAGCCCGGGACGTCCTGCATCTGCCGGCCGAGGTGACCGGCTTCGTGCTGCCGTTCGCGATCTCGGTGTTCAAGTTTACCAGTCCGATCTACTGGACCCTGGGCGCTCAGTTCGTGGCCCAGCTCTACGGCATCGACCTCGCGCCCTCACAGCTCGCCACCGTCGCCGCGGCATCGATCCTCCTGAATGCCAGCACGCCGGGAATCCCCAGCGGAGGATTGCTGATCCAGGCGCCGATCTATGCGGCGATCGGGCTGCCGGTGGAAGGCATCGGGATCCTCATCGCGATTGACGCTATTCCCGACATGTTCAAGAGCGCGCTGATTCTCGCTTCCGACATGACGGTGGCGGTGATAGTAGCGCGGTGGTCCTCAAGTGGCGGTGAAAGTCGGTAAGGGTCGGTAAGGGTCGGTAAGGGACGGTAAGAGCTGGTAAGAGTCGGGAAGGGTTGTCACCGCCTATATTCCAACCATGCGTGGCTTCTTTGCCCGGCTCCTCATGACGGCTTTTGGCCTCTGGCTCGCCGATTTGCTGCTCTCGGGAATCAGCTTCGATGGCGCCCTTCCCCTCTTTATCGCCGCTGCTCTTCTGGGGATAGTCAACGCATTCGTCCGGCCGGTGGTCATTCTGCTCACCCTACCATTCACGCTCTTAACACTCGGCCTTTTCATTTTTGTAATCAATGGAATGATGATTCTCTTGGTGGCGTGGTTCATGCCTTCGTTTCATGTATCCGGACTTGGCTCGGCAATTCTCGCGTCGATCATCGTGGGACTAACCGGCTGGGCGGCGAGCAGTTACGTGGGCGACAAGGGTGGAATCGAGGTCTGGACGATGAGGGGGAAAAGCTAGTGGCGAAGCGAATCGTACAAACGCCACGTCAAGAAACCCGCCCGGCCTCGAATCCGCTCCAACCTCGCCCAATCTTTCTCGCTGAGATAGCCACGATCACGTGACAGCAACAAGGCGCAAGCAAGTTCGCTCAACGAACCAATCGAGATATCCAGAAACCTGCGACACTCACGCTTCCCGTGCTTCGCTGAACCCTCCGCGATATTGGCCTCAGCCGAAAACGCCGCCCTGCGCGCCTGGGAAGTCAACCCGTAGCGCTCTTCTCTGGGGAACCGGTCCGTGGCGGCATAGATCGCCAAGGTGAGTGCATGACAGGCTTGCCAGGCGACCAGCCGCTGAAATGGGAGCGCGGACACGGAGGCAAATTGCGGACGGAACAACGCCTCTGAGACACCAAATACCTGCATGCCGTACCCAAAGCATGCGCGACAACCCCTTACCGACCCTTACCGACTCTTACCGACTCTTACCGACCCTTCAGCGACACTTTCCTAACACCGCTTTTTACGTATTTGTCATACCACTGAATCATTCTAGCCACGACGTCCCCCACGGTCTCGCGCGCCAGATATCCGTGTGCCTCGTTGGGTAGCTGCACATACTCGACCGTTGCGCCGAGTCCCTTGAGCGCCAGGTACATCCGTTCCGATTGGATCGGGAAGGTGCCCGAGTTGTCATCCACCATTCCGTGAATCAACAGGATCGGCTCATTGATGGAATCGGCGGCATTGAACGGCATCATCCTGAGATATACGTCGCGGGCCTCCCAGTAGGTGCGGCGCTCGTTCTGAAAGCCGAAAGGCGTGAGCGTGCGGTTGAAGGCCCCGCTACGCGCGACCCCCGCCTTGAACAGCTCAGAGTGGGCTAACAGGTTGGCGGTGGTAAAAGAGCCGTAGCTGTGCCCCCCCACCCCGAAATTGCCATCGGCGATGCCGCGCTGGATGAGATACTCCACCGCCGCCCTGGCCCCCGCGACCGTCTGATCTACATAGGTGTCGTTCGCCGTGTCCCCGCCAATCACCGGAAGTGACGGGTTGTCCAGCACCGCGTACCCCTGCGTCAGCAGGAAAAGTTGGGACGCTCCGGTGGGCCAGACGAACGTATTGTCACTGCCCCGCACCTGGCTCGCGGCCGACGCGGTCGCGAATTCCGAAGGGTACACCCAGAAGATTACCGGCACCTTCTGGCCCTCCCGGTAGTCCAGCGGATAGTACAGCGTGCCCGAGAGATCGATCCCATCCGCCCGCCGGTACTTGACCAGCTCCCGTCGCACGTTGGCCAACTCCGCCACCGGCGGCTTGAGGTCCGTGATGCGCTTGAGCGCGTCGGTTCGCGTATCGCGCAGCACGAAGTTGGGCGGCGTGGTGCGGCTCTCCTGCCGGATGACCAGTTGGCGCGCGTCCGGATCGAGCACTGCGGCCAGCTGCTCGTAGCTGTCCGACCCGGACTGCCAGATGCGCTCGGTCTTCCCGGTTTGGAGATTGCGGCGGTCGAGAAACGGCCGATCACCGGCGGGCGACGCTCCGGCACTGGACAGGTAGATCCAGTTTCGATCCTCCGGCTGCAGCAGCACCAGGTCCCCCACCGCGTCGCGGGTGGTGACCGGCGTTCCGGGATCGCTGTAGCGATCCTCGGAGGAACGGTCAAACAACAGCCTGCGATTTCCCTTCCCCTCTTCCCCCTTCGCTCCGCTCAGGGCAGGCTCTCGCTCTGCTCGGGGCAGGCTCTGCGGGAGGGAGGACGGGGACGACGAGAGCATCCACGTACGGGTATGACGCGTACGCCTCTCCGTCTCCGTCAGCAGTGCCGAGCCGTCCCGGGCGAAGACGATCCTGGTGAAGCGGAAGTTGAGCCGCGCCAGCTCGCGCTCCTGCGTGTACGGCTGTGCGATCTCGACCACCCGGTCGCGGAACTCCGCGGCGCGCCGGTTGTCTCCGCCGTCCAGCGCTTCGACGTAGATCAAGGTCGCCGGCTCGCCGCTTCGCCACTGGATCTGTCTGGGGCCGGTGCGAACCCCGTCCACCGGTACGCCTTCTCCCACCGGAAGCTTCGCCACCGTGTGGATCCTGGTGCCGTCCCGGTTCCAGACTTCCACCTCCTGCGCGAACGCGCCCAGCGGCACCAGATAGGAGAAGGGCCGGAGCGCACGCGCCACCAGGATCGCATTCCCGCCGGGTGAGGGGTCCACATCCAGATAGATCCCCGGAGCGCCGAGCTTGGTACGCGCACCGGTGGCGATATCCACCCGGGTCACCTGGGCGGTCGCGTAGTACTCGAACAGGTCCTCGTCATAGGGCGACGCGAGCAGGTCCTCGTACGTCGCCGCCGGCGCGGCCTTGCCTTCGCTGCGTTGCACGATCGGCCCGATCGGAACCGCGGGCTCCCTGGGCGCCGCCTGTCGCCCATCGGGAATGAACTGACAGAGGAGCTGCGCCGAGCTGGGCTGCCAGTCGCATGGCTCCCCAGTGACCGCGTTCAGCCGGCGCGGAGTGAGCGAATGGGCCTCACCGGTGCGGATATCGGCGATCCACAGGTCGATTCCCTCCTGCGTGGTGGTGGTGAACGCCAGATGCCGGCCGTCGGGCGACCAGCGAGGCGACTGGATGCGCGCCCCGGCCGGCGTCACCAGCCGTCGTTCTTTCCCGGTTGCCAGGTCGTGCAATACCAGCGCGCGGTATCCCACGGGCAAATGGGGTCCACTGGTATTGGGATTGATCCGCAGACCGGCCAGACGAAGCATCGGCTGCGCCAGGTCGGCGATGCCCGGCAGCGAGGTCGGCTCGGCAAGCAGGATCCGCTTTCCGTCCGGTGAGGGAACCGGTGTCGGCGGCCGGGGCGCGTCGAGAATCTGTTCCACGACGGCCGGCGGCTTGAGGTACGGTTCCTGGGCGGCAAGGGAGCCCGCAGTGAGCAGCGCCGGAACCAGCCAGAGAATGTGTCCGGAAGAGACTCGAGCAGAAGACATGTTAGACCGTTCCATAGAAGTCGGAGATGCGGGGATCCTTTTCCTGTGGTCTTCGTGGCAACGCGTACCATACCGCGTCCAGCTCTTTCTGCAACTCGGCCGGCAGGGTGATTTCCGTGGCCCGGAGCTGGTCGGCGAGCTGCACCGCCCGGCTGACGCCGACGATGGCGCTGCTGATGTCCGCTTTCGCGAGCGTCCAGGCGATCGCCGCCGTGACCAGCGAGATACCATGCTGGGCCGCGACACCGTGCAGGCGGGCGGACTCAGTGAGCAGCCGGTCGTGCCAGTAGCGCGCGCGGTAGGCGTCACCCGAGCTTCCCAACGTGAAGCGGGTTCCTTCGGCAGGCGCCGCACCGGGCCGGTGTTTACCGGTGAGGAGCCCGCCGGCGAGCGGGTTGTACACCATGATGCCGAGCCCCTGGCTGCGGGCCAGCGGAAAGAGCGAATCCTCCAGCTCGCGATACAGCAGGTTGTACCGGGGCTGGAGCCCGTCGAAGCCGGTCACTCCCAACCGGTGCGCCTCGAGCAGCGCCGCCGTCACCTCCGGCACCCGGACGTTGGAGATGCCGGCGTAGAGGATCTTCCCTTCTCGCCGCAATGCCTCGAGCGCATCGATCGTCTCGGCAACGGGAACGGTCTCATCCCAGCCGTGGCAGAGATAAAGGTCGATGTAGTCGGTCTGCAGCCGCCGGAGCGAAGCCTCGCAGGCTTTGCGCAAATGGAGCCGGGAGTTCC
Organism: Gemmatimonadota bacterium; assembly: GCA_016209985.1. Lineage (GTDB taxonomy): Bacteria > Gemmatimonadota > Gemmatimonadetes > Gemmatimonadales > GWC2-71-9 > SHZT01. The sequence continues at coordinate 15,757 of JACQVB010000018.1, read as the reverse complement.
CGCGATGCAGCGGAAGCCGGCCCATCGCGAAATAGGCTTTCGTCGCGAGCACCAGATCGCCCCGGTTTTGTCGCTCGGCCATCCAACGACCCAGAAGGGACTCGGTGCGGCCGCCGGTCTCGACCTCGATGGGTATGGGGTAGCAATCGGCGGTATCGAGGAAACGGATGCCGCCCTCCCAGGCCGCGTCGAGAATCGCGAAGCTGGCCTGCTCGTCGGCCTGCCCCGCGAGCGTCATGGTACCGAGGCAGAGCTCGGTGACTTTGAGGCCGGACCGGCCAAAAGACTTCCAGCGCATGGGGACAATCTAGTCGGAAGGGATCTAAGGGTTGGAAGGGATGTAAGGGTTCCCCTTCCCGCCCTTCCAACCTCCTACATCACTTACGACCTTAGGTGTCATGCATCAATTCGCGCTGCTCCGCGATCTGGTCATTCTGGTCGCCGTTGCGATCCCGGTCGTGGCGATCGCCTACCGGCTCAGAATTCCGACGGTGGTGGGCTTCCTGCTCACGGGGATCGCGATCGGCCCACACGGTCTGGCACTCATCGGCCAGCCCGAATCGGTCTCTGCCCTGGCCGAAATCGGTGTCGTCCTGTTGCTGTTCGCCATCGGGCTTGAGCTCTCGCTCTCCCGCATCATCAAGCTCGGCCGCGCGGTGGCCCTGGGCGGCGGGCTGCAAATGGCGGGGACCATGGCGGTCACGGCGCTGATCGCCGGTGCCCTTTCCGTCCCTCCCAACCGGGGCGTGTTCATCGGCGCGCTGGTGGCGCTGTCCTCGACCGCCATCGTGCTCAAGGTCTATACCGATCGAGGGGAGCTGGACACGCCGCAGGGTCGCGTGGTGATCGCGATCCTGCTGTTCCAGGATCTCTGCGTGGTTCCCCTCATGCTGCTGATCCCTGCGCTCGCGGGCGCCACGCCGGCGGGTGCGCGGCCCGCCACCCTCGTCGTCATCGGCTCCGTGGTGCTCACGGCGGCGCTGGTGTTGGTGGGACGCGTGGCGGTGCCTCGGCTCCTGGAGCGGGTGGCTGCGCTCCGCAACCGCGAGATCTTCACCTTGTGCATCGTGCTGCTCGGGCTCGGCGCGGCGTATCTCACCGCGAGCTTCGGGCTGTCGCTCGCACTGGGGGCCTTCATTGCCGGTCTGGTCATTTCCGAATCCGAATACGGGGTACAGGCGCTTTCCGACATCCTGCCGTTCCGCGACACGTTCAGCGGCATCTTCTTCACGTCGATCGGCATGCTGCTCGACATCGGGTTCGTGCTCCAACATCTGGCGCTGGTGGCGGGAGCAACCGCCGGCGTGATCCTGCTCAAGACGGCGGTGGCCGGCGCCGTGGTCCGCTCGCTCAAGCGCTCCCTACCGGTGAGCCTGATGAGCGCGCTCGCGTTGGCTCGAGTGGGAGAATTCTCTTTCGTCCTGGCCGAAGTCGCGAAGCCGCTGAATCTCTTCACCGAGGAGTCCTACCAGCTATTCCTCGGCGCCGCGGTGCTCTCCATGCTTACCGCTCCGTTCGTCATCCAGGCCGCCGGCCCGCTGGCCGAATGGCTGGGGCGGCGGATCGGTAAACACCTCCCCGCCGCTCTCGCCGAGGCCTCGGAACCCGCGGCCACTCTCGCGGATCACGTGATCGTCGTCGGCTATGGACTCAACGGACGCAACCTGGCCAAGGCGCTGAAAGCATCCGGGATCCCCTACGTGATCCTGGAGCAGAACGGGCAGGTGGTGCGCCAGGCTCGCCTCAATCGGGAACCGATTCTCTTCGGAGACGCCACCCGCCACGAGGTTCTGGAACGGGTGGGGATAAAACGTGCGCGGGTAATCGTGTTCGCCATTTCGGCGCCGGCCGACGAGCGACGCGGTGTAGCGGTGGCCCGGCATCTCAACCCTGATGTGCGTATCGTGGTCCGCACCCGCTACGTATCGGAGCTGGAGGAGCTCGAGCGGCTGGGGGCCGACCAGGTCATTCCCGAGGAGTTCGAGACCTCGCTCGAAATCTTCGCGCGCGTCCTCCGGCTCTACGGCGTACCCACCAGCACCATTCGCCAGGAAGTGGAAGCCGCCCGTGGCGAGCACTACGGCATGCTGCGCGGCCTCTCTTTGCCAGGCATGCGACTCGACCTCCTGCGCCAGCTCGGCGCCAAGATGGCCGTCGAGACCATCGAAGTCGAAGCGGGAAGCCGCGCCGTCGGCGAAACGCCGGTCACGCTCGCCCTGCGACGCCAAACCGGATGCACGGTCATTGCCGCCGTGCGTGGCGGCCAGACCTTTCACACTCCCGACCCCGACTTCCGATTTCACGCCGGGGACACGCTCGTGGTGGTGGGTACGGCGGAGGCACTGGCGAGAGCGGGGGAGATCTTTAAGGGTCGGTAAGAGTCGGTAAGGGTCGGGAAGAGTCGGGAAGAGTCGGGAAGAGTCGTAGGCCTGGGGGTACGGGTCGGTCGTTCACCCTTACCGACTCTTACCGACCCTTACCGACCCTTACCGACCCCTTTTCAGGGTGCCAACCGTTCGATAACCCACGCCCCACCCTTGCGCTGGTAGCGCAACCGGTCATGCAGCCGGTCGGCCCGGCCCTGCCAGAACTCAAGCATGCGCGGGGTCAGCCGAAATCCGCCCCAATGCTCCGGCCGCGGTACGTTGCCATCGGCGTATTGCTTCCTGAGGGCTTCCACCTGCCGCTCCAGGTCGTCGCGGCTCTTGATTACGCTGCTCTGACTGGAAGCGTGCGCGCCGAGCCGGCTCCCCACCGGGCGCACCAGGAAGTACGCGTCCGACTCAGCCTGGCTCACGCGCGCAACGTCCCCGCTGATGCGGACCTGTCGCTGGAGCACATCCCACCAGAACGCCAGCGCGGCCTGGGGATTCTCCAGCAGATCCCGCGCTTTGGGACTCTGATAGTTGGTATAGAACACGAAGCCGCGATCGTCGAATCCCTTGAGCAGCACCAGCCGCACGGACGGTATACCTTGTCGGCTCGCCGTGGCCAGGCTCATCGCGCTGGGCTCGATCAGGCCGGCGTGCTGCGCATCATCGAACCAGCGACTGAACTGCTTCACGGGATCGGGATCGACGTCGGTCTCGCGCAGGCTAGATTCTGTCATCGTGTGCCGCCTCTCAGGTCCTCCGAATTCCGTCTTCTGGCGCCCGAAATCTAGTGGGTAGCGCCGATCCCGCCCGGCTCGCCACCCATGTGCGGGCCCTCGAAGGTGAGCGCCATCCGCAGTCCTCGCCGGCCGCACTCGAAGCGGCGGCGCGCTACATCGAGGCGGAGCTCCAAGCCGTGGGGTTCTCTCCCGAGCGGCGAGCGTTCGAGTTTCGCGGGGAGAGCTACTACAACATCGTCGCGACGCGGGCCGGTGCCCTGCCCGACCGGGATCGGGTGTTGGTAGCAGCACATTACGACAGCGTGCGCGGCACGCCGGGCGCGGATGACAATGCCAGTGGCGTCGCCGGGCTGCTCGAAATCGCCCGGATCCTTTCCGGCACCAGGCCGGCGGCCACGGTGGAATTGGTGGCCTTCAACCTGGAAGAGATTCAGGCCTATACCTATCGCGTGGGAAGCCGACGCTACGCCGCCGCCGCGCGACGGGAGGGGATCCGTTACGCCGGTGCCCTGGTGCTGGAGATGCTGGGCTACGTGAGCCGGGACCCGGGAAGCCAGTACGTTCCCAAACTGCTCTTCTGGAAGCGGGTGCCGCGAACCGGCACCTTCATAGCCGCCACCGGGGACCGCCGCTCCGGCCGCCTGCTTCGCACCTTTGCGGATTCGGCGAAGGCCGCCGTCCCTGGCCTCGCTGTGGTCACCCTCCGCTCGCCGTTGCGCGGCTGGCTGGTGCCCTACACACGGCTATCCGACAACGCCTCGTTCTGGGATGAGGGCTACCCGTCGCTGATGATCACCGATACGGCGTTCCTCCGGAACCCGCACTACCACCGCCGAAGCGACTCGGCCCACACGCTCGATTATGAATTCATGTCCCGGGTGGTAGATGCGGTCGTGGAAACCGTGAGGAGGCTGGCTTCCTAGACGCCTCTCGGCCGCAACCATCTGGCACCCGGTTTCGGATGGACTATGTTACTCTCGATCCGCGCATTCACGAATCCACCGGAGGACATCAACGTGACGCGTACTCTCGCGCTGGCCGCTGCTTCCCTGCTGGTGCTGGCAGCGTGCAAGGACGGTGGCGTCGAGGCCTTCAATCCCGGCACCACCGGCCAGAAGGTCGAACAGGCGTTTGGCGCGGTCGACAACAACCAGGCGGTCCAGAGCATGGAAGTCATGTCGGGCGCCCTGACGTTTACCGGAGCGCCTCCGGCCTTCGTGGGGACCCCGCTCTCGCGTTCGCACCTCGCCGGTCTCGACCCGACGATCTTCGGCACCCTGCAGATGCTGGAGCGCTCCACGACGCTCTTTACCCCGGCCAGTCCCGCGGCGCTGTTTCCTTCGGCCGTCCTCGGCAAGACCTTCGTCTATAGCACCCAGACCGGCAAATACCAGGCGAGCGACCTGACCGGCGCTCCGGCCAACGGGGTGCGCTTCCTGCTGTACGCGGTCAATCCGGTCCAGCATACCGTCGTCACGCCGCTCCAGCAGATCGGCACGCTCGATCTTACGGATAAGTCGTCGCAGGCCGGCAATACCATGGGCGTCAAGGCGGTGATCAACAACGTCACCGTTCTGGAGTACGACGCGACCGCCTCCATCACCGGCACCAGCTTCAGCTCCAGCGTGAAGGGCTACGTCACCGACGGGACCAACCGGCTGGATTTCGACTTGTCCTTGAGCGCGTCGGGAACGACGGGTCTCCGGGCAGACTACAAGCTCACCGGAAGGGAAGTGAGCCTCGAGATACTGGCCACGGCCACCAGCTCCAGCATGGCGAGCGTGACGCTGACGGTGACCGAAGGCAAGAACAAGCTGGAAGTCAGCGTCAGCGGCAGCGAGGCGTCTTCCACCGGGACCGTCAAATACAACGGAACGACCGTCGCGAATATCTCGGTCACCGGCGACCAGGATCCGGTCTTCACGGGCGCCAACGGAAAGACATTGACTTCGGAAGACCTCGCGGGCCTCAAGAAGCTGTTCGACCAGGTGGACACGATCCTCAACGGCTTCGACGACGTCCTGGTGCCCTACCACTTCGTATTCTCCGTCTGAGCACCTACTTCGGAAGGATCCCGCACGTCGCCCTCACCGTCCTGGTGGCGGCGTGCGGGACTTCCGGTCAGGGCGTAGACCCGATCTTCCTCGAGGGTAGGGCCGTCGCCGCGGCGGGCGACAGCCTGATCGCGTTCACCCGGGCCGGCCACCCCGGCATCCTGCTACGCAACCGTGGAACCGGGCGTTCCGTGGAACTGGGCGCGGACCCAGTTCACAGCCCATCGCATGTCCAGTGGATGAACGGGGAGTGGTTCGTCTCCGATATCGAGAACGGCAAGCCCGCGGTGGTGGTACTGGGTCCTGCCGGCGAGCTCCGCCGCCGCCTGTCGCTCGAGCGGTTCACCCAGACACCACATCAGTTCGCCGTCCTTCCCGACGGCCGGATCGTCGTTGAATCCCCTGACGGCACGCTCGTCACGGCGAACGGCGATTCCGCTCCGGTGTTCGCCATGACGGAGCGCGGCTCGAAGACCGGCCTTCTCCTGGGTGCGTCGGGTGGCGTCCTGCACGCCGTGCCGGACCGCTACATCACGCTCTACAACGAGTTTGGGCACCTGCGCTGGAGACTGGACTGGCCCTGGGCCCGGACCGCGTTCGTCACCGAGATCACCACCGATCCACAGGGCCGGATCCACGTGCTCGCCGGCGTCCCAAGCGACAGCTCGTTCATCGTGTATTCGCTGTCGTCCCAGACGGGGGAAGTCGTGACCTGGTCCAAGCCGGCGCGCGAGCCGACGTTTGTGGTGGATCGATTGGGTGGGTTGAAGGCGGATGATGCGGGGAAGTGGTTGAAATAGGTGTCAGGTATCAGGTGTCGGGGTTTTTGGGTTAGGTCCCTGACACCTGGCACCTGGCACCTGACACCTTCAGTGCTTCAATCCCGCCTTCTCCGCAAATTCTTTGAACCTCTCCTGATCCTCGACACTGAGTTTTTCCGGAATCTCCACCGCGATCTCCACGAACTGGTCTCCGCGGCTCCCGTTCCGCTCGATCCCCTGCCCCTTGATGCGGAACTGGCGTCCCGGCTGCGTGCCCGGCGGAATTCGCAGCACGATCCGCTTGCCGTCGACCGTCCGGACCCGGATCCGGGTGCCGAGCATGGCCTGCGCCAGGTTGATCGGAACCGTGCAGTAGAGATCCAGCCCCACCCGTCTGAGAAATGGATCCGGCTGCACCTGGAAGTTGACGATCACGTCGCCCGCAGGCTCGCCGCTGGCCCCCGCCTCGCCCTGGCCCCGCAAGCGGACCCGGTGGCCGGAGTCGGTACCGGGCGGCACCGTAATCATCAGCCGCTTGTCGGCCGAAACCTCGCCCTGGCCATTGCAGGTTGGGCACGGCTTCGTGGGAATTCGTCCGCGCCCGCGGCACACCGGGCAGGGGCGCTGCACCGTGAACGCGCCCTGCCCGAAGCTTACCGTCCCCCGACCGTTGCACTCCGGGCAGGTATTGACCTTGGCGCCCGGGGCGGCGCCCGACCCGCCGCAGGTGGGGCAGCGCTCGGTGACTGGAATGGACACCGGGATCTTGCCGCCCAGCGCCGCCACGCGAAACGGCACCTCCACCGTGATTTCGATCGGCTCCGCTTCTTCCCGCTTGCCGCGTCCGAAAATGGTCGAGAAGAGGTCTCCCAGACCGCCGAATCCCCCGAGGTCACCGATGTCTTCGAAGCGCACGCCGCCGGCGGGACCACCGGCCCGGGGCCCCCGCGGACCGCCGCGCGCGCCGCCGCCCATGGGCGCGCCGTACTTCCGCATGAGGTCGTATTGCTTGCGCTTCTCCGGATCCGAAAGGACGGAATACGCTTCAGAGATCTCCTTGAAGCGTTCGGCCGCGCTGGAATCGTTGGGATTGGCGTCGGGATGGTATTTCTTGGCCAGGCGCCGATAGGCCTTTTTCATTTCCTCGGGCGTAGCGCTCTCCGAGACGCCCAGCGCCTTGTAGTAATCTCGTGCGGCGGCCATGGATCAGTCGAAGTGCGGACTGCGGAGTGCGGAGTGCGGAATAGCCGGTCTGGCTACGGAGCTCCCGAGGGACATGGTGGTATCCTGGGCATTCCGCACTCCGCGTTCCGCACTCCGCACTCTCATCAGTCGGTCCACACCTGCACCTGCACCCGTGCGGGGCGCAGCAACGCTCCGCCAAAGCGGTAACCCGGTTGGAAGACCGCCGAGACCAGGTGGTCCTTGTCCGGTGCCGGTGCCGGCACGGTGGAGACCGCCTCATGACGATGCGGGTCAAACGGTTCACCCACGTTGCCGACTCGCTCGAGCCCCGCTCCTTCCAGCTCTTTCAGGATCTTCCGTTCCACCAGCTCGACCCCGGTCAGCAGATCCTGAGCGGTCGTCTGGCCGAGGTCGAGATGCGCCACACGCCCCAAGTCGTCCAGGGCGTCCAGAATGCTGGAGACCACGTCTGCCTGGGCGCGGGTCCACGTCTCGGAGCGCTCCTTGGCGATTCGCTTGCGGAAGTTGTCGTGGTCGGCCGCCAGGCGCAGGTATTGCTCCTTGGCTTGCGCCATTTCGTCCGTGAGCCGGCGGATATGCTCCTCGAGCGGCTCGACGAGTGCCGAACCGGCAGCCGGGGCGCCAACCGGTCCGTCTTCCGAAGGAGATGGGGCGGGCGCTTCGGCGGCCACGGCTTCCTTCTTACCCTTCTTGGTCACGGTGCATCTCGACTGGTCAATGAGTTCAGGCCCTGGAACTGCGTGACTAGAAATATGCATTAAGAACCGCGCGGGTAGGGAAGAGTTTCGGCGGAAAAGCGAATTGCGGACTGGAAGTCAGTGTCGTTTCCAGCCCGCAATCCGAACCCGGGAATCCGAAATCCGTCAGTTACTGAGGGGGTCCGCCACCACCCATTCTGCCGCCACCCATCCCGCCACGCCGCATCACCATCGGCTTCTGGATCGCGTCGAACGCGGCCTGCTGCTTCGCATCGAGCCCATCGCGGATCATCGTGAGGTGCGAGTCTATCTGGGTCTGATAGTCCTGCATCTTGGTCCGCGTCGCCTCCATCGTGGCCTGATCCGGCGGTCCGGCGCCGGGCGTAAAGGCCTTGGCCCGATCATCTGCGGCCTGCTTCATGATCTTGTCCACCGCGGCCAGATGCGGCGCGACCTTCTGGGCGAGGGCGGCGTCGCCACCCACCGCTTTGGATAGTGAGTCGGCCGTGACCCAGTGGTCCGGCGGGGGCCCCATTCTGCCGCCCTGCGCGAGGGCCACGGAGGCGCCCGCCATGACCAGCGTGAAAAGCACTGCAAGCATGCGGGACATTAGGATTTTCCTCCTGGGTTGGTCCCGCCATTAATACGCAGAGACCACATGGAATGTTCATTCTGGATGGAAGCATCAGGGGCGGGCCCCCGACCTGTCGGGCAACCGTCACGGGCCTTGTCACCATTTCGGGCGCCCGCGATACTCCGTCCATGCGTCGCCCCTGGGAACTCGCCGATGAGCAGGCCTGGCTCATCACCGCCTCCCTGATCACGATCGCGGCGGTCGCGACCGGCGTGGCGCTGGTGTACACTCGCCCCGTCATGGTGCCGTTCGTGCTCGCCGTTTTCGTGTATTACCTCGTCTCGCCTATTGCCGACCTGCTCGAATCCCGGGCCCACCTGCCGCGCTGGGCGTCTGCGCTCACGACGCTGCTGGTGGTGGCCGGGTTGATCGTCGTCACCGGCCTGTTGATCGTAGCCTCCACCCGCGGATTGCTCGACTCGGTGGACATCTACCGGGAGCGACTGATCCAGATGGCGCGGCGGGTCTTTCAGATTCTCGATGACCGGGGAATCGACCTGGGGCAGGCCGCCTTCGTGGAGACCATCCGGCAATTGCCCATGGCGCGGATAGTTCAGACCAGCGCGGCGACCGCCTTCACCCTGGTCACTAATGGGTTTCTGGTCCTGATCTTCGTCATTTTTCTCCTGTTGGGCCATCAGCGGGAGATGGTCAAGAGCGCGGTGTTCCGGGAGATCGACGCGCAGGTCCGCCGCTTCCTGGTGCTCAAGTTCGCGATCTCGGCGGCGACGGGAGTGCTGGTAGGAGTGATCCTGGCCATCCTCGGGCTCGAGCTCGCCCTGGTGTTCGGCGTGCTGACGTTCTTTCTCAACTTCATCCCGTCCGTCGGCTCCATCGTCGCCGTGCTGCTCCCGATCCCCATCGCCCTGGTGCAGTTCCCCGGCTGGTGGCCGGTATTTGGCGTCCTGGCACTGCCCTCGATCGTACAGGTCACCATCGGCAATTTCCTCGATCCTAAGCTGATGGGCCGCGGGCTCGACTTGAGCCCGGTGACGATCCTGCTCGCCCTGGTCTTCTGGGGCCTGGTCTGGGGCATCGTCGGTATGTTGCTCGCCGTTCCGATGACCGCGATCCTCCGCATCGTGCTGGCGCAGTTCACCACCACACGGCCGGTGAGCGAGTTGCTGGCCGGGCGGCTCCCGCCGGGCGGGGCGTCCGGGGTGTGGGAGACCGCACCGTCTGGGCAACGGGCCAGGGACGCTTCGTAATCGGAGCAGCACCTCCGGCTGCAGCCGCTACCCGCACGCTAAATAATGCCTAGTAACTAGTTATCTTTATCGTATGACCTTCGGACAATTCGCCACTGCCGCCGGCGCCCCCGCCAAGTGGGTCCAGAATGCCATTGCCCTGCTGAAGCTTCCCCGCCGCTACACCCTGGAAGCCGCCAAGGTACTGGGCCTCGCCTACGAGCTGGTGCGAACCTGCGGGATACCCTTGGCGCGAGCCCACCCGCTGGCCAAACGTGCCCTGGCCGCCTGGCCCGCCCAGCGCGAGTGGATCGAGGAAGGGGCGGATGGCTCGGTGCGGATCGTGATCGACCTGGAGCGCGCCCTCTCGAACTTCGCGGTGCATCTCTCGCTGTCGCGGAGCTACTACGCCGAGCGCCAGCGCGGCCGGCCGCGCAAGCGGCGGCGGGGCGGTGCCATCGCGCGGGCCCGGGAATACGGGGTGGACATCAGTCTGCTGGAGGAGAATCTCAAGCGGACGCCGGAGGAACGACTGCGCAACTTGGAGGAAGCCGTCGAATTCCTCAAGAACGTGCGAGTGACCGGACCATGATGTTCGGCGACATCATATCGGAATTGACACGGGCGAGCGTTCGCTTTGTTGTGATTGGCGGCGTCGCGGCAGGCATCCAGGGATCGACGCGCGCGACGTTCGATCTGGACATCTGTTACGACCCTGATCCCGAAAATCTCCGCAACCTGGCGAGCGTCCTGGCGGGGTGGAAACCCTACATCCGCGGAGCGGAGCCGGGGCTGCCCTTCGTCATGGACGCCCGGACCTTTCGAATAACGCCCGTCATGACGCTGACGACCGATCACGGACCGCTGGACCTTATGGACCGGGTAGCCGGAGTAGGCGGGTATAGTGAGGTGCTTGCGGCATCCATCGAAGCGGAAATTGGCGGGGTTCGCTTCCGAGCATTGGCTCTTCCGGGGCTCCTCGCCGCCAAGCGGGCGGCGCAGCGGCCCAAAGACCTGTCGCAAATTCCCGAGCTGGAGGCGCTCCTCGCCCTCAGACAGCGAAAAAAGGGCTCATGAGGCCCCGAGCCTGCGCAGCAGGTCCAGCCCCGCCTGCACGCTTCGCGCCCTCACTTCTTGCCGTCCTCCGAAAAACCGTCGCCCGACCGTCCGAATCTGGTCACCGTCCACCGCGGCCAGCCACACCGTCCCGACCGGCTTCTCGGCCGTCCCTCCATCCGGCCCCGCGATGCCGGTAATCGCGATTCCCGCGGCTACCCCGAACTTGCGCGTCACCCCTTCTACCATGGCCTGCACCACCGGCTCGCTCACGGACCCGTGCTCCCGGATCAAAGGTTCGGCTACTCCGAGCTCGGCTGCCTTGGCGTCATCCGAATAGGCAATCACTCCACCCACGAATACGGCCGAGGAGCCGGGCACGGCCGTGATCCGCTCACCCAACATTCCACCGGTGCAGGACTCCGCTACCGCAAGCTTGCGACCTTCCCTGCGCAGCTCATCCAGCAGGACTGCGGCCAGATCACTCTCGTCATCTCCATACCAGTAGGGGGCAATCGCCGGCCTCAACTCGCCCGCCGCACGCTCCAAGACCTGTGCTGCCCCTTCCGCATCCGCGCCCCACGCTGTGAGCCGCAAGTCCACTCCTTCGACCGACGGCAAATACGCCAACGTCACCGGCGCTATCCTCTCCTCGACTTCCCCGACTTTCTCCGCCAATGCCGACTCACCAATGCCCGTGGTGCGCAGCGTAAGCGAGCGAATGAGTTTTGCTCTTCCCTCTTCCCTCTTCCCTCTTCCCTCGATCCGCGGAATGACTTCGTACTCCAGCAGCATCTTCATTTCGTGGGGAACTCCCGGGAGAAGGATCGCGATCCCCGGCTTCCCCTCCAGCCACAACCCCGGCGCCGTCCCCCACTGGTTGTTCAGCACCGTCGCCCCCCGCGGCATCTCGGCCTGACACCGGTTACTCGGCGGCATCGGGCCGCGACCCATTCCCTCGAATCGCCGGCGTAGCGCTTCCAGATACTGCTCGTCCAGATCGAGCGGCAAGCCGAAAATCTCCGCCAACACCTTCTTGGTGATGTCGTCGCGCGTCGGTCCCAAGCCTCCGGTGGTAATGACGAAACCGGTTCGCTCCAACGCGTCTGATACGCTCGACCGTATCTCGGCCTCGCCGTCTCCCACGGTGGTCCTTCTAACCACCCGCACCCCAACCGAAGCCAGGGCGCGAGAGATATGGGCGGCGTTGGTATCGATGGTGAAACCGAGGAGGAGCTCGGTGCCAATCGTCACTAGTTCGATGTTCATGGGTAAAGCGGACGGTTGGACGGTTGGACGGTTGGTGATTCCGTGGCCGGTACCCTTCCGGTATCGACATTGAGCTCTTCTAACCGTCTAACCGTCCAACCGTCCAACCGTCAATGCCCTGCCCGAGGAGGAGTCCCGCTCCGAAAGAGTGCCCGATACCGATGCAGATACACCAGCAGGGAATACACGGTGAGTATCACCGCGATAGCCATGGTGAGGGCGATGACCGCCCCATGCAGCTTCTCCCACCAGATGCCGATCCACAGCCGCTGCCACCCGAACTCCGCCCGCATGTCCTTCCAGGCGAACCATCCGATGGTGGCGCCCAGAAAGATGTCCTGCACGATGGTCTTGAGTTTGCCCGGCCCCATGGCCGCGATGACCACCCCACGACGCTTGGCCACCCAGCGGAAAACGGTCATCGCCACTTCCCGGCCCACCAGGATGCCCGCCACCCACAGCGGCACGCTCCCCCACCAGGGGATCTCGTACTGTTTCATGCTGTAGGTGGTGATCCAGTAAATCGGGATCAGTGCAGCGAAGAGCAACAGCTTGTCGGCGAGAGGATCCAGTTCTTTGCCGAGGTCGGTGATCTGCTTGCGCTCCCGGGCCAGGCGGCCGTCATAGATGTCACTGATGGCGGCAGCCAGGAAAACGATGAACGCCAGAAACTTGGGGAACCAACCGTTGATGAAAGGAAGCAGCGCGATAACCGGCGCCAGGGCGATCCGGGAGAGTGTCAGGATATTCGGCAACGTCCACATCAAGGCCCATGGTTCATCCCAGGGTTATGAGCACCAGCTTGGCGACGGCCTTCAGCGTCTCGAACACTCCCTCGCCGGTGACGGCGACCGCCTCGAAATACGGCGCCCGCTCGACCCAGGCTCCATCCTGTTGGAACACCAGAGACTCGCCCGCGTGCCAGGGGTCCGGCGCCGGCTTCTGCTTGGCGGGATCCTCCACCGGCCAGCCCGGATTGAGCTGCGCCTGGAGGTCCTTGATCGGCGCCGCGTTGGGCAGGTCCCGCTTGTTGTATTGAATCAGGAACGGGACTTTGGTCAGGTCGTACCCGTACTGCGCCATGTTGTCGTAGAGGTTCTGCATGGCCTCGACGTTCGCTTCCATGCGCTCGACCTGGCTGTCGGCCACGAACACCACCCCGTCGACGCCCTTCAAGATCAACTTGCGTGAGGCGTTGTAGTAGACCTGACCCGGCACCGTGTAGAGATGGAACCGGGTCTTGAATCCGCGAATCGTGCCGAGATCCACCGGCAGAAAGTCGAAAAAGAGGGTCCGCTCGGTCTCGGTGGCGAGCGAGACCATTTTCCCCCGCTGGTCCGGCGCCACCTTGGTGTAGACGTGCTCCAGGTTGGTGGTCTTTCCCCCCAAGCCGGGGCCGTAGTAGACCAGCTTACAGTTGATCTCACGGGAGGCGTAATTGATCATCGACATGGTTAGTCGCCTCGACCGTAGGATAGGTGCGTTGTGCGTGCGGGTACCATGCGTGGGTCCTTCGCCCTAATCCCCAAACAGCTTGTCAATTTCGTCCTCAGCGCCCTCGAGCAGGCCGGGCGCTTTCGCTCCACCGCCCTGGCTCGCGCGCCCAAACATTTCTTCGAACACCCGGGACAGATCCGTCACGGTCTGCTTCACCTTGAGCCGGACCATCCCCACCGTCGTCCGCTGATCGAACAACACCACGAGGATCGCCCGCCGCGCCACGTCGGCCAGGTACATGGATTCTTTTTCGCCCTGGTGAAAGAGCGAGGCGAACTCGGGCTCCCCGATCATCTTGGCGAGCTGGTCGTTGGCGCTGAAGTCGGCGGCGGTGAGGGATGCGAAGGCGGCAGGATCGAACTTGAGCGCATCGCCCGCGTTGGCGAGCATCTGCCCGGTGCGGTCGACCACCAGCGCGCACCGCGCCTGCGACTCCTGCAGGAGGGCGGCGAGGTGTTCGGTGATTTTGCGATGATCGTCTTCTGCGATTGACCAGGTGCCGGCGCCGGTCATACGGGCCCTGTCCGACCCAAAGTGGCCTCCATGCGTCGCACGACGGTCTCGGCCCGGCGCTTCAAGACCGGGCTCTGTTCCCACGCGACATAATCGCGCAGCAGCCTCACGGCTTCAACGCTGGGGTGTCCGCTCAGATAGCCCAGCGCGGATAATCTGCGCAAGGGACGGGCGCTGAACAGGTCCCGCCGGTGCCGCCCCATGGATTGCTGGGCCAACACCACGCCGATCGCGGCGCCAAGCGCAAATCCAAACAGGAGAACCTTGGTCCGGGTACGCACGGCTTTAGGCCATCTCCCGGCGCGCGGCCAGCGCCCGGGCAATGGTGACACCGTCCGCATACTCGAGATCCCCGCCGACGGGCAGACCCAGCGCGATGCGGGTCACCCGCACGTTTCCGGTGGTCGCACCTTCCAGCAGGCCCCTCAGGTATGTTGCCGTCACTTCACCTTCCATGGACGGGTTGGTCGCCAGGATCACTTCCCGGACGGCGGAACCGTTGCGCAGCCGGGCGAGCAGCGGCTCTACCCGCAGATCGTCTGGCCCGATGCCATCCAGCGGTGAGAGATGCCCGCCGAGCACGTGATACCGGCCGCGGTACTCGCCCGAGCGCTCGATGGCGCCGATATCGGACGCCTCTTCCACTACGCAGACAAGCCGAGGATCGCGCCGCTGATCGGCACAGATCGCGCAGGGATCTTGTTCCGTCAGATTGCCGCACACCGAACAGGGAGTGACGCGCTCGGAAACCGCACGAATCGCGCGGGCGAGACGCTCGACCGCGACAGCCGGCTGCTTCAGCAGGTGATACGTGAGCCGCGTGGCGGTCTTGCGTCCGATGCCCGGGAGCTTCGCGAGCTCCGTCGTGAGCTCGTCGATGACCGACAACCGCGTCTCAGATCGGAAGCTGGAAAGGCAGCGGGAGACCTCCGGTGGCTTTGCGGAGCTCTTCCTTATACATCTCGCTCGCGCGCCGCTGCGCGTCACTCACCGCGGCCAGCACCAGGTCCTCGAGCATTTCGGTGTCGGCCCCACCGAGAACACTCGGATCGATCTGCACTCCCCGGATCTGCCCCCGACCATCCACGGTCGCCTTGACCATCCCGCCGCCGGCCGAACCCGTGACCACACGCTGGGAAAGCTCGCTCTGCATCTGCGAGAGCTTCACCTGCATCTGCTGGCCCAGTTGCAGGAGCTGCGAAAAATCGGGCATTGGTGCGCCGGTGTCCAAGAGAGTGGTTCCTGAAGTCGAAGGTATCGCGGCAGCGAGACAGCCGCAAGCTAATCGGTAAGCTCCAGATCGAGCAGTTCGGCAGCAGTGTCAAGCGCTTGATCTTTCGCACGATAGCCCTGCAGCCGCTCCTGCCGGTCGCCCCGCTGATCGAGCCGCTGCGGCTCCGCCGCCGGGGTCGGAAGTTCGCTCGCCTTGGCGGCCAGGACCACCGGGGTGCGCTGTCCCCACAGCTCGGCGATCGCCTCGGAGATGGTCGAGCGGCTCCGCTCCAGCCCTTCGAGATCGATGGCGTTGGCGACTTCCAGGGTGAGCGCTCCGTCTCGCAGGGAATCGGGGACCGCCCGCGACAGCGCTTCCCGGAGGACGCGCTTCTTGCGGCCCACGATGTCGAGCACCTCGGTCCAGCGCGCCTGGATGCCCTCGAGCGTGAGCGATCCGACGTCTCGCATGGTCGGCGGCGGGGGGGGGCGGGTCGGCGGGTCGGCGGGTGGCTGCTCCCCGCGGCGTTCGAGGGGGCGGGCCGTCTCCTGAGGCTG
>JACQVB010000182.1 GCA_016209985.1 Gemmatimonadota bacterium | reverse complement strand
GCACGCGCCGGCTGACCACGATGTTCCGGCGGCGCTTGTTCAGCTTGATGATCTTGAACTCGAAGCTCTGGCCCAGGAGCTCGTCGATGTTGGGGACGCGCCGCAGCGCGATCTGGCTCCCGGGGAGGAAGGCGTCCACCCCCATCAAGTCCACCACCACGCCGCCCTTGATCTTCTTGACCAGCGTGCCTTCCACCGGCTGGTCGCTCTCATAGGCCTGCCGGATCCGCTCCCACACCCGCATGAAGTCGGCCTTCTTCTTGGAAAGCACGACCGCGCCTTCCTGGTCTTCCAGGTTTTCCAGGAAGACTTCGACTTCGTCGCCGGGCTTGATCTGGGAGGGGTCCTTGAACTCATCGATGGGAACGGCACCTTCGGACTTGAAGCCCACGTCGAGAATCACGTGGGTGTCGGTCACCCGCAACACTTTTGACTTGACGATCTCCCCTTCAGCGATGCTCTGCAGCGTCCCCTCGTACAACTTCATCATTTCATCGTACTGCTCTTCGGAATAGCTCTCGTCGTACAGATCGGAGCGGACTCGGAGGGAGGACAGCGAGAGTGCCGGGCCGTCGGTGCTTGCGACGCCGGGTTTCGGGGGAGCTTCAGGCATGGTGCCGACTTCTGGTTCAAAACCAGTTGAGGTGAAAAGTGTGCGCCCCCTCACAGAGGGTGCGGGCCAACCTCTTACGGTAGACCATGCCACTTGCTATGTCAAGCTATGCAAACGCGTTCCGTGCAAGTTTGACAATCACGCCTACCTGCTCCTCGAAGCCCATCTTCGTCGTGTCCAGGACCACCGCATCGGCGGCCGGCACCAGGGGCGCGACCTTCCGGCCGGAGTCCGCGGCGTCCCGGCGGGCAAGGTCCGATTGCACCCGCAGGAGATCATCCGCCGCGCTACCGGAGCCGGCCTGGAGGGATCGCCGCTTCGCCCGTTCTTGCGGCGAAGCGGTCAGAAAGACTTTGACCGGCGCGTCGGGGAAAACGACGGTACCGATGTCGCGGCCGTCCGCCACGACGCCCCGGGGATGCAAGTCGGCTGCCGCGCGCAGCTCGTCATTGACCCAATCCCGTACCGCCGGCAAGGCCGCTATCGCCGACACTTTGGCATTCACCCTCGGCTCCCGTACCGCCTGCGACACGTCGACCCCGGCGACCTCGGGCCGAAACGATTCGCCGACGAGGCTCAGCCGGACCGGGAGCGAGCGGGCCAGCCCGACGATCGGATCTCCCGACTCCGGCGTCCCGGCGTCCAGTACACCGAGGGTCACCGCCCGGTACAGCGCGCCGCTATCCAGATGAGCCAGGCCGAGCCGCTCCGCTACCGCCCGCGCGGTCGTGGATTTGCCCGATCCCGCCGGCCCGTCTATGGCGATCACCCGCGGACTCATGAGTGCAGAACCTGCGCCAGGTGATCGAAGAACCCCGGGTAACTGACCGCGACGGACTTTCGTTCCGAAAGCCGGATGTCTGCACCCCGCACGGTGTTCAGAACCGCAAAGGCCATGGCCAGCCGGTGATCGCGGGCGGTTTCGACCTTTCCGCGTGGCCGGGCGTCGCCTCCCGTCACCCGCAACGTATCGGTGGTGGCCTCGGCCGCGGCTCCGACGGCACGCAAGTTGGTCGCAAGCAGACCAAGGCGATCGCTTTCTTTGACCCGCAACTCCTCGACGCCGCGAAACACGGAGGTACCTTCGGCGCGGCTCGCCAGAACGGCGAGAATCGGAATCTCGTCGATGAGTGATGGGACCTCCTCCGGAGTCACCCGGACCGCCCGCAGCCGCGACGGACGCACCAGCAGTGTCCCGACCGGCTCCCCCAGCACTTCTCCGGTGGGCGAGACCGTGATGGCCGCATCCATGCGTTCGAGCACCTTGAGGAACCCGATTCGGGTCGGATTGACTCCGACTCCACGAATTTCGAGTTCGCCACTATCGGCCAGCAGGGCCGCCGCCACCAGGAAGGCGGCGGACGACGGATCGCCGGGGACCCGCAAGTCGAACGCCGGGATCGTTGCCGGCGGCGTGAAGCGCAGGGCGAGATCATCCGCCTCCACCCGGGCGCCGAGCGCGCGGAGCATGCGCTCGGTGTGATCGCGGGAGCGAACCGGCTCGCGAATCGCGACCGACACGCCGGCGGCCAGGCCGGCGAACATGAGCGCGCCTTTTACCTGCGCACTGGCCGTGGGACTCTGGTACTCGAGCGGCTTGAGGCGCCCGCCGTGCACGACCAACGGCAACCCGTCCCCATTTTCCTCCTCGAAGCTGGCGCCCATGAGCCGCAGCGGCGTGGTCACTCTCCGCATCGGGCGGCGGCGCAGCGATGCATCACCGGTGATTCGGGTGCGAAACGGATACGCGGCGGTGATGCCAAGAATGAATCGCGCGGCGGTTCCGGAATTACCGCAGTCGAGGGAACCCCGGGGGGCGGTGAGTCCACGCAGACCGCGCCCGCGTAGGACCACGCGGCGTCCCGGCCGCAGGGGAGCGATCTCCGCCCCGAGCGCGCGCAAAGCGCCGGCCATAGAGCGAGCATCCAGGGAGGTAAGTGGGCCTTCGATGGCGCTGGTCCCGTCCGCGAGGGATCCCAGCACCAGGGCCCGGTGGGTAATGCTCTTGTCGCCGGGAGGAACGATAGAGCCCCCGGCGATCACTCTCCCAATCCCCGCCGCCACTCGGCGGCATTGGCGAGCCAGTTGGTCAGGGCCGCGGCATCGCCGGAAAGGAGAGTGTGCCGCAGGGTGCCGAGTGAATCCTCGAGTCCCTCAAGGGCCTTCAGCACCGGTTCGCGATTCATCAACAGGACGTCACGCCACATCTCGACGCTGCTCGCGGCGATGCGGGTGCCGTCGCGCGCCCCGGTGCCGTATGTCACACCGCGAGGCCCCGAAGCCGCAAGGGCGACCGCCAGGGCAGATGCGGCGACCTGGGGGAGATGGCTGGTCCAGGCAAGAAGCGAATCGTGCGCGCCGGCTGCCATCGGGACGGGGTGGGCGCCAAGCACGCCCGACCAGAAATCTTCTACTTCTCGCGCGGCGGCATCACCCTGCTCGACCGGCGTCACGTAGACTATGACGCCGGAAAACAGGTCGGAGCGAGCGGCGTCGAACCCGGAGCGATGGGTGCCGGCCAGCGGATGGGAGCCGGCGAAGTGCGGCGCCAGGCCGAGCGACTGCGCGAGCCGCACGATCGGGCCCTTCACGCTGGACACGTCGGTGCACCAGATGCCGCGGCTCCGTATTTCGGCGGCGGCGCTCCGCAACTGGTCCATCGCCGCCGCGGGGGGAGCCGCAAGGACCAGGAAATCAGACTGCCGTACAACCATACGAGCCGACGTTGCGATTTCGGTAATGGCGCCCGCCTTCGCGGCCGCTACACCCTCGGCTGGAGCCGGCGAATACCCCACGATGCGGGATACGCCCGCCCGTGCCGCCTGCCATGCGACCGAACCCCCGATCGCGCCCAGGCCGATGACGCCGAGCGTGTCAGGGCGCATGAGGGTGATCCAGTACAGCATGATTCATGAGAATGGTGATGCGGAATCTACTGTGCCGTCAGGGATAGCGAGTGCGCAGTGCGCAGAGCAGAAGCTCCGCGACACGCCAGCTTCTGCTCTCTGCGCTCTGCGCACTGTCTACGCCTAGTTGATCCCCACCTGGCCTTTCACGGCTGAGAACAGCTTCGCCGGATCGTACCCGACGCCGTTCTTGAACACGATGGTCGTTCGCTCGATAGCGGTCGGATCCTGAACCAGATTCCCGTCCAGGACCACCAAGTCTGCCACCTTCCCGACGCCAATGGAGCCGAGGCTGTCGGCCTGACCCAGGAACTTGGCGCCGTTGTAGCTCATGATCTTCACCGTCTCGACCGGTGTGAATCCCCCTTCGACCAACAGCTCGAAATTCCGTTGATCGCCGAGTCCAAAGAGCGAGCACCCACTGCCGGTTGGATCCAATCCGGCCTGGAGATGCCCGCCCGCCTTGATGAATGCTTTTTCGAATCTTCGGGCGTTGGCCTCGTTCCTTTCGACGCGGAGCGAGTCCGCCACGGTATACGGCCGGCGCCGGTTCTGCATCCTGGCTTCGAGAGTCA
The DNA here is from genome assembly GCA_016209985.1 of Gemmatimonadota bacterium. Lineage (GTDB taxonomy): Bacteria > Gemmatimonadota > Gemmatimonadetes > Gemmatimonadales > GWC2-71-9 > SHZT01. The sequence continues at coordinate 13,166 of JACQVB010000182.1, read as the reverse complement.
CCGGTGAGAGCGATTCGGTGAACTCCTTCCTGAGCGGGGGGCGGCCCGGAATGGCGCATTCCGAGACGGCCGGCGTGGTTGTGATGGCCACGTTGTGCATCACCAGATTCCGAATCAGTGCCTGGACCGGCTCGCTGCCCACTTCCAGGGTGGACTTGTCCCGACCCGCGCCGGGCGGGCATTGGTCGGGTTTCTTGTTCGGGTCAAAATCCGTGGCCGGACCCCAGCTATGCTCGAGATTGTCGATACCCACCTCGATGGCTTCCTGGTAGGTCACGGAGCAGAGGTGTCCGGTGACTTTGAGCCCGCGCTTGTGCGCCTCCTCGATTGCCGCCTTCAGCTCTTCTTTCCGAATATTGGTATACGCCTTGAAATTGGTGGCGCCTTCGTCAGCCCAGTAATTCACCAGCCGGCGGGCGTCTTCCGGGCTGCTCACCCGTCCGCGGGTGGCATCCAGATAAGCGCCGCTGGGGTTGATACGCGGACCGGGGGAGCTGCCTTCGTCGATCGATTCCTTCAGGTTCAAATCGTTGTAGGGCTCGTAGGTTCCGGCGGTCCTGATGCTGGTTACGCCCGCGGCCAGGTACATCCGGGGAGCGCTGAACTGATGGTGATTACGCTGCCCGCCGGTCCCCCCAGCCGGATAGAAGAGGTGGTCGTGCATACCGAACAGGCCCGGGATCAGGGTCTTGCCGGTGAGATCAATGACCTGGGCGCCGGCCGGAACCGGGACGGTCGCCGTGGGGCCGACGGCGGTGATCCTGCCGTTGGTCACCACCACCGCTTGGTCCTCCGCGGCCGCATCACCGGTGCCGTCGATCACCCGGGCGTGCGTCAGCGCGAATGTGGGCGCATTGATGCTGACATATTGCTGCACCGCGGGACTCAGCGCCGCCCCCGACTGGGCGCAGAGCTGATTCGTCGCGATGAGACAGAGTCCGGCAAGCACGGCCTGCTTTCCACGCATGGGATTGGCCCTCAGTGTTTGGTCCAGATCACGACCACGCCGCAGACCGCGTCGTTGCCGCCGAACTTGAGCGGCACCTGGGCCACGCTGCGATACAGCTCGATGGCCGCGATCTCGGTGGCGTTGATGGTGTTCACATCGAAGGTGGTACCGAACGGGTTCATGAGATTCCCATCGACGTAGATGCGTGGCCCCATGTCGCATCCCATCTGGCGCGTCAGCGCCGGGACTCGAATCCCCCAGCTCCCTCCGGCCACCAGCAGCGTAACGCCGGGAATGCCATCCAGGAGATCGGCGGTCTGCTTGGCCTTGGTTGATCGCTTGTCCACCTCAATCGGGTCCAGGAAATAGCCTGACTCGGTCTTCTTCCTTTCAACGAAGCCGGCGTTCGTCAAATAGGTCTGGGTAGAAGCACTGACGATCACTGGAGATATCGTGACCGCCAGAGCCAGCAGCCGGGCAGAAACGGTCGTGTCCCGCCCTGCCATCGCGAACGCCGCAGAGAAAGCGCCCCGGTAGCCAATGCGCTGGAAGCGCAGCCGGTAGGATCCGGCTGAGGGCGCTTCCAGCGAGAACAGCCCGTTCTGGTCGGTGATGTCGCGGGCTGCGATTCTCCCTTCTACCGAGAACAACTCGACCGTGGTGCCAGCCAGTGGCTCCGCATTCATGGAGTCTCGCACGACACCGCTGATCGCCTGGGCATCGACGCGCGGACTGGCGGCCATCATCAGGACCGCCGCCAGCAGGTAACAACGCATGTTCGTGGAATACCTCGACATCGAGTCAGCCTGGGAGAGCGCCGGCGCGCATCCTTCGATGCGCGCCGAGCGCCTCCGCTTACAACGTGTTACCAGGGAGCTGCCTGGCCATTGTAAATCGGGCTCTGGGGATCGTCCGGGTCGAGCTGCAGATTGGAATTGGTTTGCCGCTCGCCACGGCTGATCGGGAGGCACATCCGAACCCGATCGGCCACATCCGAATCAGGACCATTCGTGAACTGCGCCGCGTACGTGCCGTCGGCAATCCAGCGCCGCAGGTCGCCCATGGTACGGCCTTCCAGCCACAGTTCGATGGACCGCTCGCGGCGCAGTGCGTTCCAACCTTCCTGGACGTTGGTGATCGTCCAGGAAGTGAGCGCCGGGCTGCCAGCGCGCACTGCCTGTCCGGCCCGAATCCCATTGATGAGGCCTTCGGCCGTCGTGAAATCGCCGGCGCGCAACGCAAGCTCGGCCTGTACCAATCGCATTTCCCGGCCACTCACCAGCCGGATGGGTGAGCCGTAGTCGGCGTTGGTCCCGGTCGGGATGTACTTGCGTTGATACAACCAGGGAATGCCGGTGAATTCGCCGTCTCGGGCCTTACCGTTCACGGTGGAGCTGTCCCAGCGCACCCGAAGGTCACCGGTAGTCCGGAAATAGCTCTCGAAGAACGTGCGCCACACGGTGGAGGCGCGGAAATTGCCCCCCACGGCGAAGTCGTTGGTATCGACGAACAGGTTCCGGGTGGTGAGGTCAAAGGGCGCAGACAGGGAGAAGCTCGTCGGCACGTTGGCCGTGGTCGCGTCGTTGCCGGCTCCCGCAAAATTACCCAAGTAGAGTCGGGCGGAGGCGCGGATGGCGTATGCCGCCCGCTGGGTCGAGACCTCGGACGCGCCCACCGCCCCAGCGATCGCGATGGCTTCGGTCGCCTGCGCTTCCGCACGGGTGAAGTACTCGTTGATCGGCTTCTTGGCGCTGCCGTCGATCACGGCCTCGCAGAAGTTTTCACCCAGAATCCGGTTGGCCAGGGCGCCGTACATCAGGATCTGGGCCGCGTACTTGTTGGTTGCAAAGCCGGAGCCCAGCACTTCCCTCAGGCGCCGCTGGCCGTCTTCGGCTTGCCAGCGCGCCGCCTGCGACCAGTTCCACGTGTTGGCGTTGACGTCGTCAACCGAGAGCTGCCCGAAGACCAGCGGCAGCTTGGTCGCATTGATCCGTCCCGACGTCGAGTACTCCTTGGCCGCAACGGCGCCATAGAAGGCGTCGATCGAGGTGGCGCGGGAGATGTTGTAGCGCGCCCCACGCACGAGGGCATCCCAGGCGCCGGCTTGGTCCAATGCCTCGTCGGCGACCGGTCCCGGGTTGGTGACATCGAAGCTGCAGGCCCCCACCAGCAAGGCGGCGCCCGCGACAAGAACGCTAATTCTCTTGTGCATGGTTCCGCTCTCCTCTAGAAGGTGGCCCGGATGGACACGGTGAATTCAGCAGGCGCCGGAACCGCGTCGGTGAAGCTGAAGGTCAAGTTCTCGACGCTGTTGCCGATGTCCGGATCGTTGGAACGATTGCGCTTCGAGACTTTGGTAAACAGGTTCCGCCCGGAGATGGTAATCATGGCCGTCTGCATGCGGGGAAGCCGGAACGGCAGTGGAGCCTGTAACGTGATTTCCCGGACCTTGAAGAAGTCGGCAGGCCAGGTGAACAGGTTGCTTTGCAGAATACTCCGGTAACAGCGGGCTCGATCCACCGCGTTCACCTTGTCGATGTTCTGGTGCGTGTTGATCCGGGCAGACGGTCCGTAGACCGGAGGGCCGTCATACTCGGCCCAGGGAACGTAGCGGTACACCTCGTCGCAACTGGGCGTGCCGTATGGTCCACGTTGCGCAAGGAAGTGTGCGGCGCCCTGGGTAATCCAGTGGCCGGCCTGATACTCGCCCCGCAGCGTGAGCGTCACCTGCTTCGGGAAGCGGAACGTGGGCGCTAGGGTAATCGTCTGTGTCGGAAGGTTCGGGCCGTAGAAGTTGTTCGAATCCGGCTCGAATACTGGATCCACGAAGTCGTACATGTTCTTCACTTTGGTCGCGCGCACCACCGGCGCGGGTTGGCCGACCTGGACGTTATTGACGGTCGCGGTGCCGACCTCCAACACCTTGCTCTTATTGGTCGCCAGCGTCGCGTTCAACTCGATGCCTAGCTTGGCGCTCTCGAGAATCTTTCCCGTGACACCGAGCTCAACGCCCTTGTTGTAGAACTTGCCGACGTTCTCGAGCTGCTGGTTGGTATTGCCGAGCGACGGAGCCCGGGCAATCTGCAACAAGGCATCACTGGTCACGCGGTCATAGTAGCTGAAATCCACCGTGAGCCGTTCGTTCAGAACCGCGGCATCGGCCCCGACTTCGATTTCCCGGGAACGTTCCGGGGCCAAATCGGGATTGCCGGGATTGCGGGGAATGAATGCCGTGCCCCCGCCTCCGGTCCAGAGCGTGGGCGTCCACGTCTTGATCGCGTCGAACGCCCCCGGGGCCCGGCCCGCCAGACCGTACGCGGCGCGCAGCTTCATCGTTCCCAGAGCGCCGGGCCAGAACGGCTCGTCCGAAATCACGTAGGAAGCGCTTGCCTTGGGATAGGTCTGCAGCCCGAGGTTCTCACCGAACGCGCTGTTCCCGTCCACTCGGGCCCCAACCGTGAGGAAATAGCGGTCCTTGAAGGCAAACATGTTCTGGAACAGGAAACCGCCGGTGATGACCCGTTGTCTCGCTATCACCGGTGCCTGGCTGGGGAAGGTCGAGGCCGACGAGACGGTGTGCTCGCCGGGCCCTGGTAGCCCCGCGCCCTCGAGCGCGAGGGCGTCTTCATCCCGCTGCACCAGCTGGCCTCCGGCCGACAGCGTCGACTTGAGGCCGGTGAATAACGAGATCTGCTGGCTCAGGACATAGTCGGTCGAGAAGCTCCGGCTGCCGCTTTTCTCGAGGGAAATCCTGCCCGGACGATCGGTGATGTAGTTGAAGGGCAAGAGATAGTTCTCCTCCGACCGCGCATCGTCATAGCCCAACGTGAGCTTGTGCGTCATGCCGCTGAGTGGTGTCCAGGTGGCGGTGGCGCCCAGAATCATTCGATCGTTCCGGACGTTGTTCCGCTGAGTGAGTATGCTGTCAAGGATCCGGTAGTCGTAGCTGGACGGACCGTTCAGTGGGCGACGCACTACCTGGAAGTACAAGCTGCTCGTGCCGTTGTTCGAACCGGTGAAGGAGTACTTGTACCGGCTGTACGCGCTAGAGATGTCGATGTTGAGTTTCTCGGTCGGGTGGAAGCTCACGTTGCTGCGAAACTGGTAGCGAAGATCATTGTCCAGCGGAAGAATGCCATCGCCGCCCTCCCCCGAGGCCGACGTGAAGTACCGGACCGCGTCGCTGCCGCCCGCTACTGAGAGGGTATATCGCTGCCGCCAAGGTTTGTGCAAGTAGGGATCCATGTCATGGTACGGCCGGTGACAGCCAGATATCGCCAAACCGTCCGCCAACCCGGCATCGATGAGCGGCTGATCGGCCAGTCTGATGCACGCCTGGGTGGGTGTACCCGCCGCGATCGCCGCGCTGCCGGGAGAGCTAGGCAATGGTATTCCCGCGGGCCTGCCTGGGGATCCGTAGTAGGTCCCCGGCTGCGACCCCCAGGGCCGCACTGCACGCACGCCCTGATCGGTCTGGAATGTCCAGACCGTCCGGCCGGTCACACCCTTCTTGGTGAAGATTTGAATCACGCCCGCTGCGGCCTCGGTCCCGTACAAGGCAGTCGCGGCCGGCCCTTTCACGATCTCTACCCGGTCAATCGTTGCCGGGTCGATGTCGGCCAGAAGGCTGGCCTGTCCGCCCTGGCGAGTGCCGGTATTCGCATTCGGGACCAGGTTATTACTCGAATACGCTTCCGCCGTCTGGCGGATACCATCCACATAAATCAGCGGGTAACTGGTCAGTGACAGACTCGCATTCCCGCGCAGCCGGATCGCTGATCCCGACCCCATATCGGCACGGCCAGTGGGAATGACCACCCCCGCCGTGCGTCCTTGGAGCATCTGATCGAGATTCTGCACCGGCTGCTTGACGTCGCTGATCTGCACCTGAGAGATGGAGTTACCGACCTCACGGCGACGTGCCTGGCCCGCGGTACCGGTCACCACGATCTCGTCGAGCGCCATCGCGGCCTCGGTGATCTTCACCTCGGGCGTCAGGATCTGGCCCGCGCGCACCTCGACCGGTACGTCGGTGGCCCGGAATCCGATGCGGATGATATGCAGCTCGTAGTTGCCGGGCCGCACGCCGGCCAGCGTGAACGAGCCATCCGCCGCGGTCAGCGTGCTCACCTTCAGTGCGGGAATGCTTACCTGAACCGCGGGCACGCCGGCACCGGTGCCTTCGTGCACCACCTTGCCTGAAATGGTGCCGGCCTGTGCTGCTAAGATGGTAGGCAACACCAGAGCAAGGATGGATACCAATAGCCGGGCTAGATCCCTTCGGACTTTGAAAGGCATGAGCTTCCTCCTGGTGGTGGGTCCAACACTCTGCGAGTCGCAGCCCCCGCTCAAGGATGAGCGGGATGGTCGCGGCTCGGCCAGTATCGCACACAAAAGGGCTGGTAAAGCCCGGCAAGTGCCATAGGGATCAGAACCGCGGTGCGGTCCTGGAGACGGCTCTAGTATACGTTTTTGACCGCGAGCGGCAATACCACCCGGCGCGGCTGATTGTCAGCAGTGTTATCTATCGTCGCCTGGCTGCGAAGACGGTTCTCCCCGCCGCCAGAAGGCGCGTCGTGTGAAGAAAGACTGATGGCGGCTAGGCCCCCGGAACCGCGGTCCAGATCGCGACGACGCCGCAGGGACCCATCCCGAACACTGGCGGAGTGGTCGCGGGACCCGAATAGATCTCGATCCCCACGATCCAATCCACCGGGATCTGGTCCAGATCGAACGGGCTGCGCACGCCATCGACCCATACTTCCATCCGGCAGCGCCCCGAACCCATCGAGAATCTCTCATCTTCTGCGACCGCGGTGTCCCTCGCGCGGACCAGGGCGCGGGTCTCGCGCGCTCGGCGGCTGGCCGCGACGCATTGGGCGCCGGGTACCTTGCTGCACTCGATCTCCACCTTGTGTGACTGGCGCAGGAGATCGCTGGTCCGCGGGGCAGCCGAGCGCTCGACAAATTCCCGCGTATAAAAGCTGCCCAGGCCGCTCAGGTTCTTCTTGCGGACGTAGAAACCATCGAGCTGCGGGTAGCGCCGGACTTCCTCCGCCTCGACCGCGATCTTGTCGAGCTCGGTGGCCACCGGCCGGAGATACACGGCTCCTATGTCGATGGTGGCGAGGACCGGCGCGTGGGGAGTCACGGCCACCGTGCGGGGCACGTAGCCGATGCGGCGGATGACGACCACGCTGTCGCGGGGGCTGTGTCCTTGCAGCCGGAAGCGGCCGTTGTCATCGGTGCGTCCCTGGCCGGGCAGGGTCGTGAAGTACACATCGGCGAGCGAGAGCGGCCGGCCAGTGACCGAATCGACCACGGTTCCGCCGACGATGCGTTCCTGGGCGCGAACCACTCCGGTAACCAGTAACGTGGCTACGGCCAACCCGGCAACTAACCGCATAGTGCCTTTCGCCATTCCCGCCGGCGAGTACGCAGTACGCAGTACGCAGACATATCGTAACCGGGAGAGATCTGCGCAGTGCTCACTGCCGCACTCCCCATCTAGTTTATCCCGATCTGCCCCTTCACGTCCGCCCACAACTTCGCCGGATCGTACCCTACCCCGTTCTTGAACACGACCGAAACCTTCTCGACGTCGGCGATATTCTGCGCCGGGTTTCCGTCGATCACGTTCAGATCGGCCACCTTTCCAGCGGCAATGGACCCCAGGCTATCGGACTGGCCCATGAACTTGGCCCCGTTGAAGCTGGCGATCTTGATAGCTTCCAGCGGGGTGAATCCCGCCTCTACCAGGAGCTGCACGTTCCGCTGGTCGCCCAGACCGAACAGCGAGCAGCCGCTCCCCGTGGGGTCGAGGCCGGCCATGAGGTGCCCGCCCGCCTTGGCAAAGGCCCGCTCGAATTCCATCGATTTTCTGAACGCGGCCTTTGCGCGCTCCACCCGCGCGGCCGCGTCTCCCAGTCCTTTTGCCGCCGAATCGGCGGTCGCCAGGGCACGATCACGGGTGCTCATGCGCGCCAGCCGCGTGGTCGGCGACAGGGACTCGACAAACTCGGTGCGCAGCGGGGGCCGGCCGGGAACCGAGCACTCGAACACGGCGAGCGTCGAGGTGAGCGCCACGTTGTGCGCGACCATGTCGCGAATTACCGCCTGGACCGGTTCGCTGTTGATGTCCAGCGCCGAGTAATCCGTTCCGCCGCGGGGACATTCGTCGGGCTTCTTGTCCTTCACCCAATCGCTGGCCACCTGATACCCGTGTTCGAGATTGTCGATGCCGAGTGCGGCCGCCTCACGGAAGGTGACGGAACAGAGGTGCCCGGTAATCTTCACACCGCGTTTGTGGGCTTCGTCGATCGCTGCCTTGAGCTCCTCACGAGTGATGTTGGTATAAGCCTTGAATCCAACTGCGCCCTCCTCCACCCAGTAATCGACCAATCGCCGCGCGTCCTCAGGGCTCTTCACCCGGCCGCGAGTCTCGTCGACGTAGGCCCCGGTCGCGTTGATGCGCGGCCCCGGGACGCTCCCCTCACGGACGTTCTCCATGAGGTTGAGGTCGTTATAGGGCTCGTAGGTCCCCGCCGTCCGGATGCTGGTGACTCCAGCCGCGAGATACATGCGGGGCGCGCTGAAGAGATGGTGGTTGCGCTGCTGGCCCCGGCCGCCCGCCGGATAAAACAGGTGGTCGTGCATGCCGACCAGGCCGGGCATGAGCGTCTTGCCGCGCAGCTCCATGACTTGGGCGCCTTCCGGCACCGGCACCTGGGCCGCGGGCCCGAGGACCCGAATCCGGCCGTTCTCGATCACCACGGTCTGATCTTCCTGGGCCGGCGCGCCGGTGCCGTCGATCACGCGGACGTGAGTCAACGCGACGACCGCAGCGCTCACGCTTACGTAGCGACGAACCTGATCGGAGAGTTGCGCGGCGGTCTGCGCGAAAAGCGGCACCACGAGACCGATCATGAGGCCGCAGGCGAGAACAGTCTTTCGGACCACGCGAAACCTCCTGGGTGCGCACAGCATTAGCGTTTGGCGGAAATAAACCGTAGATGACAAGGTTGTAATCCGGCAGCGAACCGTCAAGCTGAGGCGTTGACCCACACGCCTGGCGGGTGCAGTTTTCCTTACCAGCGATACCGAGCAGCCGGGTACAGTTCTAAAGCACACGCACTAGAACGGTCGGTGCTACAACCAACCAACAGGAGCGACCATGTCCTGGCGCGTTCGACTTCCGATACTCTCGCTCAGCGGTTTCCTGATCCTGCCGGGGCAGCCGAAGCCTGCGCCGTCGCCGGTCACGCCTGCCGGCGCGGTCTGCCGCGCTCCGGCGGCCTTGGGAAACGAGATCGTAGATTTGCAGCCGACGGGATCGGTGGCGACGGCTTCGGGAACGATCGAGCTCAAGCCGCTCATGTCGCCCTTCGGCGTGTCCGTCACCCCCGATGGCCGCTACATCTTTGACGCCACGATCAACGTAAAGAACCTGCCGGAGCCCTCCAGTCTGGGCCCCTACACCGTCTGGCTTGTCTGGGTAGCCACGCCGAGCCTGGACAAGATTCAGAATCTCGGTGTGATCAAGCCGGGGCAGCCGGTTACGGCTCGCGTCGATTTCACGAAGATGATGTACATAGTGTCGGCCGAACAGACCGCCAAGTTGGATCGTTTCAAGGGCCAACTCGTGCTGGTGGGCCGCTCGGCGAGCGCCCGGGTCCAGAACCTCGCCGGCTGTGACATTTACGACGAACAGTCCAGGATGGGTGGCTGACAAGCCAGTCTTGTTTCGCTTCACTTACATGACAAGGTCGAACTCTGACATGAACCGACTGCTTCGGTTGGTAGTGGCCGGATTGGCACTTTCCGTGCTCCCCCGGCTTGCCTTGCTTGCCCAGGACACCTCCGCCGGGGCCATGGATATGGGCGGTATGGTGATGGACCACAGCCCCGGCACGGCGCCCAGCGCCATGATGATCATCCCGATGATGAAGAATCCCATGTTGCCCGGGATGGCTGGCATGCGTCCCAAGACGACGCCGTGGCTGCCGGGAGCCGGCGTGGATATCACGAAACTGCCGGAAGCGAAGCCGCGCGAAGACGTTTTGCTCCAAGACGGTGACACGCTCGATCTGACGGCGATGATGGTGCAGCGCGCCATCAAGGAAAAGCCGCATATCATGTACGGCTACAATGGCCAGTATCCCGGTCCCCTGCTCCGGGTGAAGCAGAACTCGACGATCTACGTTCGTTTCGCCAACAAAATCGACCTGCCGACCACCGTTCATTGGCATGGTGTGCGCCTGGAGAACAAATTCGACGGTGTTCCGGATGATGGCATGCAGCACGGGACCCAGCCGGAAGTGCCGCCCGGCGGCACGTTCCTCTACAAGCTCACCTTCCCCGATGCCGGCATCTACTGGTATCACCCGCACGTCCGGGAAGACATCCAGCAGGACCTGGGGCTCTATGGGAACATCGTCGTCGAGTCGCTAGACCCGGCGTACTACAGCCCGGTGAATTCCGAAGAAATCCTGATGCTGGACGACATTCTGATGGACGGTGACTCGCTGATTCCGTTCGGCAAGGAAGCCCCGGACTTCGCGCCCATGGGCCGCTTCGGGACGGTGCTGCTCGTCAATGGCGAAGCGCACTATCACAAGATGGCCCAGGCCGGTGACGTAATTCGTTTCGTGATCACCAACGTGGCCAACACCCGGACATTCAATCTGAATTTCGGCGTGCCGGTGAAGCTCGTGGCGGCGGACGAGAGCCGCTATGAGAAGGAAATGATGACCGACAACGTGGTCATCGCGCCGGCCCAGCGTTACGTGGTCGAGGCACGCTACCCCCAGGCGGGAGACTATTACATCACCAACAGCGTGGTCGCGCTGGACCACATGATGGGAGAATTCTTCCAGGCCACCGACACGGTCGGCATGGTGATGGCGCAGCCGGGAGCCGCCACCCCGGACCGCACCAAGGAGTTTCAGACCCTGCGGGTGAATGCTCCGGTCAAGGCCGAGATCGACAAGATCCGGGCCGAGTTCGACCGGCCGCCGGACCACGAGCTGGTCACCGCGGTCGAGATGAAAGACCTGCCGATCATCATGCTGCTGTTCATCAGCATCGACACCATCTATCGCGCGCCGGTGGAGTTCACCGACGCCATGTCGGACATGAACTGGATCGGCACCGGCCGCGAAGTGCGCTGGATTCTGCGCGACAAGGCGACCGGCAAGGAGAACATGAACGTCGATTGGCCGGCGGCCCGGCAGGGGAGCTACAGCAAGATCCGCCTGATCAACGACATCAGGGCGTTCCACCCCATGAACCATCCCATCCACGTCCACGGGCAGCGCTTCCTGGTGATCGCCCGCGACGGCCATCCGGTGGAGAGCCTGGCCTGGTCGGACACCGTGTTGCTGCCGGTGGGACAAACCGTAGACCTGCTGGTGGAGAACTCGAACCCCGGCAAGTGGATGCTCCATTGCCACATCGCCGAGCATCTGGGGTCGGGAATGATGATGAACTACACGGTCGCGCCGTAAACCGGTCGCGCGCGCGTCATCCCGAGCGAAGCGAGGGAACCAGAGCTTCTTGAGGGAGATGGGCTTCTTCGGGCGCTTCGCGCCCTCAGAATGACGGGCGCCCATTCGCGCAACGAGAAACTAACAAGGCGGCCGGGATTGCCCGGCCGCTTTCTTTTTCCGGTCAGGCGCGCATCAACAAAGGCTCGCTATGAGCCATGACGTCCGGTCCCAGGGCCGTGTGCCGCAGGGCGGTGACCACGTCAGTCGCAAAGATGCGTCCCATGCCTTTTTCGATTTCTTCCACCGCGGTCCAGGGAGCAAAGGTCTGCCGGTTGGGAGACGGAAGGCGCAGGGTCTCGAAGGCGTCCGCCACGGCGAGAATCTTCACCCCGTCGGAGAGGGCGAGGTCGTCCACCGGCCAGACGTCTCCCACCACCTCGTAGTAGTGCGAGTACTGGAACAGGATGTCGCTGGCGCCCCGCATGGCGAGGGCGGTCGAGAGCTCCGCCACTTCGCCCGGCGCGCGGGAGAGCAGTTTGAGCAGGCGCGGATCGTGGTAGCCAACCTCGTGAAACAGGGCCGCGATCCGCAGGTTCTCGATTTCCTCTTCCGGCAGCTCCAGGGCGCGTGCCAGATCGGTGGCGAGTTTCGCGACCCGATGGCTGTGCCCCTCGCGGTGGCGATCGGTGGCTTCCAGATAGAACGTGAGCACTTCCAATATCGAGACATAGGCGTTCTTCAGATCGCTGAGCCGCGCCTGCCGCTGTTCCGACAGCAGACCGATGATCCATCCCGTCAGAATGAGAAACCCGCCCCAGGGAACAAGCGTGAGGAGGATATCGGGGCGTAGCCCCGGGGCGACGCCCAATCCCTGAACCGCCTGGAAGAAGAGCACCAGGCTGCCCACGAGGACCGCGGACAGCGTGGCCATGACCCGGCCGAGATAGAACCCTGCGACGATGACCGGCAGGTAGTAGAAGCTGAGAAACGCGAGCTTGTCGTCGATGAGCCAATGGATCACGAGGAGCGACGCTACCAGAATGACGACCAGGACCCGCTCGAAATTCTGGTAGACGAACAACTTCGCCCGATCGATCTGGGATTTCACGGCGGCACTCCGGATGAAGCCGCCTGCGGTGCGGCAGGCTCGGACGGACGCGTTTCCAAGCTCGCGAGAACCAGAAGGAGGGTCAAGGAAATTGTGATCTATCTCACGGGCGGGGTTTCTGACAGCGCGGGATTCTCGCGGCGCTGCGCCAGCAGGCGTTCCGCGAAATCGAGACGCGACTCGAGCTCGGCCACGCGGGTTTCCAGGGACTCGATCTGCTCATCGCGGCGGAGCTGTTCCTCTTCTCGTTTTGAGGAGTCCTCGATCGACCGGCCTTCGGGGCGTGGGGGAGATTCCCTCCAGCCCTGGTATCTCCAATACCGCCGGCGGCGGAAGGGACCAAAAAGGAAGAGCAACAGAATCGGAAACCAGATCCACCACATGGTACGCATCGCTCGCTCCGTGAATCACGTGAAGACAAGTTATTACGGACGATATGTCTTGCGCAATATCGCCGAACCTCACCCCTAGCCCCCTTCGCTTCGCTCAGGGCAGGCTCTCTCCCTGACGAGAGAGGGGAACTGAAGGGCACCCATGCTGTGCTGAGGGCTTTCCTGGGGTTTCAAGCGGTAGGCGTCACTCTGGCGTCCCCCTCTCCCGCAAAGGGAGAGGGGACAGGGGT
>JACQVB010000176.1 GCA_016209985.1 Gemmatimonadota bacterium | reverse complement strand
GAGAGGGGTCAGGGGTGAGGCTTGGATAACATCTGCCACACGCTGGTCGGGGCGGCCCTGGGAGAAGCAGGGCTGAAGCGGCGCAGCAGGCTAGCGGGGCCGGCGCTGCTTCTCGGAGCCAATCTTCCCGACGTGGACGTCCTGTCCTACTTCCGGGGACCGGTTTTCGCGCTGTCGTTCCGTCGGGGCTGGACCCACGGTCCCTTCGGACTTCTCGTGCTGTCGCTGGTGCTCACCGCGCTTCTGATCGGAGTGGACCGCGTGGCGGCGCGGTTCGCGCGCCGCCCGCTCCCGGAGTCGTCGGCCCCCGTCCCCGTCCTGCCGCTCTTCGCAGTTACGCTGGTCGCCGCCCTTACCCATCCCATTCTCGACTTTCTCAATACCTACGGGGTGCGCTGGTTGCTCCCTCTGGACCGATCCTGGTACTACGGCGACACGCTCTTCATCGTGGATCCGTGGGTCTGGGCCATCCTCATCCTGGGGCTTGCCTGGAGCGGAGTACGAGCCCGGCGGCAAGCCAAAAGGACCGAGGCTCCGGCTATAGCGGCGCTGTGCGTGACGGTCTTGTATGTCGTGGCCATGGGCGCCGCGACGGTTGCGGCGCGGGGCGAGGTGGCTCGGGCACTGCGCGGCGCGAACACCCCGTTCACGCGGCTGATGGTGGCGCCGGTCGCGGCCAATCCGTTCCGGCGCGACCTGCTGCTCGAAGACGCTACGTCGTATCGAGCGGGCTCGTTCAGCTGGCTGGACGCGCCGCGCCTACGCTGGAACCGGGCCGCGGTTGCGAAGAACGACGCCGATGCCCTGGCGGCCGCCGCGGCCGCTGCTCCGGATTCGCGCCGATTCCTGACCTGGTCGCGCTTTCCCTACTATGTGATCGATCGGGCGAGAGGAGACGTCCAGATCATGGACGCGAGATACAATGCCGAATGGGCGTCGGTGACGGTGAAAGTGAGAAGTGAGAAGTGAGAAGGATGCTTGGCGGGGACGCTGTAGTCAGTCGAAATGGCCCGAGGACTTTGTGCTTCTCACTTCTCACCTCTTACTTCTCACCTCTCACTTCTGCTTAGATTCTCGCGATGCTCAAGCGCCCCTTTTCCGGCGGGAATCTGCTGAATCTGTTGCTGGTATTCGTACCGGTCGCGATCGTGCTTCATTTTCTGCACGTGCCGGGGGTGTGGGTGTTTTCGGCTTCCTGCCTGGGCATCATCCCGCTGGCCGGGCTGATGGGGAAGGCCACCGAGCGGTTGGCGGAAAACCTGGGCGAAGGAATCGGCGCCTTGCTGAATGCGACGTTCGGCAACGCCGCCGAGCTGATCATCGCGACCATGGCGCTCCGCGCCGGTCTCCACGATGTCGTCAAAGCGTCGATCACCGGCTCGATCATCGGCAATATCCTGATCGTCTTCGGGCTGTCGGCGGTGGTGGGGGGAGCTCGGCGGGAATCGCAGCGCTTCAATGCGACCGCGGCTCGACTCGGGTCCACCCTGTTGCTCCTGTCGGTCGTGGCGCTGGTGATGCCAGCCATCTTCCACCTGATCGTCGGGAACGGGGGCAACGAGCGCGGCCTTTCCCTCGAGATTGCCGTGGTGTTGGTGGTGACGTATGCGCTCAGCATCCTGTTCACGCTCCGCACCCACCGGCATCTCTATACCAGTGCGGATGCCGGGGAGGGCGCTCAAGCTGCGGGCGCTACCTCATGGGTGGGATCGGTGACGATGCTGTTGGTGGCGACCACTCTGATCGCGGCATTGAGCGAGCTGCTGGTGGGGACCATCGACGAGGCGGCGGCCGAGTTCGGCATGAACGAGGTGTTCGTCGGGGTGGTGCTCGTGGCGCTGATCGGCAACGCGGCCGAACATTCGACCGCCGTCCTGGTGGCTCACAAGAACAAAATGGATCTGGCGATCAATGTCGCTGTGGGTTCCTCCATCCAGATCGCGCTGCTGGTGGCACCCGTGCTGGTGTTCCTGAGCTACTTCGTGGGACCCTCTCCCATGGACCTCCGATTCACCACCATGGAAGTCGTGGCGATCGGGATGTCGGTCTTGGTCATGGCGCAGATCTCCCAGGATGGGGAAACGAACTGGATGGAAGGGGTTCAGCTGCTGGCGGTGTACTGCATCCTCGGCATGACCTTCTTTTTCCTGCCGAGCTGAACGACTACTCTTCCTTGGCGGAGACCTGGACTTCGCTCCACGGAGCCGCGTTCCGGCGGTTATGCCGCCGCACGGCGTCGCGCGCCGCGGCGATGCCCGCCACGACGTGCCGGACGAACTCTTCGGGGATCTCCGGAGCCCCCGGAACCAGCGACAGCGAAGCGACGAAGTCATTGAGATAGCAGATGCGGTCCGAAGGAGTCCCGTCGGGGCGCGCGAACATGCGGTTGTGCTCGACTTCGATATCGAGCCGGACCTGATCGCGATAATGGAACAGGGTGGCCACCACCTCGCCATGCCCGATGCTGTCAGGGAAGGGCAGGGCCGCGACCAGCTTGATGCTGGTGCGCTCGAACTCGGCGACCGTAGATTCACCACCGGTAACCCGGGAGAGGAGATCGTCCAGCGCCGGCACCAAAACCCCGATGTCACTGTCGAGTTCGGCAGCGATTTGGGCGGCTTTGGGATTGGTCAGCGCGTTCATTCTTCTGTTGCTCCGGTTTCCGGGTCGGGAAGCGAGCGCAATCAACTTAGTGAGTACACTATGGTACCGCCAGTATGGGGGAAGAGTTTCATGTGTGACAGGCATCACGCTGCCGGCGTGACGTTTAGGCGGCGTTCGCGGCGTACAGTCCGCAGCGCGCTTGCCGCTGTCGCCCCTTGCCCACAGCGTAGGGGGGGCTTAGGTTTGGTACCTACAAGCGATGACATAGGGCGGAAACGCCCCGCGGTGGATTTACCAGTGCTACTTGCCCGACCGCGTTACAGCTCCGGACTAAAGGCGCTTTTTTATTGCCCATGATCGACCTCTTCGGCCGACCCCTCGGCAGCCTCCGCCTGTCCGTCACCGACCGCTGCAATCTCCGGTGCCGGTACTGCATGCCGGAAGACGAGTACGTCTGGTTGCCGCGCGCCTCGATTCTCAGGTTCGAAGAGCTCACGCGGCTGACCGGGATCTTCGCGCGGTTGGGCGCCCGGAAGGTGCGACTGACCGGTGGCGAACCGCTGCTGCGCCAGGACTTGCCCGAGCTGGTATCGATGCTCGCGGCCGTGGACGGCGTGCAGGATCTGGCGCTCACGACCAATGGTCTGCTGCTCGCCACGATGGCGAGGCGGCTGGCGGGCGCCGGGCTCCAGCGGGTAACCGTGAGCCTGGACACGCTGCGCCCGGACCGGTTCCAGGCGCTCACCCGCAGCGAGCGGCACGCCGACGTGCTACGCGGCATCACGGCCGCCGGCGAAGCCGGGTTCGACCGGATCAAGATCAATACCGTGGTCATCCGCGGGTACAACGACGACGAGCTGATCGAGCTCATCGAGTTCGGTCGCCGGGTCGGCGCGGAAATCCGTTTCATCGAGTACATGGATGTCGGGGGTGCGACCCTGTGGACCCCCGAGCGGGTGTTCCCGCGCGCCGATATACTCGCCGCGCTGGAGCAGCATTATGGAAGTGTGAAGATGGGCACCGGCCCGGCACACCCCGCGGCGCCCGCGGAAGAATTTATCTTGCCGGACGGGACACCTTTCGGTATCATCGCGTCCACCACCGCTCCGTTCTGCCGCAGCTGTGATCGGAGTCGCATCACCGCCGATGGAGTATGGTTCCTGTGCCTGTATGCGGAGCATGGGCTGGACCTGCGCAGCCTGCTGCGCGCCGGCGCATCGGATGAGGAAATAGCCGGCGTGATCGTGGATACCTGGCAGGCACGCGCCGACCGCGGCGCCGAGGAACGCGCCGGGCTCGAGCATCGTGGCGCACTGTACCAGATCGAGGGTCTGCGCTCCGACCCGCACCGGGAGATGCACACGCGAGGAGGGTAGCGATGTCGGTGAATGAGCGATCAGCGGGTCGGCGGGTGGGCCGGTCGATGTTTGGTCGTGGGGTCCACCGGGGCGGTCGCCTGATCCGTGACTCGCATCTGCGACCCGCCGACCCGCCGGCCCGCCGGGCCGCCGTCCTCGTTCTCTTTCTGTTCTCTGCCTGCTCCTCTCACAAACCGCCAGCCGACTTCGCGCCGGACCCCGCCTACATTCGCGGAATGCGGCAGATTCGCATCACGGCCGGTCCCCAGCGTGTCTGTCCCGGCGGCATCATCAGCGCGTCGTACGAGGCACAGCTAGAGAGTGGGCTGTGGGTGCCATTCGCCCGCACCTACGAGAAGAAACGGCCTCCCAAGCTGCACGTGGTCTTCCTGCGTCGTATCAGTCCCGATGCCATGCCTCACGAGAACGGTGATTGGACGGCGTCGCCCGATCCGAGCATCTCGGCCATGCACGGCTTCCGGCTCACTGCTTTCATGCGCGAGATCCCCTCGGTGCAGGGCTTCACGACGATCGAGCCCGACTATAGCTGCATGCCTCACGCGTTCAGCTTCGAAGGCGAGCCCGGCCCGGTGGGTGGCTCGGGTGCCAACGGTCCCGACGTGACCGTGCGTTTGCGCTACCTCAAGTCGCCGTTCTATCCCAAGCTCCTGGTGGCGGCGATCGAAGTGGGTGCCGCCCCTCCGTTCTTCGTGTTCGGCGACGCCAATCAGATCCCGCCCGCCGACTGGCTGATCATGGATTCCCGCGGTGGCCGCGGTGGCCGTGGCGCGGCGGGAACCAAAGGGCAGGCCGGAGGTGACGGCGCTCCCGGCTGTCCGGGCGGTGCCGGGGGAGCCGGCGGGCCGGGGGGCCCGGGTGGTCCGGGAGGCGCCGGCGGTCGGGGAGGCCGTGTCACGGTGATCGTTCCTGCGGACCAGCCCCTTCTCGCCGGCCTGGTGGAGGCGCGAAGCCTGGGGGGGCTCGGTGGTGGTGGCGGCGCCGGCGGTGCCGGGGGTGCGGGCGGCAAGGGCGGCGCCATTCAAGGGAGCCCCGGTCAGCAATGTCAGGCCGGTGCCGCAGGTGCCGAAGGTCCCAAGGGCCAGGCGGGAGGGGAAGGCCCCGCGGGCATTCCCGGTCCCCGGGCACAGATCCTTCCCGTAAGCAGGGCGGAGGTCTTCGGCGCTCGTGTCTCCCAGGCGCTCGCCGACCTGGTGTCCTATACCGACGGGTCACCGCGGTGAGGAGGGAGGTTGGCTGGCAGACGGGTGGGCGGCGGGCAGCGGCGGCCTAGCGCCCCTTCTCGGCCCTCCCGTACTTCCCCATCAGCTTCGCCTCTCCGACCGTGATCTTCTTGATGGCGTCGAGCAGCACGGACTTGGTTGCCCCCGCCGGCAGCTTCAACGGTTGATTCAGCGCATACAGCGTGAAGAAGTAACGGTGGGCGGGGCCGGGGGGCGGGCACGGGCCCCCATAGCCGGTACGGGGGAAATCGTTCATTCCCTGCCGGCCGGTCACTTTTCCTTTGAGCTCCGGATCGCGTGGCATACCGGCCGGCAATCCGGAGATGGTCGCGGGCAGGCCATAGAGCACCCAATGCACGAAGGTGCCCTCGGGGGCGTCGGGATCGTCGGCCACCAGCGCCAGCTCCGTGGTCCCCTCGGGTATCTCGCTCCACGCCAGCGGGGGTGACAAGTTGGCTCCGTCGCAGGTGTGGGCGCGCGGAATGGGCCCGCTGTCGGAAAAAGCGGGAGAATAGATGCGGAACATGTTCACTCCTCCCAGCGCGACCGGTCACGTTCGCGCTTGATGTTAGCGCGGCGGCGCTTTTCCTGCATCCGCGCCCGCTTGGCCGCGGTACTTGGCTTGGTGGGTTTGCGCGGTTTGGGCGCCCGCCGGGCCTGATCCACCAATGCGTGCAGCCGCGCAATGGCCGCGGAGCGATTCTGCGTCAGGCTCCGGCGCTCATCGGCCGTAATGCGCAACAGGCCCTGGGCGTCGATCCGGTTGGCAAGCTTCTGGAGGACACGTTGCCGTTCGGCTTCGGTGAGTAGCTGGCTATGGGCGACGTCCCACAACACCTCGATCCGGGTCGAGGCCTTGTTCACGTGCTGTCCTCCGGGGCCGCCCGCCCGGGTCGCACGGAAGCGGAGCTCGTGAAGCGGGATGGCAAAAGACATTGGAGGTGCTAAAGGTTCTCAAGGTTCTAAAGGTTGTAAAGGTTGATGTGGTAACCTTTAGAACCTTTACAACCTTTACAACCTTTAGAACCTTCTGGTCTATATGAGTGAACCAACCGGCCCCACCGATCTGGCGCTCGTGTTGTCCGGGGGTGGCGCGCGGGCGTCCTACCAGGTAGGCGTCATCGCGGCGCTCGCCGAGCGGGTGCCCGATTTGGCGATCCCCATCATCACCGGCGTATCGGCGGGCGCGATCAACGCAGCGTTCATCGCAGGACACCCGGGCCCGCTTTCCCGCGCCATCACGGAGCTGCGCGGTCACTGGCTGCGACTCAACCCGGAGACGGTGTACCGCTTCAAGACCATGCGTCTCGCGCGATGGTCCATGCGCCTGCTCACGCAGTTTGCCCTGCGCCGCATGGAAGGATTGCGCACGGTGCGGGGGGTAATGGATATGCGACCTCTGACCCGCTTCCTGGCCGAGATCATCAATTTTCCCGGAATCGAAGCGAACGTTCTCTCCGGCCGGTTACGCGCCGTGGCGTTGACCACCACCTCCTACACCACCGGCCAGACCGTCACCTTCGTCCAGGGCGTTCAGGACATCAGGGTGTGGGAGCGGGTGCAGCGGGCGGCGCTGTACACGCGTCTGTCACTGGCGCACGTGATGGCTTCATCCGCGATTCCGCTGATCTTCCCGGCGGTCAGGATCGGTGATTCGTTTTACGGCGACGGCAGTGTGTCGCAAACGGCGCCGCTCTCGCCGGCGGTCCACCTGGGAGCGCGGCGGATCCTGGCGGTGGGAATGCGCTCGAAACATACCACCCGTATCCTGTCGCCGGACGCCGAGTACCCCACCACGGCACAGGTGATGGCGCTGCTCTTCAATGCCGTGTTCCTGGACGCCATCGACTCCGACGCCGAGCGCCTGGAACGGATGAATCGGCTGCTTTCGCTGTTGTCGCCGGGCCAGAGCCCGCCCGACGGATTGCGGCCGGTGGACTTCATCATGCTTCGTCCAACCCGCGATCTGGGAACGCTCGCGGAGGGTATGCGATTGAACCTGCCCCCGACGTTCGAGCGCGTAGTTCAGTCCATGGGTGGCAAAGGGGAAGGCGCGCAGGACTTCCTGAGCTATCTCCTCTTCGATCCCGAATACACCGGACTGCTGATGGAGCTGGGATACGAGGATACCCTGGCCGCCTGGGACCGTATCGAGCGCTTCTTAAATGGGGGAGATTGAGCATGCGACTCCTGCTGCTCGTCGGCGTGGTCTTCGCGGCGAATCCTGCCAGCGCTGGTGCGCAAAGCGCGGTCGCGCCGGTCCACCTCGAGATCAAGTATCTCCGGGACAGCGAGGAATACTGGATCCTGGTGCAACAGATCTATCGTGCAGCGCGGGAGACCGTGGCCAGGGCCAAGGACGGTGTGCCCCGGGGAGCCGCGTGGGGCGTGGTGCTGGATGTGGACGAGACCACCCTCGACAATTCGGTCTACCAGCTGGATCGTGGCGCGTATGAGTCTCCTTTCGATTCGGCGTCCTGGAACGCGTGGGTGCGCCGCGAGGAAGCCGGGGCCGTGCCGGGAGTCGTGGACTTCATGCGGGCGGTTCGCGCGGCAGGCGGGCGAGTGGCCTACGTGAGCAACCGGAACGAGAGCACTCGCGAAGCGACCCGGCGCAATCTCACCGCACTCGGCCTCTGGCAGGAGGGCGACCGCCTCTGTCTCGAGACCTCCGATCACACCTACACCAAGCCTCTCCGGCGGGCTGAGCTTCGCAAGGGCGCGGGCACGTGCTCTTGGGAGGGCCAGCCCCTCACTGTGGTCGCCTATATCGGCGATCAGATGGGGGACTTTCCCAGCCCCGGCGAAGAGGGAGATGGCTCAGGTGGACTGAGCGCCTTTGGCGTCCGGTACTTCCTGCTTCCGCAACCCATGTACGGGGCGTGGACTACTCGCGTCACCAGGCCGGACGGTAAGGGTCGGTAAGAGACGGTAAGAGTCGGTAGGGTGAGCCTAAAAGCCGCCGCGTTCACCAAGTCGCTGGCCTTCGTGTTCTTCGCGTCGGAAAGCGATTCATCCTACATCACTGGCGAGGTGCTGACGCTGCTCGGCGGGGAGACGACGGCTGCCTAGTGGATGGCGGGAAGTGCATTCCAGCCACAGTTGTTTCCCCGCCGCGACGGGCGGAACCTTCCTGCCCTTAGCCCGGTACGTCCTCCAAGAGCCGGAACGGCTGCAGCTTTTCACGTAACTCGTAGTGGAGCGCGCGTACCCGTGGTCGCCTGGTCGTTCGGGGGACACGCCCTCGGAAGACGAAGGCCGCCAACGGGGGGCCTTCGTTTTTTGGTTTCTTCAGCCCGGTCTTACCCGGCGAGTGCTACGTCACGCGCCGGTGCAGTCATAGATCAGGTCGGGGACGCCGGCGGGCATCACGCCCGCCGCGTCGCTCGATCGCAGAACTACTCACGGAGGTTGACGGATGAATTGGGACACAATCGCCGGCCGGTGGACCGACGTAAAGGGGAAGGTCCGCGGGCAGTGGGGCAAGTTGACCGATGACGATCTCGATGTCATCGCTGGACGGCGGGATCAACTGGTCGGCCTGATCCAGCGCGGCACGCGTCGTTGTTTTCGCCCTCCCGCCGCCATGGCGTGCCCGCAACCGGTAAGCTCACCTACCGCTCGTTGCCACTGCTAGAGTCGCGGCAAGAGCGGCGGGGGCGTGGATGCCTTCCTCTCGTCACGTTTGCCGAACGTGATGGGCTCCCTGAATCTCGAGCTGCTGGGCCAGGCGCCGACCGGAGGAGAGGCGCCGGGACAGCCCTGCCAACTCATCGATTGTCCCCTGGGTGCGCAGCTTCAGCCCGCGGTACGCGAAACGATTCAGGCGCTGGAAGCACCCAAAAGCGCGTTCAAGTCGAAGACACCGGCGGATTTGAAGAAGCTGGAGCTGCTGATAGAGCACGGCTGAAAAGGGGCCAGGGGTCAGGTGTCAGGGTCTTCCCCTAAAGCCCTGACACCCGGCACCTGAAACCTGACACCTACTTGTGTCTCGCCAGCTGCCTCAATACGTAGGGAAGGATTCCTCCGTGCCGGTAGTATTCCAGCTCGATTGGCGTATCCAGCCGCGCAATGGCTTCGAATTCCACCATCGTGCCGTCCTTGCGCTCGGCCGATACCAGCGCGTGGCCCTTCGGTCGCAGGCCCGACTGGATTCCGCTGATCTTGAACGTCTCCTCGCCGGTGAGACCATAGGTGGCGGGAGTCGCGTCAGGTAAGAACTGCAGCGGCAGAACGCCCATCCCCACCAAGTTACTGCGGTGGATCCGCTCGTAGCTCTGGGCGATCACCACCCGCACGCCGAGGAGCGCCGGCCCCTTGGCGGCCCAGTCGCGCGAGCTGCCCGTGCCGTATTCCTTCCCCGCCAGCACGACCAGCGGCGTCTGGTCCGTCGCGTAGCGCATGGCGGCGTCGTAGATGCTGATCATCTCGCCGCTGCGGAAATGGACGGTCCAGTTTCCTTCCTTGTCGCCCGCCAGAAAATTGCGGATCCGGATGTTGCCGAAGGTGCCCCGCATCATGACTTCGTGGTGGCCCCGGCGCGAACCGAAGGTATTGAAATCCACCGGCCTGACGCCGTGATCGATCAACCAGCGACCGGCGGGGCTGTCTTTCGGGATGGCACCGGCCGGGGAGATGTGGTCGGTGGTCACCGAATCGCCAAGCCAGGCCAACACTCGCGCACCGGCAATGTCGCTCAGCGGCCGCGGCTCGACGCTGATTTCCGTGAAGAAGGGCGGATTCGCCACGTAGGTCGACGCCGGGTCCCAGGCGAAGCGGGTTCCTTCGGGCACCGGTAGCTGCTTCCAGGTTTCCTCACCCTCGAAGACGGAAGCGTACTCCTTCCGGAACATCTCCGGCGTCACCGCCTTTCGCATGACCTGATCGATCTCTCCAGCCGTGGGCCAGATGTCGCGGAGGTATACCGGCTGCCCATCGGTGCCGGTGCCGAGAGGCTGGGTGGTGATGTCGATGTCTACCCGGCCCGTCAGCGCATACACCACGACCAGCATCGGTGAGGCGAGGTAATTGGCGCGCACATACGGATGAATACGCGCCTCGAAATTGCGGTTGCCGGAAAGCACGGCCACCGTCACCAACTCGTGCGCGGCGATGGCGTCGGCGATCGGCTCGGCCAAGGGTCCGCTGTTCCCGATGCACGTGGTGCAGCCG
>JACQVB010000175.1 GCA_016209985.1 Gemmatimonadota bacterium | reverse complement strand
TTCTAGCAACGGTAGACGCCGCGGGGCAGCCTACCTGTTCTTACAAGGGCGGCGACCCTGGTTTCGTCACTGTGGTTAGCGATAACACGCTCGCGTTCCCGAACTACGATGGCAACGGCATGTATCTCTCCATGGGCAATCTCGCGGAGACCCATGCGGTTGGCATTTTGTTTGTCGATTTTGCGTTGCAGCGTCGCATGCGCGTTGATGGGACGGCGCATTTCTCGATCCAGGATCCCCTGATGGAGCGCTATCCCGAGGCCCAGTTCGTGGTTCGTGTTGAAGCGACTCGTATTTACCCGAATTGTCCCCGCTACATCCACAAGTACCAGCTGGTAGAGCGCTCTTCCTTTGTTCCGCGACCGGACGTAAAGACTCCAATACCAGCGTGGAAGCAAGCTCCCTGGGCGATCGACGCGCTGCCCGCGCATGATCCGGCGCGTGACGAAACAAACAGCGAGGCTAAGTAGGATCTGCGCCGTCGATTTAGGTCAGGTTACGAAGGCGAGGTTACCGCGCTGCCTTGACCCCGTGGCCGACCTCCCCGCATCTTTTCGGGGCGCCGTCGGAGCGCATCCGGTCCGCGGAAAGGGATGGTCCCGTCCGATGTAGCTGCTGCACCGTTCGATCTCATCACTCTCTTTTCGGGCCCACGAGGCGGACCGGGGCTATAACGAAAGGAGAGCTCATGTCCACCTTCCGTCCCCTCCCGCCCAGACCCAGCCTTGAGTTCGAGCGCAAGGAAGCGAAAGCGCTGCTCCGCCGGCTGCGTGCCCGCGACCCCGACGCCCTGGCGCGTGCCCGCGAGCGTCATCCTGCGATCACTGCATCCCCGAAGCTCGCCGACGCGCAGCTCGTCATCGCGCGCGAGTACGGCTTCACGAGCTGGCCGCGACTGGTCCGGTACTTCGAAGATGTCGAGCGCCAGCGCCAGAGCCCACAGGCCATCCCCACGGACCGACGCGACCACGCGGACCAACGCGTGCGCTCCCTCATCACCGCACATGGTGCGCGGCGTACGGAGGCCGGCCGCGCGGTCGCCGCGTTCCTTCCGCGGTGCTACGGGATGCGCGTGGCCGACGTGTTCGACGTGGCACTGACGGAGGACGAGGCGCGGCTGGTGGTGGCGCGCCAGGTTGGCTTCTCGAGCTGGACGGACCTGCTCGCGCGCACGATCACGCGTGCCGAGGCGGCGGCGAGACAGTGGGAGATGACTCCTCGCCGCATGGCCGCCAAGGCCATGGAAGCGCTGGACCTGGGTACGCTCCAGCGCGTGGTTGCCGAGCACCCGGAAGTGCTTCACCCGTCCGACTACGAAGCCGCGAAAGGAGGCAACCTGATGGCCTTCGCCATCGCCTGGGAGCGGAAGCATGGCCGCGAGGCGATGCGCCCCATCATGGATTGGCTCGCGACGCTCGGCCTCGATCTCCAGCGCGAGCTCAACGTCCAGCTCTGCGGCCGCATGAAGATGAAACCGGAAACGGTGCGGGATCTGCTCGATCGCGGCGCGGATCCCAACTGGGTGGCACCCAATGGCGTGCCGGTGCTGGAGCACGCGCTCATCCGGTACTGGAACGCCGAAGCCGTCGATGTGCTCGCCCAGCGCGCCGTGCCGCGGCAGGCGTTGTGGATCGCCGCGGGACTCGGCGACGTGGAGGGCGTCCGCCGGTTTCTCGATCGGGATGGGCGTCCGACACGGGCGGCGCGCCGGCTCCGACCGCCATTCGACCTCGTCTTCGCGGCGGGCGCCCTGTCTCACCCGGAACCCGACGACGAGGAGATCCTTTTGGAGGCGTTTTCCGTCGCCATGCTCAATGGTCGCACGGCGGTGCTCGAATACATGCTAGCGCACGGAACCCCGATCAACACGCTTGCCTTTGGCTCACCGATCATCCTCACGGCGGTCGGTAACGCCTGGGTGCCGGTCGTAGAGTGCCTGGTGCGAGGGGGTGCTGACCTGGACCTCCGCGGCTGGCACCCGCAGCAGTCGGCGCGCGAGATGGCACGCGAGTGTTTCGAGCAGATGCCCGAGAATGCCGACCGCCGCCGTATCGTCGAGCTGTGCGGCATGGACCCCGACGTCATCCTCGCCGAGCGCGACGCACGGCCCCTGCCTCCGCCCGGCGTCGACCCGAGGCTGAAGGAAGCCCTGGAGCTCGCCGGCGACGACGCGGCTCGACTGGGGCAATCCGACATTCGTCCGGAGAACCTGCTCTTCGGCCTGCTGCGCAGCGGCGGGCCTCCGCTCTTCTTCTTCACGCAGGTGAGTCGGATGGACCTCGAGCGGTTCTACGCCGACGTGGCGGATCGGGTGCGTCCCCCCGAGGATCGCGTCGATCATCCGCCGCTCGCGCTGCACTCCGACGCGCAGGCGACGATCCAGACTGCGATCGCGCTCGCCGCCGGGCGTCGGCGCGAGATGGTAGGTGGGCACCATCTCCTCTACGCGCTCACGCAGGCCGGCCACGGCGCGGCGGCCGATCTACTGGCGCGCTACGGGGCGAGCGTGGCAACGTTGAACGTGGAGTTGGAGCGCGCACTCTGACACCTGGGGCGAGGATGTCCCTCGCGTCACCAATGGAGGCCGGATTATGAAGGACATCTCGCGCTCTCTGCGGCCCAACATCGGTCCCCGAGGGCGCGCGAGCCGGCTTCGCGCGGGTGTCGCTGCCTTCGTCGTGGGCGCGGCGCTGGCGGTCTTGCTGATCGCCACTGGCCTCCCCCGCGCGTGGAGGCTCACGCTGTTCATTCCCCTGCTGATCGGCGCCCTGGGATTTTTTCAGGCCCGCGACAAGACCTGAGTAAAACTCGCGGCGCGCGGTCTGCGCGACATGGATACCGGTGCCGAGCCGATCACCGACCCGGCGGAGCTGGGACAGGTCCGGCAGCAGGCGCGCATGATCTACGCCAAATCGATCGCCACGGCCGCCGTCCTTACCGCGCTGGCGATGGTGGCGTAGGTGGCGTAGCTTTGCTTCCAATCCTCAGCCAGGAAATCCCCCCGTGAATGAAACGCAGATAGCGAAAGGCGCCGGCGGCACGCCGGGCGGCGTCGGCACGTTCATCGTGGGTACCGCGATGCTCGTGGTAGGCGTCTACTGGCTGCTCACCCGCGTCATGGTCGGCACCACCGGCTGGCGATTCTACGGCTACAACGCCTTCGGGCTCTCGCTCTGTCCCCTGCTGGTCGGCATCGGCGTGCTGTTCTTCAACGGCCGCTCGATCCTCGGCTGGGTCCTCACCGGCGTCGGCGCGCTGATCATCTTCGCCGGCATCATCGCCAACCTCAACATCTATTTTCAACCCAGCTCGCTGTTCGACACCCTCATCATCCTGGGACTGATCGCCGGCGGGCTCGGCGTGGTCGCGCGCTCACTCCGGGCATCGGTCTCCTCGTAAGGCTGGCGCGGTCCGAGGTCATCGATGCGCACCGTAACCTTCGGCGTCGCCAGCCGCCTCGACAACTTCATCGCCCGCGA
This sequence comes from Gemmatimonadota bacterium, assembly GCA_016209985.1. Classification (GTDB taxonomy): domain Bacteria; phylum Gemmatimonadota; class Gemmatimonadetes; order Gemmatimonadales; family GWC2-71-9; genus SHZT01. The sequence continues at coordinate 21,900 of JACQVB010000175.1, read as the reverse complement.
AGATCATAACCGGCGTTAGGCTGCTCACGATGCGCTTGGATCGCACCCTCGGGCCCGTGGTAGCCGGCGCCGCGCTGCTCGCAGCGCTGGCTGCGGCAGCGACCGCTCAGTCCACACGTGACTCCAGCGGCATCCGGATCATTTCCAGCAAGCAACCCGCCTGGACCGCGGCGCAGGCGTTCCGTCTCGGCGCAGCACCGGCCCTGGTAATCGGGGGCCGGCCCGGGGATCCCTACAAGTTCAGCCAGAACCGCGGGGTCGTGCGCCTGGGTGATGGTACCATCGTGGTGGCGGACGGCGGCAGTCTCGAGGTTCGATACTTCGACTCGACCGGCACGTTTCTGAAGTACGCCGGAGACCGCGGCAAGCAGCCCGGCCCATCCCGCCAATTCCGCGGGCTGTACCGAATCGCGGGGGACACGGTTGCACTGGTCCAGTCGCGTGACGTGTTGTTGTTCACGCCGGGTGGCGAGCTCGCCCGCGTGATTCCGAACCCGGCGCAGGCCCGGCCTCGATTCAGCATCGTGATGGCTGTGCTCCCGGACGGAGCCCGAGTCCTCACGACGATTGGTCCAACAGGCCCAAGGGCGCGGGGGGACCGCTGGGTGGATTCCCTCTCCCTCGTGCTCATAGGCCCGAGGGACACGGTTAAGCGCGACTTCGCAAGACTTCCCGCCGGCCTTGGGGCCATGGAGGACACGCCGAAGCAAGTGTGGTTCTCGCCGGTGGGTTCGTTTGCGGCAGCGCCCGGGACTTTCTACTACGGCTTCCCCGTCGAATACTCCGTCAGCGCCTACTCGGAGGAGGGGCGCCTTACGCGGATCATCCGGCGGCGCTGGACTGCCCAACCGATCACCGATGCGGACAAGGACGCTCATACGATCGAGTGGGGAAAACGCTGGATCACGTCGACCGGCGCCGAGGCGGAACGTGAACGCGCCGAGCATCGGAATGAGCCCTACCCGGCGACCCTTCCGGCGTTCTCGCAAATGATCGTGGACGGGGCGGGTCGTCTGTGGGTGCGCGAAGCCCACATGAAGGATGCCGACCTGGTGGGCGAGCTTAACACCAGGCCCCTGGTGCCCAGCACCTGGAGCGTCTTCGATCCGGAGGGCCGCTGGCTCTGCGACGTTACGATGCCGACTGGATTTCTGCCGACGGAGATCGGGCGCGACTACGTCCTTGGGACCGCGGTTGGAGCCGACAACGTTGTGAGCATCGCGCTCTACCGCCTCGCCGGTGGAGGCTGAACGCCGCAATTGCGTTGAGTCGCTTGGACGGCTCAGGCACTGCGGGCGCCCGGCTGGCATCTTGCCACCGACCGATCACGCGCGCAGCTTGAGCGCAGATCGGTTGGGCGGCCGTACGCCCCGGAGTCACCCGTGGAATACGATCAAGAGAAGGTCGATGAGGTGGCGCTCGCGTTCCTCTTCCTGACGATGCATAAGGACGGGTCCGCGGTACGCGCTTGGAAGGGGTTCGACTGGGCAGTGCTCGACCGGCTTCACGAGAAAGGCTGGATTTCAGACCCGAAGTCCAAGGCCAAGTCCGTCATCATGACGGACGAGGGCGAGGCGCTCGCGGGGCGCTTGTTCGCGAAGCATTTCGGGACGGCAGGATGATAGCGATCAGGACTGCCGGGATTCATGCCTCCGTCGTGGCGGCGACGTGGTTGTCGCTCGCTCCATTCAGGCTCACCTGCCAGACGGTGCGGATAGAAGGAACGGTCGAAGACGGCATCACCGGCGCGAGAGTGTCCGGCGCACGAATCTTGTTGGTCGGCACGCCTCGGGAAACTCGCACCGACCGCGCGGGCACATACCGTCTTGCCGATATTCCGGTGGGACGGCTGACCCTGCGCGTGGAAGCGGAGCGCTACGCTGCGATGGTCCAGGACCTCACCATTGATTCCGCCAGCACCCTGGTGGTCCTTCCCCTGACCGTGGAACCGCTCGCGATCGTGCTCGACCGGCTACAAGCGCGCGCGGCTGGCGGGCAACGCGCCAACGCGGGCAGTCCTCGGCGCACCTCGGGCGAGCTTTCCGGTGCCGGCCGGCCGGCCGAACAACTGACGGCGAGAGTTCCCGGAGCGAGGATCCTCTTCACCGGTGGGTCGGTGGGGACCGCGACCCAGATTCTCCTTCGCGGCGCGAAGAGCCTGAGCCTTTCCGGAGAGCCGCTCTACTATGTGGATGGCGTCCAGGTATCCCCGCCGACTGCGCCGACGGCCCGGAACCGGGCGGGCGAGCCTTCGATACTCGACCTGATCGATCCCTCGACCATCGAGCGGATCGAGGTACTGTCCGGCCCGGCCGCGAGTGCCGCGTTCGGGTTGGGGTCGAATAACGGGGTGATTCTGATTTATACCAAACACTGACCCGGTGAGACAATCCTTCCCTATTCTGTTTCACTCGAACGAAGCGCCGAGCGGCGCGGGAGCCGAAGCTGTCGCGTGAAGAGCGAATCCGGTTCTCCCCTGTGAGCTCGGTTCCCTCGCTTCGCTCGGGATGACGGTGGCACTTCGCGGGGGGGGGCGATACTAGAAGAGTTTCCGATAATCCTCGTAATTGATCGGCACCCCGGCCACCAGACTCCGATTGTTCTGTACCGCACTCTTCACCGCAGCAGCCAGCCGATCGGGATCCGCCGTGCGAATGCCGGGCACGCCGCAGGCCTCGGCGATCTTCACCGAATCGATGGGGCCGAAATCCATGCGATAGGGAGGGAGCTTCTTCCCTTCCTGCGACAACTTGATGAGCGAGTAGCTCCGGTCTTCCAGCACCACCGTGACGAACGGGGCGCCGATCCGTGCCGCGGTCTCGAGCTCCTGCGAGTTCATGGAAAAACCGCCATCGCCCACGGCGGCCAAGACCGGGTGTCGGGGCCGGGCGAGTTTGGCCCCGATGGCGGCACTCAGGCCATAGGCCATTCCGGAAAGCCCATTCGACATCCAGAACGTTTCGGGCTCACGGCTGGGCCAGAACTGGCCGAAGAGGAATTTGTGCGATCCGACATCGGTGGTAACGATGGTGTCGGCCGGCACGGCCGAGGCGAGTGAGTGAATCAGATCTCCGGGCCACATCACGCCCGGCGCCGTCGAGCGGTCAGTCAGTTTCTGGCTGCGCCGGCGCTGGATTTCCAGGAACGGTGTCTTCCATGCAGCCGGTGGCTTGGCTGCTACCAGCCGATCCAGGAGCGCCGCGTGACTGACGAGTTGCGCGCCCTGAGGAACGATGCCGCCCACATTGGGCGCCTCCAGGACCCAGGCAATGGGCAGCTCCGCGTGCCACGTCTTGTCGATCTCGACCGGATCGAGCCCGAGCCCGATGAGGAGATCGGCGTGGTTCAGGGCTTCGCACATCAGGTCGTCGGCGGCCATTCCACTGATCACGCCGATGAAATCGGGCGACGTCTCATCGACGATCCCCTTGACCTTGGGTGTCACCGCGACCGGAAGTCCCCAGTCGGCGAGCCACCGGCGCAGCCGACCGGCGTGGTCCGGATCGAAACCGAGTCCCACCAGGACCAGCGGGCGCTTGGCTTGGCGCAATGCTTCGGTGAGCTCTTTCGCCCTGGTCCTGGCGTCGGCTTGGAGCTCCGATGGTTCGGATTTCGGGGTTCGGAGTTCGGGGTTCGGGAGTCCCGAATCCCGAGCCCCTAACTCCGAACTCCGGGTTTCCCTCAGCGCCTCACGGGCCGAGAGCGTGAGATAGGCGGCCCCAAAGGGGCGCTGCATGCATTCGTCCAGGGCGCGTGGCACCACGTCGTTTACATTCTCGGCCGTGATCTTTCCGACGTAACGGGCCAGGGGCCGGTACGCGTCATGTAACGGGAGCAGCTGGTGCGTGTGGCTGGTGGGAAAGTCATCGGGGATCTGCGCCGAAAGCGCGAGGAGCGGCTCCTGATCGAGGTAGGAGCTGCTCAGCGGCAGCATCAGGTTTGCAGCTCCCGGGCCGAGCGTGGTCAGCACGACTCCGGGCTGCCGGCGCAGCTTGCCGTACACGGCGGCCGCGATGCCGGCGTTGGCCTCGTGTCGCATCAGCACGAAATCGATGCCGGCGCGGCGCAGCTCGTCCATCAAGACGAGCACTTCACCGCCGGGCAATCCGAAGACACGCTCGATTCCGGCGCTGGCCAGCGCCTTTGCCGTTGCTGCCGCTGTAGTGGTCATGCCGTTATCGGGTCCGGGACGGGCGGTATATAATGGAACCGCCTTACATCCGGCAGAGGCGGTGATCATGAAGCAGCGCGACCGACAGATACCGGCGGGCGGGGAGATTTACCTCGATCATGTCGGCTGGTTGGTATCGGACATGGAACGCGCCTCCGCCACGTTCGAGCGACTGGGCTTCGTGCTCACGCCATTCGTGGTCTCCCGCAATGCCGACTCGTCGGGAGTGCTCCAGCCCTCGGGGACCGGGAATCGGTGCGCCATGCTGCACCGCGGGTATCTGGAGCTGATCGCTGCCATCGAAGGAGTGGAGACATCCCTCGCCCGCCAGCATCGCGCGGCGGTCGCGCGCCACGTCGGACTGCACGTGATCGCGTTGACGGTGGCGGACGCCGTGGCTGCTCACGGTCGGCTCGCATCGGAAGGCTTCGAGCCGGGAGAGCCGGTGCGCCTCCGCCGGCCCATTCTCGCCCCCGATGGAGCGGACCGTCTTGCCGAGTTCACCGTCATTCGGGTTCCTCCCGAGAAGATGCCCGAGGGCCGGATCCAGATTCTCACCCAGGAAACGCCCGACCTGGTCTGGCAACCGCGCCTGATCGCGCGGGAGAACGGGATCGCGGGACTCGAGGGTGTGCTGTTGTGCGTGGAGGATCCTGCGGAAGTGGCGGAACGATATGGGCGCTTCACCGGTCGCTCGCCGAGCGGAGAGTCGAACTACATGACCCTGGCTCTGGACCGTGGACGTCTCGAGTTCGTGGCGCCGGGGCGCTGCCGCTCTCTGTTACCGGGCGTTCAACTGCCTGCGACTGCCGTGATCGCAGCGATCGCGCTGACGGCGGAGGATCCTGAGGCTACGCGGCGCTTTCTTCTCGGTCGGGGTGTAGCCGTATCCGATGTGGCACCAGAGACCTTCAGCGTCGGGCCGGGAGATGCCATGGGAGCCGCAATGGTCGTGTGCGGTGCCGACAGGGGCTGGCCGGGGTGAGGCGGTTGCGAGTCGGCCCACCCAGCCGTAGTATGAGCCGTCGGTTTCGCATTTCTCCGCTTGGTAGCGCTCATCCTGACAGTGAGAAACCTCATGCGTGCGGATTGGTCGGTCAGTGCGCTCATCGCGGGGCTCTCCCTGATCGGTGCCGTTTCAGTTCAGGCGCAGCTTCCGGCCAGTGATCCGCGGTCCAACGATCCCTCCCGCAGCCTCCGGCTGCCTCACGTCGGTGGCAGCAGCAACCTCGAGGTCCTCTCGCACATTCCACTCGGGGGCTGGTCGAAGGTGCTGGGACTCGACCTGGAACAGGAGCTCTCGCGGCCCTACGTGTACGTGGCGCGGGCCGATTGGGGCGGGGACCTGTCCATGACGTCCAAGGGGGTGGACATCATCTCCATCAAGGATCCGGCCAAGGCGCAGGTGATCCACTCCTGGCGGATTTCCAGCCCGGAGCTTCATCTCGGAATCGGTGGAAGGGACAACTCCTACTTCAAGCTCAAGGGCCGATACTATCTCGAGCAGAATCTGCAGTTCGGGCAGGGTGGACCGGACGCGGACGTGGGCGCGGTCGTGCTCGACGTCACCGGCCTGCCGGACACGAGCAGGGTGAAGGAGATCGGTTTCATCAGGACCCCCGACACCAAAGGCGGATTTCACAACGGTTTCATGTACCGGCACTCGGACGGGCGGGCGCTTCTTTTTGCCACCGGTGGAGATCCGGGCGGACGGATCTATGACATGGAAAAATTCCTGGCCGGTGATCCGAACTACGGCATGATCCGGAAGCCTCCCCATCCGGACGGCGGGACCCCGGGCGGACGAGGCGCCAGCTATCACGATTACTACGTGGGGTACGATCCCGCCGGAAAACGGGACCTGCTGTGGGGAGCCGGCGCTGGTGGCTATTACGTCTATGACGTCACCAAGCCGGAAGAGCCGGTTCTGGTCGTTTCCCTGAGCGGCATCGCCGGAGTCACCGGCGGCCACACCTTCACGCCCACGCCGGATGGCCGTTACGCGGTCACCGAGACCGAATACCAGTACACGCCGCTCCGCATCTTCGATCTGAAGCCAGGCCTGGACGGCACCACCAAGAATATCTCGCGGCCGATCGGGGCCTGGCTCGGATCGTGGGATGGAAATCCGCACAATCACGAAGTGCGCTGGCCCTATGTGTTCGTGACCGCCTACATGGATGGGCTCCAGGTGTTCAACATGATGGATCCGACCAACCCGTATACGGTAGCCTACCACTTCACCTGCCAGTGCATCCTGCCGGCGGGCAAGGAAGGCGCGGGGCAAGTCGGGGGCATGGAAGGGGGGTCCGATCTCGACGTCCGCAACGCCGACGGCTTGATCGTCTCCACCGACCGCCGCAGCGGCTTCTGGGTCTTCCGCATGGACGGCTTCGATGGGTGGAACGGCCACCAGTGGGGCATGCCCAACATTTCCAGCGCGCAGAACTGGGACAACGGGCCCGAGGGCGCGCCGAAGCCGACCCGAGTGAGCCAACGATGACCGCCGTCGAAGAACGGCAAACCGAGCGTGTGCCCTCAGCCTTCAGCGTCACCAAGCTGCTCGGGCCGGGGTTGTTGGTCGCCGCCGCCGGCATCGGTGCGGGCGATATCGTTTCCGCCACCCTCGCCGGGGCCGGCCAGGGACTGGTGCTGCTCTGGGCGGTAGCGCTCGCCGCCTTCCTCAAGTTCTTCCTGAACGAAGGAATTGCCCGCTGGCAGCTCGCGACCGACACGACGGCCATCGAAGGCTGGTGCCAGCACCTTCCCTGGTGGGTGCGAACCTATTTCGGGTTCTACCTCGTGCTGTGGACGGTCTCGGTGAGTGCCGCGCTCACCGGTGCGACCGGTCTGGGGATTGCGAACATCACCGGTGGGGCGATTCCCCGGCCGTGGGGGGCGGTTGCCCATTCCGTGATCGGTGGCTTGTTCGTGCTGATCGGCGGCTTCAGCGGCTTCGAGAAAGTGATGAAGGTGCTCATCGCGACGATGTTCTTCTCGATCCTCGCGTGCGCCGTTCTCACCTTCGGCGCGCCGGCAGCGGTGCTCAAGGGCCTGTTCGTTCCCACCATCCCGGCCGGGGCCGGGACCACCGTCCTGTCGGTCCTGGGTGGCATCGGCGGATCCATCGCGATGCTGGCATACAACTACTGGCTGCGCGAAGAGAAGATGGCGGGGCCACAATGGGTGAAATTTGTCCGGGCTGACATCGCCATCGCCTATGTCTTCACCGCGCTGTTCGGCATATCCGTCATGATCATTGCCAACCAGGCGTTTCACGTGCCGGGCGTTCAGGTCAGCAACGCTCAGGCAGTGACCAAGATGGCGGAGACGTTGCGAGACATCATCGGGCCGGTGGGCTTTTACGCGTACTCCATCGGGTTCTGGGCCGCGGTGTTCGCGTCCCTCCTCGGCGTCTGGCAAAGTGTCCCGTATCTCTTCGCCGACTTTTACGGTCTGCTACGGCGGTATGATCGTGCCCGGCGCGCGGGGCTGACGCAGGTCACCAGCACGCCGTACCGGCTGGCGCTGCTCTTCATCACCGTGGCCCCGATCCCGTTCGCGTTCATGGATCAGCCCCTGCTGGTGATCCGCACCTTCACGATCGTCGGCAGTCTGTTCATCCCGTTTCTCGCGGCGACGCTGCTCTATCTCAACAACTTCAGGATACCCGCGGGCAGCGGCGTGGCGAAGAACTCCGCGCTTACCAATGCGGTGCTGGTGTTCGCCCTGGCGGTCTTCGCGCTGGTCGGCGCGGCGGAAGCTGGTCTGTTGAGGAGGTAGGGATGGAGCCGATGCAGGGGAAGCCCGAGAAGGGTTGTAAGGGTCATAAGGGTGGCAAGGGTTTCCCTTACCTTCAGACTCTCGTAACCCTTATAACCCTCATAACCCTTACACGAGCCTTTCTTTCTCCACGGAGGTTCTAATGCACATGGCCGTCCGAAAACTCTCTTACGCTCTCGCGCTGGTCGCGGGCGCGCTGCTGTTGCGGGCCGCCCCGACTTTGGCGCAGGATCGTGCGGGCCCCATTTCGGGGATCGTAACCGATGGGACCAATCCCATCCTGAACGCGCGGGTCATGATCGAGGGGACCCCGGTCGAAACGCGGACCGATGCGCGTGGGCGCTTCCGCCTCGAGGCCCCGTCGGGTCCGGCGGTGACCTTGCAGGTGACCATCATCGGCTATCGTCCGCTCACCCAGTCGGTGCGGGTGGGTGAAGGGAACGTCCAGCTCGTGATGACGCCCGCCGCCATCAACCTCGACGCGATCGTGGTGACCGGAACCGCCGGCGGCACCCAGAGCCGCGCGATCGGCAACGTGGTCGAGACGGTCGACGCGTCCAAGCTGCTCGCCACCATTCCGGCCCCCAACGTGGACCAGCTGCTGTCCGGCCGTACCCCGGGTCTCATCGTGCTTCCGGCTCCGGGCGCCGTCGGCGCCGGCGCCCCGATGCGGATTCGCGGGACCAACAGCATGTCGCTGGCGAACGAGCCGATCGTGTTCATCGATGGTATCCGGATGGACGCCTCGCCGAGCACCGGGCCGGGTGGGCAGCGGGGTGGTGCGGGCGTGAGCCGGCTGGGTGACCTCAATCCCGATGACATCCAGAGCATCGAGATCATCAAAGGCCCCTCGGCTGCCACGCTCTACGGAACCGAGGCGTCCAACGGGGTGATCCAGGTGATCACCAAGCGGGGGGCTGCGGGGCGGCCGCAATTCGATCTCGCGGTTCGCCAGGGCACCGACTGGATGATGAACCCGCAGGAACGCGCGGGGATGCTCTTCCAGAGGGACTCTGTCACCGGCGAGCCCGTAGGCATCAACCTCTACACCTACGAACGGGATAATCGTACCGGGCCCATTTTCCATAACGGTGCGATGCGGGGCTACAGCGGCAACCTGCGGGGCGGGAGCGACGCGCTGCGGTATTTCGCTTCCGCGGCATATGACGACGATCAGGGTATCGTGTCATTCAACTGGGACAAGCGGCTTTCCACGCGCCTGAACCTGGATGCCAACCTGCTGAACAATCTCACGGCGCGATTCAATACCGGGTTCGTCCGCCGGCGGACGGCCCTGATGCAGACCGGGTTCAATCAGGACCCCTTCAGCAATCTGGTGTGGGGGAATCCTCGGACGCTCAATCTGGCGCTCCAGGGCTGGTTCCAGGCCCCGCCATCCGAGTGGTCCAAGATCCAGGCCATGGCCGAGAACGACCGCATGACCACGAGCGTCGAGCTCAGACACAACCCAATCTCCTGGTTCACGCACCGGTTGAGTACCGGTCTGGATGTGAATGACGGGTTGAACTTCCTGCTCTATCCCCGCCAGCCTGAGGGGGCCGCGCATTTCTGGGGCCAGGACGGTTTGGGGCGCAGGACGGAGGAACGGGTGGTCCGGCGCAATCTCTCGGTGGATTACTCGGCGTCCGTCAAGGTGAACGCGCTGCCGGATCGTTTGACGCTCACCAGCAGCGCTGGCTTCCAGTACTACAAGCGGCTGCGCTCGGCCATCACCGCGGAAAGTCGCAACTTCGCGGCTCTCCCCCTCACCAGCCTTTCAGGAGGAGTGACCCGTACCTCGACCGATGAGTTCGAGGAGAACGCCACGGTGGGTGGGTTCTTCCAGCAGCAAGCGGATTGGAAGAATCGAGTGTTCCTCACGGGTGCCATCCGCGCGGACGACAACAGCGCGTTCGGCGCGGAGTACAATGCGGCCATTTACCCCAAGCTGTCCGCCACCTGGGTCATCAACGAGGAGCCGTTCTGGCCACTGGCCTTTGTGAATCAGCTCAAGCTGCGCGGCGCCTGGGGCGCCGCCGGACAACAGCCGGGGACCTTCGATGCCTCCCGGCTCTACGATCCAGCCATCGGATTCGGCGATCAGCCGGCGCTGATCCCGGGCGCCTATGGGAATCCGCAGCTCAAGCCCGAAAAGAGCCAGGAGCTCGAGTTGGGGTTTGATGGCAGTGTGCTGAACGGAAGATTGGAGATCAACTTCACGCGTTACCAGCGGTTGATCAAAGACGCCATCGTGAACCGGCCCATTCCCCCGTCCACCGGCTTCTCGGGTTCTCAGATCGTGAACCTCGGGCGGGTGAAGGGTTGGGGCAATGAGTTGGGCCTGAATGCGCGGATGCTGACCGGCCGGCGTTTTGGCTGGGACGTCAACCTCCAGGTGGCTACCAATGGCAACCGCATTGAAGATCTGGGCGGCCTGGATGTCATCGGAGCCGGCGGGCGGCAGGAACACCGTCCCGGGTTCCCGATCGGCGGCGTCTTCGTGAAATACGTGAAGCAAGCCACCATCGATGCCGGTGGATTCGTTACCTCGGCCCTGTGTGACGGAGGAACCGGACCGTCCGGCTTGGAGAAGGGCGGGGCACTGGTGGACTGCGCCACCGCGCCCCGGATTTTCTTCGGGAACGGCTCGCCGACCTGGCAGCTCGGCGTCACCAACTCGTTCACCCTCCTGCGCGATTTCCGCCTCGACGTCCGTATCGAGGGTAACGGCGGCTATTACAACATCAATACCGAGATGCGCGCCACTCACAATCTGGGTCTCTCCGAGGTCGTGATCCGGCGCAACGTTCCGCTGGTGCAGGCCACCCGCCAGTTCGAGAACGATGTGATGGGGTTGTACAACGGCTCGTTCGCGCGGCTGCGCGAAGTCTCACTGAGTTACACGATGCCGCAGTCCATCGTCCGCCGCTTCGCGGCCTCCCGCGGATCGGTGACCCTGGCCGCGCGCAACCTCTGGATGCTCTGGACCGGCCAGGATGGATTCAGTACCAAGCGCGATGGCCGAGTCGGTCAGGTCGACGGGCTCGGCGGTCTTTGGACCTGGGACCCCGAGATCCGCAGCGCCAACGAGGTGTCTGCCACCTTCCAGACCGTTCTTCCGCCCACCGCATCGGCCAGTGTGGTCGTGCGGTTGGGTTGGTGAGGGGGTACCATGAGCTACCAAACCACGAATACCGGACGCGCGGCCCGCTCGCGCGAGGGACTTGATATGCGACAGATCGGACGACGCGTCTTCGCCGGCGCGGCGCTGCTGGCCGTGCTGGCCTTTGGTACTGGAGCGTGTAACTCGCTCCTCGAGGTGAGCATTCCCGGACGGGTACCGGTAGATCAGCTCGAGAATCCCGCGCTCGCTCCCACCATGGTGAGTGCGGCGCTGGGGGAGTTCGAATGCGCCTTCGCCCAGTACGTGTCGACCACGGGCATCCTGAGTGGCGAGTACATCATCTCGGGACTCACCATTCCCTCGAACATCTGGGGGTGGCGTGGTCAGGTCGAGATCAAGGCTGCCACAGGCAACTGTCCCACGACATCCAACGCGACCGGTTACGGTTACTACACGCCATTGCAACGTGCCCGGTTCCTGGCGGAGGATGGGTTCAAGCGGATCGAGGCGTTTGCCGACGCGGCGGTTTCCGGTAAAACCGACAAGCTGGCACAGCTCGCGGCCTACGCGGGATACAGCACGCTGCTGCTGGGCGAGGGGTTCTGTGAGATGTCGCTCGACGAGGGCCCGCGGCTGACCCGGGCTCAGGTCTGGGCCGAGGCGGAGGATTGGTTCACCAAGGCGATCGACCTAGCGACCACCGCGAACAACACCGCGATCAAGAACATGGCCCTGGTTGGGCGCGCCCGGGCGCGCCTGAACCTGGGAAAGACCGCGGAGGCGAACACCGATGCCTCGGCGGTTCCTGCGGGTTTTGTCCGAAACGCGGCATACTCGACCGCCGAGCCGCGGCGGGAGAACCGGGTGTTCAACGCTAGTATCACCGCGCGGGACATTTCGGTGGCGGCGGCCTACCGGAACCTGACGGTCGGCTCACCGGCCGTGCCTGACACGCGGGTCCGGGTGGTTGACGCCGGCCTGAACGGCCGGGACGGCGTCACCCGGCAGTGGGACCAACTGAAGTACACGGCCAAGACGTCGGCGATCCCCATTGCATCGTATACGCAAGCCCGGCTGATCATGGCCGAGGTGCAGGGAGGGGCGCAGGCCGTGACGATCCTGAATGCACTCCGTACGGGTGCCAGCCTGCCGGTCCTCACGCCCGCCGAGGAAGCCGACATCCCGGCGACCATCGTTGAGGAGCGGCGGCGCTGGCTGTTCAGCGAAGGGGCGCGCTATCAGGACATGCTGCGGTTTGGCATCTCGTTCCCCAGCGGCCTGAATCACAAGAACCAGACCTATGGCGACCTAGCCTGCGGCGCCGGGGCCTCAGTCCGCCAGGCTCTGCCGCTGCCGGATGTGGAGACGCTCAATAATCCCAATCTGTGAGGAGGAGACGGTGAATGAGTGCGGAGCGCGGAATGCGGAGCGCGGAGTGACAGTACTTGATGAGGCGTGCCGGCCGGCGCCATTCCGTACTCTGTGCTCCGTGCTCGCGGTGATTCTCGCTGGGGCCTGGCCGACCTCGCTGCGGGCACAAACCCCAGCGGCCGGCACCCGCGTCCTCATGGATCCCGAGGCACCCTTCTGGAGCGAACGCGCGCCCGATCAGTACCGAGCCCGCTTCGAAACCACCAGGGGCAATTTCGTGCTGGAAGTGCAGCGCGACCTCGCCCCCCGCGGCGCCGACCGCTTTTACAACCTCATTCGCAGCGGCTTTTACGACGACTCCCGCTTTTACCGGGTCACCCGTGGCTTCGTGCAGTTCGGGATTCCCGGCGATCCGGCAATCAGTGCGGTCTGGCGCGATCGGCGATTCCCTGATGATTCGGTCAAATCCAGCAATCTCCGTGGCTATTTCGCGTATGCGATGACCGGACCCGACGCGCGGACCACGCAGATCTACGTTCTGAAGGAGGACCGGCCCTATCAGGACGCGCAGGGCTTCGCCCCGTTCGGGCGAGTCGTCGAGGGCATGGACGTGGTCGACAGCCTGTATGTCGGCTATGGTGAGAACTCGGGCGGGGGCATGCGGGCCGGCCGCCAGGCTCCGCTCTTCGAGGGCGGCAACGCCTACCTCGACGCCAACTACCCCAAGCTGGACAAGTTGCTGCGCGCCCGGATCGAGCAGGACAGCGGCGTGAAACAGGAAGATCAGGCCAGGAAGAAAGCCTCGGGAGAATAGTCTATGTCCCAATCGAGAATTCGTCTCGTCCTCGCAGCGGCCGTTGTCTCCATGCTGGCGGCCGTGCCGCGGGCCGCGGTCTCACAGGAAACCGGTACCGCCGTGGTGCGCGGCGGGTGGCTGTTCGACGGCGTGCGCGATACCCGAGTACGCAATCCGGGGATCGTGATTCGCGGGGGAGTCATCATCAAAGTGGGTGCTCCCAGTGATGCCGATCTGGCGGGCGCCCAGATCATCGCCCTCGCCGACACCGAGACCGTGCTGCCCGGGTTCATCGACGTCCACGCCCACTACAGCATGAACCTCTTGGGCAAACGGCGGGACGAAACCGGCCTGTACTCGGTGGTCTTCCTCGCCAATGGCGTCACCACCACGTTCCCGGCCGGCGAGTTCAAGCCGGACGAAATGATCGACCTGCGCGATCGGATCGAACGGGGCGAGCAGCCGGGGCCGCGGCTCTTCAGCTCGGGTCCGTATTACGGCACGGCGCGCGCGGGATGGAGCCAGGATCTGACCGCGGATTCCATCCGGAAGGACATCGATTACTGGGTCTCGCGCGGCATGCGCAGCATCAAGGCCAAGGGCATTTCCCCCAAGGATCTGCCGGTCGTGATCGAGCGGGCCCACTGGCACGGCATCACCGTCTCCGGCCATCTCGAGTCGGGGCGGGGCAATAGCGTCAATCCCCGGGACGCCATTCTCATGGGCATCGATCGCGTCGATCATTTCATGGGTGGTGACGCGATGCCGCCCACGCGCAGTGCGTACGAATCCGTGGTGCTGGAGGACGTGAATTCGCCGGAGATGAAGGCGATCTACCGGCTGTTCATCGATCACCACGTGTACTACAACACGACCTTGAGCACCTATGGCCACGTCGCCAATCCGGACGAGGTGTTCGACTACTGGTTCGACGAGCCGAGCTTGTTGACCCCGTACGTGCGCCAGATCGAGAGTCTGAATCCGCAGCTGACCCGGCCCTACAGCGAGCAGTTCCGGAAGATCTATGTGAAGAAGCAGACCGAGATCAAGGCGTTCTATGACGCCGGGGGCGGCAGCCTCATCACGCTCGCCACCGACGCGCCGAGCAACGGGCTTCGCTTCTCCGGGTTCAATGCCCACCGCGAAGTGCACGCCCTGGTGAAGTCCGGCATTCCGGCCGCGGCGGCGCTCAAGATCGCGACGATCAACGGGGCGCACGCCATCGGCATGGGCGACAAGCTCGGATCCATCGAGCCGCGGAAGTTTGCCGATCTCTTCGTGGTCCGGGGCGATCCGCTCACCGACATCCGCAACACGCACAAGGTCCGGCTGGTGATGCGCGGCGGGCAGGTATACGACGCGGCGGCACTGCTGGAGTCGGTGAAGGGGAAGCTCGGGCCGGCCAGCTCGGATGAGGCGATCGCAAAAGGATGGCTGGGACCGCTCGGATCATGACAGTCCGTTCCTAAGGTTGCTGGCCATGTCCCAATCCGAACTCACCGTCCCTGCGCTGCTCGGTGCCGGCGCCGATCGCGCGACCGCCCTCAGCTCCCCCGGCGGCATCCCGCTCACCCATCAGGCCTTGCGGTCGCAAATCGGGCGGACCGTGGAGGCGCTGGCGGCGCGCGGGATCGGTCCCAATGACCGCGTCGCGATCGTGCTCGATAGCGGCCCGGAAATGGCGCTGGCGTTTCTGGCGATCACATCGCTGGCGACCGCGGCGCCACTCAATCCGGGGTACCGAGCGGAGGAGTTCGAGTTCTATCTGTCCGACCTGGGCGCCAGGCTCCTCATTCTCGGGCGGGACAAAGCCTCGCCGGCGGCGGACGTGGCGGCAAAGCTCGGGATCCCGGTGGCTCGCGTGGCCGCTCGGCCCGCGCTCGGCGCGGGAACGTTCGAGTTGGAATTCGAAAGCAATGGCAGGACCCGATCGCGCTCGCCGGACACGCCTACCGAAGGCGACATCGCCCTGGTGCTTCACACCTCCGGCACGACCTCGCGGCCGAAGATCGTTCCGCTCGCGCACCGAAACATGGTGGCCTCGGCCGGCAACATCCGCCGCACGCTCGGCTTTACGGCGGACGATCGCGGTCTGTGCATCACGTCGCTATTCCATATTCACGGCCTGATGACCGGACTGCTGGCCCCGCTGTCGGCCGGAGGGGAAGTCTGCTGTACCAGCGGTTTCAACGCGCTCAAGTTCTTCGGATGGGTGGCTGAGGTGCATCCGACCTGGTATACCGGCGTGCCCACCATGCACCAGGCCATCCTCGGCCGGGCGTCGAAGAACCGCGAGGTGATCCGGAACAACCCGCTGCGTTTCCTTCGGTCGTCGTCCTCCGCCCTTCCGGTCAAAGTGATCGGTGAGCTGGAGTCCGTCTTCGACGCTCCGGTCATCGAGTCTTACGGCATGACCGAGGCGGCGCACCAGATGGCGAGCAATCCGCTGCCGCCTCGGGCGCGCAAGCCCGGCACGGTGGGGCCCGCGGCCGGCCCCGAGATGCGGGTGGTGGACGAGCGGGGCGATCCGCTTCCTCCGGGATCGCCCGGCGAGATCGTGACCCGGGGCGAGAACGTCATGCGGGGATACGAGAACAACCCCGAAGCCAATGCGGATGCGTTCATCAAGGGATGGTTCCGCACCGGCGACCAGGGGATCATGGATGCCGACGGCTACATCAGTATCACCGGCCGGCTGAAAGAGATCATCAACCGGGGCGGCGAGAAGATCTCTCCCCGGGAAGTGGACGAGATCATCATGGAGCATCCCGCGGTGCACCAATGCGTCACCTTTGCCGTTCCGCACGACATGCTGGGCGAAGATGTCGCGGCGGCGGTGGTACTGCGGGACGGTGCGCAGGTGAGCGGCAGCGAACTGCGCCGATTCGCAGCAGTGCACCTGGCGGATTTCAAGGTGCCGCGCAAGATCCTGATCGTGCCGCAGATTCCGGTTGGCGCAACCGGTAAACTGCAACGGATCGGGTTGGCGCAGAAACTGGGGCTCTGTGAGAAGGACGGCCGCTCGTCCGTCGCCGCGCCGCCGCCCGCGAGCGCGGTGGATTAGACTCCCGCGCGGCCCCCGCCTGGGCGGCGGCTGGGACTGGTCCAGCCTCCTGGCGACAGGCTTGCATGTGGTCCGACCACTTGCTATAGTCGGGGCGTGGCACGGAATCGGGTCGCGAGACCCAAGGTCACCGAGGAAATCGTTCGCGCGATTGAGCATCGCATCACTCGGGGCGAATTGAAACTAGGTGACCGACTTCCACCGGAGCGGGGGCTTGCCCGGGAACTGGGTGCCAGTCGTGGCTCGGTACGCGAGGCGCTGCGGGCGCTGGAGGTCGCTGGCGTGATCCAGTCCCGCCACGGCGGGGGGAGTTTCGTCGTCGGTGCGAGAGACACGAGCGCCATGGTCCCGCTGGGCGCGTTTCTGGACCGGCAGCGCGCGAACCTGGTCGATCTGTTCGAGGCCCGACGCCTGTTGGAGCCCCGTCTCGCCAGCCTGGCGGCGGAGCGCGCTTCCCGGGAAAACTTGGAGTCGCTGCGCACGGCGCTGGAGCGGCACGAGAGTTGTACCGCGCGGGGTGACTTGGATGCGGCGGCCGCCGCAGACCGTGTCTTTCACCAGGCGATCGCCGAAGCTACCCACAACCAGACTTCCGTAATGATCCAGAACTACCTTTCGGACCTGGTTCTGGGGATCCGCCGGGACGCGGTGGAGACCGAGGCCCGGCGACGGCAGGCGGTGGTTGACCACCGGGCCATCTATCGGGCGATCGGGCGCCGGGACGGCCCGGGCGCGAGCGCGGCGATGTCGCAGCACATCAAGAACGTCGAAGCCTTGCTTCTGGAAGCGCTGGCAGCGTACCGTGGCGCCATTACCCATCTCCCAGCACGGCGCACGTCACGCCGCGAGGTCGCATGACCCACCCCTCACCCTCCCGTCCGCCGGAGAACTGGGCATGATCAAACGCGTCGAGGTTAACTATCGCGGCATCTTCCAGAAGAGTCTGGGGAAATATCTCGGCAGTGACATCGTGATGATCGCGAGCCGCATGGGAAAGGTCGCGTTCTCTAATGGCCGCTACAGCGACTCCCCGGAACGGAACGGGATTCCCTGCAAGTACTTCGCCTTTGTTGCCGAAGATCTTTCCGAGGAAGAGCTCGAAGCCGAGTGCGGTGCGAAGCTGGATATCGACGAGGCGGACGTCTCGGTGGTGGTCGACGATACCATGGTCAAGGGAGTTGAACCGTGGGGCTGGCACGGCGTGCGACCCATCAACGAGAAGGTGCACGAAAAAGGATGTCTGCTGGTTATTACTCGGCACCAGCCGGAAGACCTGCTCAAGTTCATCGCCAAGAAGCCCTACCCCTATCGCCTGGCCACACTGGAAGGGGACGCCAGTCTCGCCGGGATGTGGGTCTTCAAGGACGACCTCACCCGGGAGCGCGTGCTCGGCGCAATCGCCGCCGTCGACCCCGGCATCATCTCCATCGAGGCGGTCGAGGCGTACCTGCTGGACAAGACCAAGGACGCCCGCCGGGCCGGGGCGGCACGGGAGGCCTACGAGGCAACGCTCAGGCGCGTGAGGTTGGTGAAGCCCGGTGAAGGCATCAACTGGTCCCACCCCGTCCCGGTCCTACCCAAGTGGCACGAATTCGAGGACACGGGGATCGCAGTCCCGGCGGTACCACGCGGCTTCAAGCTGGGGCCGCGGGGGCAGGGGCGGAATGACCGGTTCAAGCGCGGCACCACCAAGACGCACCGGCCGGTGATCCGCTTCGACCTATGCATCGAGTGCACCCTGTGCTGGCTGGAGTGTCCCGACGGGTGCTTCGACCCGACCGAAGACGGGCTCTACGATGTGAACTACGAGGTTTGCGTGGGCTGCCACAAATGCGCCGAGGTGTGCCCCGAGCCCGAGTGTATCGTGATGGTGGACGAGCTAAGGTTCGAGAACGACCGAAGCCCCTGGGAGCACTGGGTGCGAGACCCCCAGGGCTACATCCGTTGGGCGGAAGAGAAGAAGGGTAAGGAGCGCGTCCACTTCCCCGTCGTCACCGGCACCGGACGGGAGGTCCGGGAGGGTACGTATGTGCCGCCCAAGCTCTCCGGTGCAGAGACCCCGGCGTAACGTCAAAGGAGACGGGTTGTGAAACAGACCGAAACGGACACCGCGGTCCTGGACCAGCGGCTCGCGGCCTGGGACCGAAAGGAGTTGCTCAACGGCTGTCAGGCGGTGGCGCAGGGAGTGCGGCTGGCAGATGTTGACGTGATCTCGGCCTACCCGATACGCCCCTACACCGAGGTCATGGACGCCCTGTCGAAGCTCATCGCCGATGGCAAGCTGGACGCCGAATACATCATCGCCGATAGCGAGCACTCGCAGTTCGAGATCGTGAAGCACGCCAGCTCGGTAGGAGCCCGCGCCTTTGCCGGGAGCAGCGGTACCGGCTGGATGTACGGCTTCGAGGCGCTGGTGGTGACCGCGACCGACCGGCTGCCGCCCCTGTTCTTGGTGGGCAACCGTGCGCTGGACGATCCGGGCGCCTTCGGCGTAGAGCACAATGACGCCATGGCACTCCGGGACATGGGGTGGCTGCTCTGCTGGGCCACGACCGCACAGGAAGCCTTGGAGCATGTGCTCATCGGGTACCGCGTGGCCGAGGATAGTCGCGTACGCATGCCGATGGCGCTGGCTATGGACGGTGCCTTCCTCACTCATTCGCAGCACATGGTGCAGGTCCCCACCGAAGAGGCGGTGGCGCGGTTCCTCCCCCGGTACGATCTGGGCCCCCGCCGGCTCCATCCCGACAACCCCATCTCCATCGCGCCACAGGTGAACGAGGATTGGGTGATGGAGTTGCGCCGGCAGAACTGGGAGGCGGCCCGGCGAGCCAAGGGCGTCATCGTGCAGGCGTACCAGGAGTTCAACGAGATCTTCGGCGAGCGCTATGCGACGCCGTTCTTCAGCGAGTTCATGACCGACGACGCGGAGACGGTGCTCATCGGAGTGGGAGCGGTCGCCATGCCGGCCCGCACCGCGGTGCGCCGGCTGCGCGAGCAGGGCCGCAAAGTAGGCTACATCGGCCTGCGCTGGTTCCGGCCGTTCCCCACGGAAGAGCTGCGGGAGTGTCTGTCGCGCTTCCGGGCGGTGGGCGTGCTCGACCGCAACTTCGCGCACGGGTCACCCGACTGCGGGGGGATCGTGCTGCACGATGTCCGTTCTTGCCTGTATCCCCTGGCGAGCCGACCCGCTGTCGTCAATTTCATCGGCGGACTGGGCGGCCGGGACATTTCAATCGCCGACTGCACTCGGATGCTGGAGATCACTGGGAAAGCCGCGGAGCGAGCGGGCGACGAAGAGACGGTCACCTGGATCGGCTTGCGGGAATAGCCGGCACAACTCGGGAGAATCCTGCGATGTCCACCGGACTACCGGTCATCAAGTACGACAAGATCAAGGGCGTCAAGAACACGCCTCACGAGGAGTTCTACACCTCGGGCCACCGGACCTGCCAGGGCTGCGAGTCGGCGATGGTGATGCGGCAGTTTGCCAAGGCTTCCGGCCCGCGCACCATCGCCACGGGCTCGACCGGCTGCATGTACGTGGCGAACACCAGCTACCAGACGACGCCCTGGATCATTCCCTGGATGCACACGCAATTGGGGGCCGGTGGTGCGTCGGCCGTGGGGATGGCTGCCGGGCTCCGGGCGCTGATGCGGAAGGGCAAGCTGCCGGAGGAGAAGATCAATGTCATCAACTTCAGCGGTGACCTGGGTGGCGGCGACATGGGGCTGAGCGGCGTCTCAGGTGCGCTGCAGTCGGACTACGATCTGCTGATCATCATGTACGACAACGAATCGGCCGCCAACACCGACATTCAGGCCACCGGGCTGACGACCTACGGCGCCCAGACCACGTTCACCCCGCCGGGGCAGAAGCACCGGATCATGGCGCGGCGGTGGAAAAAGAACGTGGCGGGCATGCTCGCCGTGGGACACCCGACCTGCCGTTACGTGGCGACCGCCAGCGCGACCTACCCGGCCCTGGACTTCCTGAACAAGGTACGGAAGGCGCTCGCCATCGGCGGGCCGACGTTCATCCATACCTTCGATCCGTGTCCCAAGGGCTGGGACTTTCACCCCCGCTATTCGCACGAGCTGGGTGAACTGGGCATCAAGAGCGGTATCTTCCCGCTCTTTGAGGTGATCGACGGCAAGGTGATCTACAGCTACGACCCGCGGAAGAAGGGCCGGGTACCGGTCCGTGAATACCTGGAGAAGCAGGGACGGTTCGCCCATCTGGTCGACGAAGACGTGGATTACATCCAGCAGATGGTCGACAAAATGTGGGAGGAGTGGGAAGTGCCGGGCGTCGCCCCGTTCCGAGGTAACCTCAACAGCGCGCAGAAGTAGAGCGGCAAGCGAGAAGCAGCGTCTCCGGCGGGCCCGCTTCGCATGCGCGAGGCGGGCGCGTTGCAGCCGACTGCGATCCAGAAGACGTGCACCCACCACCCGTCCTTTCCTTGCCCTCAGCGCGACGAGTGGCAGTACGCCGGACGCGATATCCGTCACCGCCGTCGGGTTCGCCACGCGGGTCTATCGCGGGCGACGTTGAGAAGATGGGCGAGCGACAGCGAGTAGCGCCAGTTCGCCGCAGTGCGATTGGTGGATTTCAAGGTCCCGCGCAAGATTCTCATCCTGGCGCAGATGCCGGTGGGGGCCACCGGCAAGCTCCAGCGAATCGGATTAGCCCAAAAGTTGGGTCTTGCTTGAGGAGGGGATATGCCGGCTCGCAATCTGGTTTTGAGCGTCGCGCTTTTGTGTGCCTTCGCGACCGTGGTGCACGCCCAAAAAGAAAAGAAGCTGCGTCGCGATCCCCGGCGCATTACCGCCGAGGAGATTGCCGCCAAGCAGACTGCGCAAACCGCATACGATCTGGTTCAAGCGCTGCGCCCGACGTGGCTCAGCAGCCGCGGCGCGACCACGATCCTGCTGGAAGAAACCGGAATATCGGTTTACGTGGATGGGACCAAGCGAGGCTCGATTGACGAGCTGCGCTCCATCCCTCGCGATCAGGTGCAGGAGATGCGCTTTCTATCGGCCACCGATGCGGCGACGCGGTATGGACTGAACAATCAGTCTGGTGCGATCGAAGTCACCACGAAACGCGGCTGAGGCGGTGGCCATGCCGACCGTCGGCTACCGTCTTCTCGCGCTCATTACCGTTCCCTTTCTGTGGGCATCGTCCGCCGTCGCGCAGAGCAAGCCGCTAGCGCCGGCCAAGCCGAGGCCGCTTCCCGGGCTGCAGACGGGCGCGGCGCCATGGACCGGGGGATTGGACGGTCTCTCCGAGCGGCTGGAAGCCATCGGGCTCCCCGCCATGCCGTCAGAAGCCTTTGTCCAGCACATCCACCAGCATCTGACCATCACGATCCGTGGGGCCACGACGACGGTGCCGGCAATGATCGGCATCAATCAGCTTGCCCGCTACATCTCCCCGATTCACACGCACGACACTACCGGGACCGTCCACATCGAGGCCGCGACGAAAGACGGGTTCACCCTCGGCCAATTTTTCGATGTCTGGGGTGTTCGTTTCACCGCCCAGTGCATCGGGGGCTACTGCGCCAAGGGTGGTGATGTATTGAAAG
>JACQVB010000017.1 GCA_016209985.1 Gemmatimonadota bacterium | reverse complement strand
CCGCGCTCCCGCACCGTCGCCAACTGCCGCTGGACATGGACCGTGGCCTCCGGGTGGAATGTAAAGACCGACGCGCCGGCCTCGGCGAAGGGAGCGATGTAACGCTCCGGCTCCACCACCATGAGGTGCACGTCGAGCGGAAGTTTGGTGAGCCTGCGCATGGCGGCGACCATATTCTGGCCGAACGTGATCTGCGGGACGAACTTTCCGTCCATCACGTCGACATGGATCCAGTCGGCCCCGCCCGCCTCGACGGCAGCCACCTGATCGGCCAGATGGGAAAGGTCGGCGCTGAGGACGCTGGCCGCGATCCGGATGGATGAGTTCATTGGACCTTTCGGGCGATGACCAGATCCACGGCGGTACCCGGTGCGCCCAGCGTTCCGCCTGGTGGTCGCTGGTCGATCACGGTTCCGGGAACGGCGTCGGTTGTGCTTCTCATGAGCGATGTTCCGGTTCTCAGACCCACCGAATCGATCTTGGCCTTCGCTTCTTCCAATGTAAGACCCATCACGTTCGGGACGGTAATGGTGGGGGCGCCGGCGCTGACGACCAGGACCACCGGCCGGCCGGGATTGAGCGCACTTCCCGCGGGTGGGCGCGAGTTGACGACCACTCCCTTGGGCGCAGCCGTCTGGGCCGTCTCGGTCGTGGCGGTGAGCCCCGCCGACTGGATCAACAGGCGCGCAGTCGCTTCATCGTAGCCGGCGACGTCGGGGATCAGGACCTTCTGCGGTCCGCCGGAGAGGGAGAGGTCCACCGTCGTTCCCGACGTCACGACCACGTCCGCCGGAGGGTCTTGCCAGATGACGCGTCCGGGCAGCGCGGAGGGGTGAGGTACTTTCTCCCCCTCTCGCCCGTTCAGCTCGGCCCGCTTCAGCACCGCGCGCGCCGAATCGACCGGCAGCCCGATGACCCGCGGAACGGTGCTCGACTGGGCGAAGATAGGCGCGCGGAACAGGAACAGGGCGGCGACCAGATACCCGATGGCGGCCGCGCCCAGGAAGATCGCGAGGTTTTTGAGTGCCCGGCGGATTTCCGGGCCCTCTCGCTGCAGCGTCGGATTCCGGCGGAACCAGGCGAGCCAATCGACCGGGCGGGGCAGATGCCTGCGGAACTTCATGCGGCGCGCTCGAGCCGGGCGGCATAGGCACCGTCGCTTCCCGAATCGGGAGGAAACACCACCAGGTCATCCGCGGTGCGCCGATACTCGGCATGTTTCTCGAGGAAGGCATTCACCTGTGCGTCGTTCTCCTCCGGCTCCAGTGAGCAGGTCGCATACACGAGCGTACCTCCCGGGCGCAACACGACCGCGACACCCTCGAGTAGCTCGGCCTGGAGCCGGGCCATCAAGGCGATCCGCCGCGGCGAAAGACGCCAGCGCGCGTCCGGGTGTCGCGCCAGCGTTCCGGTCGCGCTGCACGGGGCATCCAGCAGAATCGCGTCGGTACTGGCCGCTCTCAACGGCGCCGTTCGCGCGTCGGCGGCGAATATCGCGAGTCCCGGGGCGGCGCGATCGGCCGCGGCGCGCAGCTTCCGGAGCCGGTCGGGCTTGAGGTCGGACGCGATGACCCGATGCCGTTGCGCCAGCACCAGCGACTTGCCTCCCGGGGCCGCGCAGGCGTCCCAGATGAGCGAGCCCGCGGGGAAGTCGGTGAATTGTACCACGCGCGCCTGCGCGGGATCCTGGACCACGAACGCCCCCGCCTCGAACCCCGGCAACCGGGCCACGCGCTCGCCGCCGCGCACCGTGAAGCCGAGACCTCCCGGGACCGGGTCGAAGGCTATGCCGCCCCCGGCGAGTGCGCCAGCGAGTCGTTCGGCGGACCAACGCAGCGGTTGAATGACGAGGGGCGGCCGTTGGTTGTTGTGCTCCAGAAGAGCCCGCGTGCGCGCGGCGCCGAATCGCGCCACCCAGCGTTCCACCAGCCATTCCGGGTGCGAATGGGTCGCCGCGAGGGAACCGTGACCCCCGGCAGCATCGGATGGTGACGTCGCTTCCCGCGTCGCCGAGAGCTTCCGCAAGACCGCGTTGACCAGGCCCGCGGCGCGGGCTCCGACGTGCGCGCGCGCGAGGTCGACCGATGTTTCCACGGCAGCGTAGGCGGGAACCCGGTCGAGGTCGGAGAGCTGGTAGGCTCCGATCCGGAGCACGTCCCTGAGCGAATCGGGCACCCGCCGCCAATTGCCGGTGACCAGCGGCTGCAGTCGTCGGTCCAGCACGGTCTGGCTGCGCAACACGCCCGCCGCGATCTCATGGGCCAGACTCCGGTCCCGCTCATCGAGCGAGCCCAGCGCCGAATCGAGTGCTGCTGCGAAGGGAGCTCCTGCTCGGACCGCCGAGAGTATTTGTAAGGCCGCCTCGCGGGCGGCCCGGCCCGAACGTTCCGTCAGCCGAGCATTCCCGTCGTCGGGCTGGAAGGCACGGCGATTTCCCGGCGCGGCATCCGGCCCGCGAGGTACGCGAGCCGGCCGGATTCCACCGCCAACCGCATCGCGGACCCCATGGCCACCGGATCGTTCGCTTCGGCGATTGCCGTATTCATTAGTATGCCGTCGACCCCCTGCTCCATGGTGACGCAGGCGTCGGAGGCCGTTCCCACCCCGGCATCCACGATGACCGGGACCGACACCCGCTTCTTGATGATCCGGATACCGTAGGGGTTGATCAGTCCCAGCCCACTCCCGATGGGGGATGCCAGCGGCATGACCGCCACGCACCCGGCGTCTTCCAGCCGGAGTGCGGTGATCAGGTCGTCGTTGGTGTAGGCCATGACCTGGAAACCGTCGGCCACCAGTGTGCGAGCCGCCTCCAGCAAACCCGCGGTATCCGGCAGCAGGGTCTCCCGATCCCCGATGACCTCAAGCTTGAGGAAGTCGTTGAATCCGGCCTCGCGCGCCAGACGCGCGTAGCGAACCGCCTCTTCCGCCGAATAGCATCCGGCGGTGTTGGCGAGCAGAAAGTGCTGCTCGGGGTCGAGATGATGAAGAATTCCCTCGGCCTTGCGGCGGTCCAGGTCCACCCGCCGCACCGCGACGGTGACGACCTCCGCTCCCGAAGCCTCGATGGCGCGGACCATCGTCTCGTTGTCGTGATACTTGCCGGTGCCCACCATCAAGCGTGAATGGAAGGTCCGCCCGCCGATGACCAGCGGCTGGTCGAGTTGCGTCCCTACGGCCGTCGTCATTGCTCAACCGCCCCCGACAAAGTGTACCAATTCGATCTCATCGCCTTCCTTTATAGAGGTCGATTCCAGCGCGGTCCGGCGGACGATGGCACGATTGAGCTCGACTACCACGGTGCGCGGATCGATCTCCAGCGAGCGCAGGAGATCCGATACCGATCCTGGAGCGACCGCGCGGGCCTCGCCATTCAGCTGTACCATCAGCGTCTTGTCTTCCATACGCGATGCAGCCAGCAAAGAATCCTCTTCGTCCCTAAGCGACTGAAGCGAGTGAAGAATCGGTAGATCCTTCGCCCCTGCGGGGCTCAGGATGACGGCGCGAACCGGCCGCAGTGTTCAAACGAAAGATAGCAGCATCGTGGAGACGGCAGCAGCCGGATCCGGTGCCCGCCACAACGCGGAAATCGCGGCCACACCCCACGCTCCCGCATCGCGACAGGCCTTCGCACGCTCGGGGGTCACCCCGCCGATCGCGATGACGGTGATTCCTTCGAGTCCGCGCAGCGCGCCCAATCCGATCGGACGTTCGGGATGCGATGCGGTTTCCCACACGGGACCGAGCAGCACGTAGTCGGCGCCCGCAGCGGCGGCGCGGCGCGCCTCCTCCGGATCGTGCACCGAGCGCCCGAGCAGCTGGCCGGGCGCCAGAAGCTGCCGGGCCGCCTCGATCGGAAGTCCATTCTCGGGCAGGTGCACCCCATTGGCCGAGACGATGCGCGCGACGTCGAGGCGATCGTTCACGATGATGAGTGACCGCGGGCCGGTGGCCTTCCGGAGCCGGGTCGCGAGCTCCCACACGCGGGCCCCGTCGGCCTTAGGGAGCCGCGCGTGAAAGGCGACCGCGGGAGAAATCGCGAGTGCGGCCGCTACGGATTCGAGATTCGGGAGGACAGCGACCTGCCCATCCGTGATGACATGGACTCGGGGAACCGGCGGCTTCACGCGAACCGCTGGCCCGCACGCACTCCCCGCCCGCGGATCCACGAGGTCGCCGACATCCGGTTGCTGCCGGAGGGTTGCACGTCGGCAAACTCCAGGGTGCCGGTGCCGGTCATGACCACGAGCCCCGGCTCGGTCGCCACCACCGTCCCGGGCGCGGCGTCATTGCCGGTGCCCGGCCGCGGGCCGAAGAGCTTGATCTCGCGTCCCTCGAGGGTGGTCCACGCCCCGGGCTTGGCGTCCAGCGCGCGGACGATCCGCGCCACCTGCTCGGCGGGCGCATCCCAGGTGATATGCGCCATGTCACGAGTGATCTTGGGAGCGAAGGTCGCTTCCGCAGGGTCCTGCGGCTCGGTTTCCACGACACCGCTGCCCATCAGCTCCAGCGCCTCGATCAGCGCCAAGGCACCCAGCTCGGCCAGTCGCACGGTCAGCTCCCCGGCGGTCTCGTCGCTCGCGATTGGGGTCGCCACCCGCAGCAGCACCGGCCCGGTATCCATGCCCGCATCCATCTGCATGATCGAGACGCCGGTCTCGTCCAGCCCTTGCAGGATCGCATGCTGAATCGGCGCCGCCCCGCGCAGCTTGGGCAGCAGGGAGGCGTGGACGTTGATCATCCCCAGCCGGGGAGCGGCGAGGAGGTCGGGTTTGAGGATGTGGCCATACGCGACGACCACACCCAGATCGGGCTCGAGCGAGCGGATGGTGTTGAGGAAATCAGCGCCGGCCGGCCGCTCCGGC
Source organism: Gemmatimonadota bacterium (assembly GCA_016209985.1). GTDB lineage: Bacteria > Gemmatimonadota > Gemmatimonadetes > Gemmatimonadales > GWC2-71-9 > SHZT01. Next base: position 2,057 of record JACQVB010000017.1, on the reverse strand, counting down.
TGCAGCACCGCGATCTCGTCGGCGAGCGCGACTTCTTTCACCGGGGGCGGAACCACTGATGAGCGGGAGCGGCCCTGGGGTTTGTCCGGTTGGGTAACGACCGCGGCAACGTCGAATCCTTCGCCCAGCAGCGCTCGCAAGGACGGCACGGCGAACTCGGGGGTGCCGAAGAAGATGATCCGCACGGTCAGGGCTGGGTCGCGGCTTCCGGAACCTCGCGCAGCAGGCCGGTCTGGCCCTTTCGGAGCGTTTTCCACTTGCGAAGCAGCAGGCGGCGCTTGAGGGGACTCAAACGGTCGAGAAAGAGAATGCCGTCGAGATGGTCGATCTCATGCTGAATGGCGCGGGCCTTGAGCTCGCCCGCTTCCACCCGCACCCGAGCGCCCTCCAGGGTGGTGGTCTCCACCACCACCCGAGCGGGGCGGGTAACCTCGGCATAGATGTCCGGGATCGACAGGCAGCCTTCTTCGTCGGTCGCCTCGTCCTGGCGCTCGACGATCACCGGATCGATCAGGACCAGCGGCTCGGATTGCTCGCCGGCCTGCACCACCGCGACCCGACGCGTCACGCCGATCTGGTTCGCGGCGAGCCCGACGCCCTTGGCCGCGTGCATCGTGTCAAACAGGTCGCGCACCAGCTGCCGTACCTCGTCATCCACGACCTTTCCGACTTCCTGCGCCCGCTCCCGAAGCGGTGAAGAGCCCAGGAGATGAATGGGGCGTATGGTCACGACGACGGGCTGCCTTCGCTCGGGCCGCTGCTGCGAATCTCCGCCACCCGATCCCGCTGAATGACCAGTCGGGACTCCCCACTCTTGATGGTGACCCGGTCGTCCTTGATGTGGATCACTTCACCGATGATGCCGCCCACGGTGAGGACTTCGTCCTTGGGCTTGAGCTGCGACAGCCGCGCGCGGTGCTTCTTTTCCTGCTGCACCTTGGGACGGATCAGCAGGAAATAGACGATCCCCACGATCAGGAGCATCTGGACGACGAACGCGCCCATCACGCGTCCGTCCGCCTGCCCGCCGGCGGGGGCGAACAGAAACAGAATTGCCGGGGTGATGCTCACGTTCGGGCTCCGTTCCGGTAGCGGTCGAGCCACTCCCTACGCCACCCGTCAAAATCGCCGGCCCGGACGTGCGCGCGGGCATCGCGCGCCAGGCGGACCAGAAACGTCACGTTATGCAGCGACAGCAATCGCAAACCCAAGAGTTCCTCCGCGGCAAAGAGGTGCCGCAAGTAGCCACGACTGTACGTGCGACAGGTTTCACAGTCACAGGTGTCGTCCAGCGGGCGCGGATCACGCTTGAAGGCGGCGTTGCGGACGTTCACGGCGCCGAGCCGAGTGAACGCCGAGCCGTTCCGGCCGTTCCGGGTGGGCGCGACGCAGTCGAACAGGTCCATGCCGCGCGCCACCGCTTCCAGGAGATCTTCCGGAAACCCTACGCCCATAAGATAACGGGGAACCCCTTTCGGCAGCGCAGGTTCCAGCCCCTCGAGCGTCTGGTACATCGCCTCGCGCGGTTCCCCCACCGCCAAGCCACCTACCGCAATACCGGTCCAGTCTCCGATGGTCGTGATCTGGTCGAGCGAGCGTCGCCGCAGCGCCGGGTCGGTTCCTCCCTGCACGATCGGCCACAACGCCTGCCGGGCGGGCGCGTCTTTCGCAAGCTCTGCAAGTCTCACCCGGCACCGCTCCAGCCAGCGCGACGTGCGCTCCACCGCGGCTTCGATCTCGGTGCGGCTGGACGTGGCGGCCACCAGCTGGTCGAATGCCATCGCGACGTCGCTCCCGAGCGCCCATTGGATTTCCATGGCACGCTCCGGGCTGAGATACCGGGCAGAGCCGTCGATGTGCGACCGGAACGCCACGCCGTCCTCATCGACCTTGCGAAAAATTTCGAGAGAAAAAACCTGGAACCCGCCGGAATCGGTGAGTATCGGGCCGTCCCAGCCCATGAATCGATGCAGGCCGCCCAGCGATTCGACCACGTCTTCGCCCGGCCGGACGTGCAGGTGGTAGGTATTGCCCAATAACATCTGAACGCCGGCGGT
>JACQVB010000014.1 GCA_016209985.1 Gemmatimonadota bacterium | reverse complement strand
TTCGTACTCCACGTAATTCCTCGGCGTCTCCCACAGCGTAACCTTCTTCAACCGGCCGGGCACATTTCCATCCAGGAGCTTCCAGATGAAGGTCGCGAGGTTCTCGGTGGTGGGTATGGCCCCGTCGAGCTCCGGCACGTCGAGATTCAGGTTGCGATGGTCGAGTCGAGCCGTCACCCGCTCTTCCACGATGCGCTTGATCTCACCCAGGTCGACCACGTAGCCGGTCTTGGGGTCGATCGCGCCTTCGACGGACACATCCAGCTCGTAGTTATGGCCGTGAAAGTTCGGATTGTTGCAGCGGCCGAAAATGCGCGCATTTTCGGCCTCCGAAAGCGCTGGGTTGTGGAGCCGGTGTGCGGCGCTGAAATGAACCCGGCGCGTGACCACCAGAGTCGGCACGAGCGCTGGACTAAGGTGTGAGCCGCGCGGTGCGCTGGTGCTGGAGCACCCAGAGACCGCTGCCGGCGTCCGTGACGAACACGTATCCCTTGAAGGGCAGCGCGGAGACCGCCATGCTCGCCCCGTCCGGCGGCGCCGTCATGAACCAACCCACTTGGCGGCCCTCCCGATAGATGTCGCCGCGCAGGTCGCCCGACACGTCCACCAGCCGCACCCCACCTTGCCGGAAGCCAGCGTACAGGGTGTTGTTATCCACCGTGATGCCGTCCACTCCGGCTTCGGGAACCTCGTAGCGGGCGATTTCCACCGGTTCCTTCAACTTCGAGACATCGAACACCCGGACGGCTCCACGTGGGCCGCTCACGCACTCCTCGCAACCCACGAACTCTTCACCCACGAAGGCATACCGTCCCGCGCGTACCACCCGGTGCGCCGCGGCCCGTTTCCACTTGATCTGGGAGACGAGCTTGGGATTGGTCGGCGTTCCATCACCCGATACGGCGAGGATCACCAGCCCGTCGCCGCCGTACGCCAGGTACAGGTTCTTGTCGTCTCCGGAAACACCGTGCAGCTCTTTCGACTCGCCTGGCCTCGTCTCCCAACGACTGACGTAGCGTGGTTGAGCCGGAGTGCTCACATCGACGATGTCCAAAGCGCCGGCGCCCGCGTTCACCGCATAGACCAGGTTGCTGGAGACCCATATGCTGCTGACGCCGCCATTCAGGCTGTCCGAGAGCGAGCCGATCGCTTTGGGGTGCGCCGGCGTGGCAAGATCCAGAATCGTGATGCCATTTCGCGCTCCGAACCCGCCGGTTCGACCGACCACCGCCCATGCTCCATCCGAGCTGATTCTGAAATCACCGACCGAGGCCGAGTCAAAGGTGACGGAATCGGTGAGGGTGACGCGCACCGGGTCGGTCACATCCCACACGTACAGACGCCCGCTTTCGGTGCCCGTGAACGCGTAGTCACGACCGTCCTTCCCACTGAAGACTTGCAGTCCGCGGCTGCGGACGCCGCGCAGCGGTCCTCGTCCGACCACCCGCACCGGAGAGGCCGCCGGCCGCCGGGTCACCTCCACCAGGGCTTCGGTGGCGACATCGCCGGCGGCAACCCGCACCACGTAGGCACCGGGTTCCTCGGCCACGAAGTAGCCGCGGTCGTCGATGTGGGCACCGCGCTGCACGGAGTCCAGTGGGTCGATGGTGTAGGAGAGGGCGATCTTCCGCACTTCCTGGCCCTGGCGGTCTTCGGCGGCTACGCGGAACCGAACCACATCTCCGATGCGCGTCTGCGCCGACTTCGGGGAAATGCTGATGGTCTGCACCGGGTTGGTACTCACCCGTATTTGCCGGCTGGCTTCTTTCCCCTGAGAGCGCGCCTTGACCGTGATCTTGGCCGAGGCCCCGAACGCGATCGCTCCATCCGGCATCACCCGCGCGTGGCACGGGTCATCCGTTTCCCAGCTGATCTTGGGGTCTTCCAGCTCGGTGTTATGGGTGCTGAAAACCCTGGCCCGGAGAAGGAAGGTGGTCCCGGTATAGGCGTCGTACTGTGGTTCGGCGATCTCGATGCGGTCGACCGCCCAGTCGGCCACCCCAACGGTCACCGAATCGACGACGCGGGTACCCTCCCGCCCGTCGGCGGAGCGGGTGTGGAGCGCCACCCGGAAGGTCTCGCTCGCCGGCGCGTCGGCGCTGAAGAGATAGCTGCGTGACGCGCCGCTGCTGTCGAGCAGCCGGTATCGCACCGCATCGCCGGAGCTCTCCAGGTCCCACCGCGCCCCGGTGACATCACCGCCGACCGAATCCACCAGCGTAAACCGGGCGCTCAGCGAATCACCGCGTGAAAAACTCACGGGGAAGGGATCGATCACCGCTCGGGCGACCCGGCTCGCGGGATCGGGATTCTGGGCCCGCAGAGTGGCTCCCCCCGCAACAGTGATACCGGCAACGAGAAATGCGGCTCGGCAAAGCATAGGTGACGTCCCGGCAGAGGTAAGGATTGGTAGATTGCTACCCGGCGTAACAACGCAAGTTACATCGATTCCGGAGACACGGCACGACTTGAAACCGGTGTGGGCAGGGCTTCTTCTCCTCCACAGCGGCGCGGCCGCGCTCAATGCCCAGGGCCGCGCGCTCGAAGCGTCGTACGGGGCGTGGCGGAGCGATACCCTGGCCGTGATCTGGGGCATAGGCCTGAGAAGTCCGCTGCCGGGTCCCTTGGACTACGGTCTTGCGTTCGTGCACCTCGACGACCGCCGCTCCCCCCTGAACCGGACCCAGAGCGGCGGGGAGTTCTCCCTCGGCACCGATCGCGCTCGCACCGGGCCGTATGCCGTGGCCGCCGTGGGCGTGGCGATGAAACACGACGACGGCAACTTCGACGCGTTCTGGAGCGCCGGAGGTGGGTTCACGCTGCGGGTCTTCCCGTTTCTGGCGCTAGGGATCGAAGGCCGCTATCGCACCGAAGACCAGCTCGTACGGGGCTTCTGGACGCTGGATCCCTCCGACCGGCGAGGGTGGCTCGTGTCCGCCAGGGCCGCCCTCTCATGGAACGGCGGCCCCGGTACTCGCGGGGCCGAACGGCCGTCGCGACGCTCCATCGCGCGGGCGGCGAGGCGGCATGGCGTGGCCCGCAGCGACCTCGCCGCCCAAATCGTCTTCACCGCCCTGGACGCCATGGGCACCCCCTATCGGTGGGGTGGTGAAGAAAGCAACGGATACGATTGCTCGGGGCTCATTCAGTTCGCCTACCGCTCGCACGGCGTCGCGGTCCCCCGGGTCAGCCGCGAGCAGGCCGCTTCGGGGACCGCGATAGGCCTGGAAATCGGTCGCCTTGCCCCGGGTGACATTCTGGGATTCTCGGTCGAGGGAGACCGCGTGACCCATGTGGGGCTCTACGTAGGCGATGGCCGGTTCATCCACTCGGCATCGGGTGGCGTCAAGCTGTCGAGCCTTGCAGACACCGACCCGGACAGCCTCTGGTGGCGACGCCGCTGGGCGGCAGCCCGCAGAATCCTCGACTAGGTCCGGTCCTTTTTTCCCTTGACACTCTCCTGTACCCGACTATCTTGGAATTCTGATCAGCACTCTTGATCTACGAGTGCTAACCGCGAAACATATTGGTAAATTGAGACTTACAGGCATGGAGGAGGAGCTTCGCAATGGCAACCGCGACTAAGGCGAAAGTCAGAATCAACCCCCTGCAGGACCGGGTGGTCATCCGCCCGCTGGAGGAGACCGAAACGATGCGGGGCGGTCTCTACATCCCCGACACGGCCAAGGAGAAACCGCAGGCCGGCGAGATCATCGCCGTAGGCCCCGGCCGAATCGAAAAAGGCGAGCGGGTTCCGATGGATCTGAAGGTCGGCCAGAAAGTGATCTACAGCAAATACGCCGGAACCGAGTACCGGATCGACGACGAGGAACTCGTCATCATGAAGGAATCTGACGTCCACGCCGTCATCGGCTGACGTAAACACGAAGGAGCAATCGCAATGGCAAACGCAAAGGAACTGCATTTCGACGTGGATGCCCGCGCCCGCCTCAAGAGAGGCGTGGATCAGCTGGCCGAAGCGGTGAAGGTCACCCTCGGACCCAAGGGCCGTAACGTCGTCATCGACAAGAAATTCGGCAGCCCCACGGTGACCAAGGACGGTGTCACGGTGGCCAAGGAAGTCGAGCTTCCCGATCCGGTCGAGAACATGGGCGCGCAGATGGTGAAGGAAGTCGCGACCAAGACCTCCGACGTGGCGGGTGACGGTACCACCACGGCGACCGTGCTGGCCCAGGCGATTTTCCGCGAAGGCCTGAAGAGTGTCACCTCGGGCGTCAATCCCATGGCCATCAAGCGCGGCATCGACAAGGCCGTGGAGCATGTGGTTGACGAGTTGAAGAAGATCTCAGTGCCCAGCGCCGGTAAGAAGGAAATCGCGCAGGTAGGCGCGATCTCGGCGAACAACGACAAGGAAATCGGCGACCTCATCGCCGAGGCCATGGAGAAGGTCGGCAAAGACGGCGTCATTACGGTCGAGGAGGCCAAGGG
>JACQVB010000013.1 GCA_016209985.1 Gemmatimonadota bacterium | reverse complement strand
GGCCCGCCCGGCCCGCCCAGCCCGCCCAGCCTTACTCTCCGACATACACCCGCTCCACCCTCGTCCCCAGCCCCGCCATCATCTCGTACGTATTCGTCCCGGCCCACCCCGCGAGGTCTTCCCAGGTAATCGTTTCATTCTCGTCGGTCCCGACCAGGGTGACCCGATCCCCGCGCTCGACGGTCTCGCCCCCATCCGTCACGTCCGCGAGAACCATGTCCATCGTGATGCGGCCGACCAGCGGATACGAGCGGCCGCGGATCAGTACCCGCGCTTTTCCCTGCACCGAGCGATGGAGCCCGTCGGCGTAGCCGAATCCGATGGTGGCGATCCGGGCGTCGCGGGGCGAGATCCACTCGCCGCCGTAACTCACGCCTTCGCCCTTCCTGATCCCGCGAACACTCACCACCCGGCTGCGGAGGCTGGCCACCGGTTTCGGCGCCGGCATGTCTTTGGCGATGATACAGCCGTAGAGAAACATGCCCGGGCGGACGAGGTCGAGCTTCTCCTCCAGTTTCCACACTCCAGCGCTGTTCGCGACGAAGAGCAGCGCCGGCCGTGCCGGCAGTCTCGTCACCGCGGCCTGGAATCGCTCCCACTGGGTCCGGACCGAGGCGGGATGGTCCTCGGCCGAGTGGAAGTGCATGAACGCGCCCTGCATCTGGGCGGTCGCGTATCTCGCGAGGTCCGGGTCATCCCATCTGACCCCGCTGCGGCCCATGCCGGTATCGATCTCCAGCTGGTAGGGCAGCTTCCAGTCGTGGATGATGGCCGGATCGTCGAGCACGGCCTGGAGGTCGAACTCCCGGCAGCGCGCCTGGTGCTCGGCCAGTGCGGGGGTGAAGACGACGATCGGCCGGCGGATTCCAGCGGCCCTCAGCGTTGCGCCTTCGGCCACGGTCGCCACACCGAAGCCCCAGGGATCCACGTGGCGTTCGAGCGTGTGCGCCACGCGCAGCGCGCCAAGGCCGTATCCGTCGGCTTTGACCATGGGAAGCAGGCGGGCGCCGCGGGCGGCGGCTCGAACGGTTTCCGCGTTGGCGGCCAGGTTGACGAGGTTGACCTCGAGCCACGCCCGTTCTCGAATGATCTGCGTTTGCCTGGTCACGAGGTGGCGAATTGTACCGGCCTCAAAGCCCAGGTACAAGCGCCGTCGACGGCTGGACGCGCGAGCGGCGAGAACGCACTCTTGACGACTGGTCCATTTGAGACTTTATTGAGTCTCATACGGAACGATGGAGGCGTCACCTGACAGTGAATCCCAGCCGCGTGGCCTATATCATGGGTGGAGAGCGCACCCTGGGGCGCCGAGTCCGGACCCTCGCGGATCTGAGGCGCGCGGTGGAGGAGGGGCTCCCGGTTGCGGCGCTCACCCAAGTGGTCTCCCACCTCATGGTGTCGGAGGCGGCCGCCACGGAGCTCAAATACCGCGTCGTACCCAAGGCCACCCTGCACCGCCGCCGGCGCCGGCTCTCGCCCAAAGAGAGCGAGCGGCTGGAGCGGCTGGCGCGCATGGCGGCGCTGGCGGAGGATGTCTGGGACAACCCGCATGCGGCGCAGGAGTTCCTGACCAGCCGCCAGCCCCAGCTGGGCAATGAGCGGCCGGTGGACCTCGCCCGCACCGATCTCGGCGCCCGCCAGGTGGAGCAGCTATTGATGAAGCTCGAGTACGCCCTCCCGGCCTGACCGGATGCTCGCGTGGCGCACGTGCAAGGTGCGGCACGACCCATTCGACGGCGCCGGAGCGGCCCGGCATGGCGGGCGGTGGAATTCACCCGGCCGTCCGGTGGTCTACGCCGCCGATTCGTTCGCGGGATCGATTCTCGAGATTCTGGCGCACAGCACCCGGCCACGCACCCTTCCCGGGCCGCATCACGCCATTCAATTGGAGCTGCCGGACACGTTGCTCGAGCGGCTCAAGCCGGAAGATTTGCCCAAATGGGATGCTCCCGATTCCGCGGCGGCGCGCGACTTCGGCGACCGCTGGCTGGGGGAGGCGCGCAGCGTTGCGTTGCTGGTGCCGGCGCTCCCCTGCCAGCCCGTGGGGCGCATCGTCATGATCAACCTCCGGCATCCCGACGTCGGGAGGATCAGGAAGGGCAAAGTCTTTGCCGTCCCGTGGGACGACAGGCTGTTCTAGAGAACGGCTGTTCCAGCGATGTGCATGCCCATACCGTCCGGGAACGGCCGGGCGCATGCGCCCGGCACCTCTAGGTCAGGAAGGACGCCTCCAATGACCACCGTTCGCCAAGACTCTTCCGCCCTGGGCCGCGTCGTTGACCTGGTTCGCGATCTGCGACAACGGTGCCCGTGGGATCGCGCGCAGACCCGGGAAACCTTGCGGCCCTATCTGGTCGAGGAAGTGCTCGAGCTGGATCACTCGATCGGCGAGGCGACGGGCGGGATAGGCGGGCCGGGCGGGCAAGGCGGGCCGGCCGGGCCGGCGGGCAGCGGCCGTAGCACGGAGATCCGGGATGAGCTGGGGGATCTTATGCTGCATTTCGCATTTCAGATCGTGATCGGCGAGGAAAAGGGCGAGTTCGGGGCGGAAGACGTGGCGAGGGCGATTGAGGAGAAGATGTGGAGGAGGCATCCGCATCTCTATCCGGAGAAGGCGGGCGGGCTGGTCGGGCCAGGCGGGCCGGGCGGGCCGGGCGAGAATGACCATACCCAGCGGAGCTGGGAGCGGAACAAGCGGCGCGAGCGGCGGACCGCACGCGGGGGCGTCCTCGATGGCCTGCCGCCTTCCCTGCCGGCGCTGATCATGGCGCATCGGCTGCAGGAGCGGGCGGCGGGGGTGGGATTCGACTGGACCGATGAGCGGGGCCCGCGAGACAAGATTCGGGAAGAACTGGATGAGCTCGAGTCGGAGCTGCACGACCATCGCGATCAGGAACGCCTGGAGCACGAGCTTGGCGATCTGCTCTTTGCGGTCGTGAATCTGGCGCGAAAGGTCGGTGTCGATTCCCGCGCAGCCCTGGAAAAAGCGAACCGGAGATTTCAGGAGCGGTTTGGGAAGGTGGAGGCACTCGCGGCGGAGCGTGGGATTGATATCGGGAGTGCGGGGTTGGAGGAGTTGGATGAGTTGTGGGAGGAGGTGAAGGGGACGGATCTGTGATGCCTGCAAACGGGCACGGGAGTGTCTCCGCATAAAGCCTCTTCTACGAACCACCGAAGACGTCGGACAGGCACCTGCCTCCACCATTGTCCGACCGTAATGCCCCGGCATAATCCAGAGTCCCGTTGCCGGAGGACCACTGGCATAAGCATGACGCGGACGACGAGTTCTTCTACGTGGTCTCCGGCCAGTCCATCATCGACCTCGAAGGCCACACGGTCACCCTCGATCCGCAGCACGGCTTCGTCGTACCCAAAGGAGTCATGCACCGCCCTCGGGCGCCGGAGCGCACGGTGATTCTTATGGTGGAGACGGCCGGCATCGTGCCGACAGGCAATTAGAAACGCGCCACGTGCTCGCGAGTCGCGCCCTGAAGAGCCTGCCCTGAGCCGCCGCGCGAACCCTGAGCGAAGCGAAGGGGAAGTGGCGGCGAAGGGGCGCGCGCGGGCTTTAGCCTGCGATGCGCGGAGCAACCCGGCTAGATTCCACGCCGTATGAAGTCGCTGGGCATCGTCGGTGGACTCGGCCCCGAATCCACCATCGACTACTATCGCCGCATACTCGAGGCGTGGAAGAAACACGATCCCTCGAGCGCCCCCTCCATCGTGATCGACAGCCTCGACGTCCAGCGCGGGCTCCGCCTCGTCGAAACCGACCGGCCGGCGCTCACCGAGTACCTGCTCGGCTCGCTGCGCCGGCTCGCCGGCGCCGGCGTGGACTTCGCCGCGATGACGGCCAACACTCCCCACATCGTATTCGACGAGCTCGCGCCGCGTTCACCGGTTCCGCTCATCAGCATCGTCGAAGTGTGCGCCGAGGATGCGCGACGGCGGAGCATGCGCCAACCGCTCCTCATCGGCACCCGCTTCACCATGGAAGCGCGGTTCTACCCCGCCGTGTTCGAGCGCTACGGCATCCGTGTGGTAGTTCCGAACGACGCCGACCGCGCGTGGATCCACGACCGCTACGTCAATCAGCTCCTCAAGGGCGACTTCCGGGAAGAAACGCGTCGGGAGTTCACCGCGCTGGTCGGCCGGCTGCGCGACGAAGAAGTCATCGACGGGGTGATTCTCGGCGGAACCGAACTGCCGCTCCTGCTGCCCGAGCCGGTGATCGCCGGGGTGCCGGCCCTCGATACCACGGCGCTGCACGTGGCCGCGATCGTCGAGCACCTGAGAGCATGACCCGGACTGATTCGTGTGTCGCGCCCTAAGAGGGCGCGCTCGGCGCGGCGCTAAAGCGCCGCTGAGAGTCACCGCGCGCTTCAGCCCCCATTCCTGCCTCCTTGCCACCATCCCTCCGGTTGGGCCGTCGTCTTGTCACGGGCCTCGATTCGGCCGGCAAATCCCGCATGACGGATGAGAGCCCCGTGCCCGTCAACGCCACATGGAGGCGACCGGGCAAAGAGGGGTTTCGTGAGGGGTATGACTTCTGGTTAGTCCGCGAACTTCCAGCACCACTGCACGAAGCTGCCGACCCGCTGATCGGCTGGAAGCCCGGGAACGAAGCGCCGCCCGGTGGGATCGTCGGTCGTCTGGTTACATGGCAGCCCGGTTTCGAGGCCCGGCTTCCCACCACTCCAACGCTCGATTTCGGGATCGTCTTGTCCGGGCAACTGGAACTGGGGCTCGAAACGGAGTCCCGGCTCTTGTCACCTGACGACGTTGTCGTGCAGCGTGGTACGGCACATTCCTGGCGTGTCCCGGGTCCTGATCCATGTACCATCGCATTCATACTCTTGGACGCTCGCGAGGCCAAGCAAGTACACCGCTACGATGCTGCTGACCTGTGCTAACTGAATACGTGGGGCCGTTGCAGTGAGGAGCAACAATGCGGACTATGCCTAATCAGGTCCCCGTTCCCTGAACTGCCGATTGAGCTCCCGGCCCTGCCTCAGGACGAGATGCGATGTGCCGCCCCGCGTCCCGCCTCCACCGCCCTCATGTCGCTGTCGAGATGCTCCGGCTCCCCCTGCCGCACCGCTTCCAACAGCGCCTCGGCCGGGAAGAGCGAGAGCCGTGCCGCCGCGGCGGACGCCACCGCGAGCGCGTACTGGGACGCGCGCAGGCGTCCGCCCGTCGCGGCGAAGTCGAGCACGGAAACCGGGGCGGGCGTCTCGAGATCCGCGAACTCCGGGAGCGTCACGACCTGGTCTTCGGCGCGCATCTGCTTCAGGAACTTCCGCGACTGTTTCGCCCCGTCAGTCGACAGCACGACCAGAACCTCGGGCCGGGTAACGCCCGCGTAGTCGATCGGCACCGGGCTCAAGACCAGTTCCGACGTGCTGTGACCCGTCCTTACCGTCACCGGGTAGTCGTTGCGTAGCGCCGCGTAGAGGCCGGACAGGACGCCGGCGCGCGCGAGCAGCCGGGCGGCGGAGCCTACACGCCCGCCGGCGGAACCGGCCAAGACCATGCTGAACCGGCGCTCCAGAGCGGATCTGAAACGCGGCTGGATCGGGCGCGGCCGCAGCGTCGGCCCATCGAGCTCATCCGCATGCGCGGCACGGTAGGCTTCCGCGTACTCGGGCACCTCCGTCTGCTGCAGGATGCCCGTCGGGAAACGCATCGCTTCCAGCGTCTCGAACAGCGCCTTTTTCGTGAGCCGGTTGCGGGGGGCAAAGTACGCCGTGCACGGCTCCCAGATGTCGAGCAGGGCGAACCCGGGATGACGGATGCCGTCCGTCATGCGGTCGGCCAGGTCCGGGTCGAAGCTGGTGCCGCGGTAGACGAACCCCGCCCCGTTCACCGCAACCGTGGCGCACACGTCGAGCGGGCGCTCCAGGTTGCCGCTCGGCGTCGTGGCCGTGAACGCGCCGGCCGGGGTCGTGGTCGAATGCTGCCCGCCCGTCATTCCGAAATTCATGTTGTTGCAGACCAGGACCGTGATGCCGATGTTGCGGCGCGCGGCGTTCAGCAGGTGGGCACCGCCGATGCCTGTTCCTCCGTCGCCCATGACCACGATCACGGTCAATCCGGGGCGGGCGAGCTTGATGCCCGTCGCGTACGTGATACTCCGGCCGTGCAGCCCGTGGAACGCCGAGGTGGCGAAGTACTGGTCGGAGAGCCCGGAACAGCCGATGTCGCTCACGATCACGACCTGCCGCGGGTCGAGCTGGAGCTTGACCAGCGCGGCGTTCAGGTGATCGAGGATCGGACCGTGGCCGCAGCCTGGACAGAAGGGATAGGGCGTCTCGTTCCGGAAGGTCACCAGAGGGGTGATGGTCGTCATGCCCGTGCTCATCGCTCGAGGTCCCCCGCCCCGAGCGGCCCGCGGCCACACGTCAGGAGCGGCATCAGAGCATCTCCACGAACTGCGCCGGCGAGATCAGCTCGCCGTCGTTCCGATTGAGGCCGAGCACCTGGCAGCCGGCCGCGAGCCGCTCGATCTCTCGCCGGTACTGCCCCTGGTTCAACTCGGCGACGATGACCCCTTGCACCCCTTCGAGCGCCTTGCGGATCGGCGTCTCGGGCACCGGCCACAGGCTGTGCACCGTGAGCGCCGATACCTTCCGGCCACTCGCGCGCGCGGTCGTCACCGCCTCGCGCATGGCACCCGCGGTTACCCCGAACGACAGAAAGAGGGTGGCCGCGTCTGGCTCGAGGTCCGCCGTCACCAGGTCGATCTCGTCGCGATGCTCCTCGATCTTGGCACTCAGGTGCCGGTTCAGCCGGTCCACGGTTTGGGAGTCCTTGGTGATGAACGCCCGCTCGTCGTGGGTAGAGCCGGTAAAGCGCAGCAGCTGGCCGTCTCCGTAGGGGGCGAGTGGCGGTACGCCGTCCGCGGGATCGTAGCGGTACGCCCGGAACGGCCCGCCGTCCGGCTCGCCATTCACTTGAGGGCCCACCTCACGCTCAGGCTCAGGCTCCTCCCCGACGTCCACCGTATTGGACGTGAGCGACAGCTCCTTGTCGGCCACTACGAACACCGGGCAGCGGAACCGGCGGGCGAGCTGGAAGGCGCGCCGGGTGAGCGAGTAACACTCGGGAATCGAGGAGGGCGCGAGCGCGATGATCGGGTAGCCGCCGGCGGTGCCCCAGCGCACGAACTGGATGTCGCCCTGGCCGACGGTGGTCGCGCCGCCGGTCGCGGGTCCCAGGCGCTGCACGTCCACGATCACGAGCGGGACCTCTCCCATGATCGCGAGACCGAGGTTCTCGGAGTAGAGGCTGATGCCGGGTCCGCTCGTCGCGGTCATCGCCCGCGCGCCCGCCATCGCGGCGCCGATGCACATCCCGATCGAGGCGATCTCGTCCTCACCCTGGATGCCGACCCCACCCACTTTCGGCATCTCGCGCAGCATCAGGTCGAGGATCAGCGAAGCGGGCGTGATCGGGTAGCCCGCGAAGAAGTCGCAGCCACCGGCGAGCGCGCCGCGCACGATGGCGGTGGATCCGTCCGTCAGTTCCCGGTTCGGCACGACGACTCCGTGTTACGGTACCAGGCAAGGCCGGCCAGTCAATGGCGGCACGTTCAAGGGAACATCTGAGACCCGGTGGAGCAAGGGCAGCGGGTTCCAGTCTTGACTGGCGATGCCATTGGTCTCCTCTTCCACGGACCGCTGGACAGGCTGCGAGACTTGCACGGAAGTTTCGGGACCATGCGGCTCAATAACGAGGTAGGCCGTCAGGAGGAGCGTTAAGGATGGGCGAGGCTTTCCCCGAGGGCGTGGATCCGGTCATCACCGACTACTACGATCGAGCCCCCGAAGAAGTTCGGCTCGAGCAGGGGCCGTTCCAGCTTGAGGAGGCGCGCACCCGGGAGCTGATCCAACGCTTTGCGCCGCCACCGCCGGGGACCGTGCTGGACGTCGGTGGGGCGGCCGGAGCCTATGCCCTGTGGCTCGCCGAGGCTGGGTATTCGGTGCATCTGATCGATCCGGTGCCGCGGCTGGTAGCGGAAGCGCGGGAGGCTCAACGGGATGGGGTGGTTGACCGTGCTCGGTCGAAGCCGTCTACCGGAGTTTCGCCAGCGCGACCATCGCGCCGAGGAGGGTAATCCAGGCCGCGAAGATCGTGCCGAACATCCACTTCATCAGCTCGGCCTTCATGTCGTGCATCGCGGCCAACAGACGCGCTTCCGACTGAGCGATTCTGGTATCCAGCTGCGCAACGCGCTGTTCCAGCTTCGAATCGAAGCGCTGGAAGTTGAGCTCATTCAGCTCGCGAAGGTCTGACCGATACGTGGCATCCACGCTATTGAACCATTCCACCAGTTCGTTGGCGATCTCATCGCCTAAAGTATCGTAGAACTTCCGGGACAGCTTGGCGGTGACCGGCACACTGCATCCTCGCTGGAGTCGCCGCTACCTTAAGATACTCTCCCGTTTGTGCGGTAACCAAACCCGTGCGCCATTGGCGCAAATAAGCGCGAAAAACTGGATCCGGCTCGTGGCTCTGGTCTGATCTATGATGGATCTGGAGAAGCTGGATGAGCTATGGGAGGAAGCGAAGAGGGGCCACCTCTTTACGGCCAAAGCCGGTGCATCATCCTCGGAAACGCGATAACCTCCCGAATATGCGGCGTGCCGCAGATCCAACCCACCGTCCGCTCGAGGCCCAGTCCGAATCCCGAATGGACGAAGGTGCCGTATCTCCGAAGGTCCAGATACCAGCCGTAGGCCTCTTCCGGCAGCTTTTCCTCTCTGATGCGTGAGAGCAGGATGTCGTAGTCGTCCTCGCGCTGGCTGCCCCCGATGATTTCCCCATATCCCTCCGGCGCCAGGCAATCGTTGTTCAGCACCGTGCGCGGATCATCCGGGTTGCGCTTCATGTAGAACGCTTTGACTTCCTTGGGATAATTGAACACGAACACCGGCTTGTCGAACTGGCTCGCCAGCTGGGTCTCTTCGTCACCGCCCAAATCCTGGCCCCACTCGATATTCCCGCCCAAGGCTTTGAGTTTGGCCACGGCATCGTTATAGGAGATCCGGTGGAAGGGCGGAGTCACGCGCTCGAGGGTCGACGTGTCGCGCTCCAGCTCCTTCAATTCCTCGCGCCGGCGCTCCAGAGTCCGTCCCACCACATACGACACGAAATCTTCCTGCAGCCGCATGTTATCGTTCGAATCGTACCAGGCCACTTCCGGCTCGCACATCCAGAACTCGGTCAGGTGGCGGCGAGTCTTTGACTTCTCTGCCCGGAAGGTGGGACCGAAGCAGTAGACTTTGCCGAGGGCCGCCGCCGCCGCCTCCACGTAGAGCTGGCCGGTTTGCGCCAGATAGGCCTTGCCGAGATCGAAGTATTCGGTCTCGAACATGCCGCCAGCTTCGCCCTGGGCGGCGGTCAGAATCGGCGAATCCACGAGGTAGAATCCCTCGCGGTGGTAGTAATCGCGGATCGCCTGCTCGACCTCGTGCCGCACCTTGAGAATCGCGACTTGGCGGCGGCTGCGGAGCCACAGGTGCCGGTGCTCGAACAGGAAAGAGGTGCCGTGTTCCTTGGGCGTGATGGGAAAATCGGCGCTGGGCCCGATGACCTGAAGGTCCGCCAGCGCGAGCTCGACCCCTGCGGGCGAGCGCGCATCGGCCCGGATGGATCCGCTGGCTGCCACCGAGGTTTCCTGGGTGAGCTGTCTGACCGTTTCCCACAGCGCCTGGCCGGCTTCGCTCTTGGAGATCACCATCTGCAGGTATCCGGTCCCGTCCCGCAACACCACGAAACCGATTTTTCCACTGAAGCGGGTGGTCATCACCCAGCCACGAACCGTGACCGACTCCCCGGCGCGCGCCGGAAGATCTCGAATGCGGATATGATCCTGCATGGGGCGCGAATGTTAGTGGCCGCCTGGACCATGGTCAACGCGATCGCGTGTACCCCCGCGCGCCGGATCGGCCCCCAACGGGACCCGCGACCGTGGGCGGCGCACCTGCTGGTTCCCGGGTTGGCGCCGTCGGCGGCCGAGACCCTGGCGAGCGATCCGGTCCGCCTGTGGACCGCCACGGCGGGCCGCGGATTCGCCGGGCCGCCCGCCATCGGCGACAGCGTCGTCATCGTGCAGGCGACCGACGCGCGGCTTCTTGCGTTCGCCCGCTCGAGCGGCAAGCGGCTCTGGGGCCTCCGCGTGGGCGGCCTGGGATCCACCGGCCCCCTGCTCGACGGAGAACGAGTCTACACCGGAACCGCCGCCGGCCAGGTGGCGGCAGTATCGCTCCGCACCGGACGCTTCCTGTGGAAACGAGATATCCAGTCGGTGGCGGGGCCGCTCGCGTTGAGCGTCTCCCGCCTCTTCGCCGTCGGCACGCCGGGGCGGCTCTACGCGTTCAACCGCGTGAACGGCGCGCTGCAATGGCGCCGCGATCTGGAAGGCGTCCTGAGATCCGGCCCCACCCTCCTGGGGGCGAATGTCGTGGTCGCCTCGGATGATTCGGTCTTCCAGGTCAACGCGCAGGACGGCCGGGTGGTAAAGGCAGTCCCAGTTCGCGGCCTGTCCCTGAATCCCCCGGCCGTGGCGGGCAGCTCTATCATTTACGCGTCGCCCGATGGATTCGTCATCGCACTGAATGCTGATGACCTCACCCAGCAGTGGCGGGTCGAGCTGGGAAGCCCGGTGCTCGGCAGCCCTGCGGTGGCGCGGGACACCGTTTTCGCAGCCACCATCACGGGCTCGATCTGGCAGATTCCGCTGTTCGCCCCGGGCCTGGCGACCCACGTGGACCTCGGAGTCTCCATTCGGGCGTCTCCTACGCCCATCGCCGACGGGCTTCTGGTCGCGACCGTGGCCGGAGAGTTGATCCGGCTCCCCGGCGCCGCCTCCCAGTCCCGCTGGCAGGTCCGGGTCGACGGGCCCATCGACCAGCCACCGATCGTGGACCGTGGACTGCTGATTTTCACGGATGGTCGGGGTAGGATTCATGCATGGAAATAAACGCGGTGCGAGGTGCGCGGTACGAGGTGCGAGGGATTCAGCCCTTTCGCGCACCGCGCACCGCGCACCGCACACCGTGGTGGCTGCTGGCAGTGCTCCTGGCCGGCGCGCCCCTCCAGGCCCAATCCGAAGCCGCCCGGGCGAACCCGTGGTTTGTCTCCGTCTCCCATTACGGCCGTTGGGTGGCGCTCGCGGCGGCCGGCGGCATGCTGACGGAAGCCGCCGTGCGCCATGGGAATGCGGACCGGGAGTACGCGAATCTGGTGGACCTTTGCCGCAACAGCCCGCCCCGCTGCAACAAGGCCACCGACGGCAGCTATCTCGATGGTGAGACCGAGGCGTTGTACCAGCACAGCGTCGCGCTGGACCACGATTCGCGCGCCTGGCTCCTCGGCGGCGAGCTCACCATCCTTACCGCCGGTACCATGTTCGTTCTGGACCTCGTCTACCACGACGACGGTCCGAAAAACATTCCGTTCAGTCCCTTTTCGATCTATGCGAAACGCGGGCAGGTCGGGCTGACCGTGCGATTCTGAAGCGAAGGAAGGAGATACCATGGCCACGAGTGAGCTGGCACGAAAAAAATGCGTACCCTGCACCGGTGAGACGCCGAGGCTCAGGGGCAAGCAGCTGGATGAGTTCAAGCACCAACTGGGAAATGATTGGCGCATGGTGGATGGCCATCACCTGGAGAAGGAGTATCAGTTCCAGGACTTCGCCGGCGCGCTGGCGTTCACCAACCGCGTAGGAGCCGTGGCGGAAGCCGAGGGCCATCACCCGGAGATTGGTCTCACCTGGGGCAAGGTACGGCTGAAGATCTGGACCCACGCGATAGACGGACTGAGCGAGAACGATTTCATCCTCGCCGCCAAGGCCGACGAGGTTCTCTAAAACGCCCGAATCGCCCGCGCCCTCCGAGGGAAGTCCTTGTCGTCAAAATGCGGACGACTGTTGTCGGCAAAATCGATGTGTGCCGCCATGTCCGCGGTGAGCTGAGACGACGCCCAGTAGGTGTAGTTGTCGGACAAGCCACACTCGCGGAAATCGGCGGCGCCGCCGGCTTTCAGGCTCCGGTACATCTGAATCAATTCGTCTCTCGACGGCAGAAACCAGCCGCGCACGCCGTTCACACTCAAGTTGGCGCAGAGTGCCGCGGCGGTGCAGGGCTCGCTGCACGCGGCGAGGATGTCCTGGGTGTTTTGCCGGCCGGTGCCTACCGCGGTACCCCGCGCACCGGCGATCTCGGTCCGGAAGCACCCCCACCTGGCCCCCGCGCTTTGATCGAACGGAGCGGCCTCCAGATACCGCCACCCGTCGGCTACCGCGTCGGGGTTCTCGTAGAAGATCAGTCCGCCCGCCGGCCCGATATCGCCCACCGCGTATCCTTGGCGGGACAACCACACGCTCATTTCGCCGATCCCGCGATTGGCCCACAGGTAGTACGGTATCAGTCTGACAGGTTTGGGCGCCGCCGTCGGGGTCCTGATGCCTCGGGCCCGGGCATTGACGACCGCGACACCGCCGTAGAACTCGCGGTCGAAGGACGCCGCTAGCCCGGCTCCCTCATCTACCAGCAGGTCCAGCGCCCTGCCTGCCTCGACATCGGGCCACTCGGCGCAGAAGACGATTGGTCCACGCTCTATCGCCATCCGGCGCCGATTCTCCCTCACATTCTGATGTGCCACCACCCTCCTTACTTCGAGCGGGAACGTTATTTCCACCGTGTCTCCCGTCTTCCACCTGCGGTCCAGCCACACATATCCGAATTCATCCGGCACGGCCGAGACTGGCCGGCCGTTGACGGCAATCCCGACCGGCCCACCAGGCTGGTCGGCGTACGAGTAGAGATCGCTGGGGACGGGACGGTTACGGGCCCATCCTGGAATCCGCAACTTGATGGTGCCAGGCACCTCCTGCTTGGACGATACGGCAATGGCGGATCGCCCGCCCCACGGCATGTCGCTCTCTACCGAGAGCGAGATCTCTGCCTGGTCCATCTTGAACGACGCTTCGCTCGACACGTACAGATTGACGTAGATGGCATCGTTCCGGTCCTGGGCGTAGATGAACCCCGGCATGGATGCGAGGAACCGGATGAGATTCGGCGGACAACACTCGAGGGAGGCACGCTGCCAGCGGTGGTCGCGTCCATCCCCGGCACTGGCCAGGCGGTTAACGTAGAAGTAATGGTCTCCTGATGCCGAGACTCCGTCGATCGCGTTGTTATACATGCCGCGTTCCATGACATCGATGTACTTGCTGTCTCCGGTGGCGAGGAAAAGTCGGTGGTTCAGGGTCATGAACATCAGCACGGCACAGGTTTCCGAGTAGGCCGAGATGTTGGGCAGACAATACGGCTCGCCGAACCCTTCGTTGCCGGTCGATCCCACGCCTCCGGTGATGTACATCTTCCGGGCTGCCGCATCGAGCCACATGCGTTGCCCGGCGGCGAAATAGTCCTGGATTCCGGTCAGGACGCCGACATCCACCAGCGATACCATCAGGGTGGCGCAATTCACCGCATGGCCCACCGCCTCACTCTGTTCCGTCACTGGTTTGTATGACTGGTTGTGCCGGCTTCGGTTCAAGGAGTTGGGCAGGCCGCGGATGTCGAGATAGTGCTTCGCCAGGTCCAGATGTTTTCTGTCCTGGGTGACTCGGTACAATTGCAGGCAATTGATCGCGTCTCGTTCACCGCCGGTGAATGGCGGATTGTTCGCCTTGAAATCCTGGTCCAGCCAATCGGCGGTCTTGGTCGCCTGGTCCAGCAGGTCACGCTTCCCGGTGGCGGTATACCACGCCACCGCCACCTCGAAGCTCCCGTTCCCGCCATCCGGGCGCCACGCCTCCTTCTTGGCTTGGATCGCGGCCTCGACCAGGCGTTGCAGGCGAGCATCCGGGTGTGTCTCGAGTGAGTAGATCGCCGCTTCCAGGACGTTGTTGCTCAGCGGTCTCCGCGTCTCAGTGCTCTTCTGGAATTCGAAAGGAAGGGTCACTTCCGCGTTGGTGGTGATCTTGGGTTTCCAGAAGGCGTCCTTGAGGGTCACTTCGGAAAATCGCTTCGGACGGATCGGGTAGCCATCGGCGGGAACGTGAGCCGTGACATCAGTGCGTGCCGCATCGACCCGTCGATTGGCGACGAGCGTGCCGCCTCTGGCGGCCTGGGCCAGCGCTCCGGCCATCGCCGGCGCGACGGTGAGAAATTCTCGACGAGGCATACTCTTGTTCATGGTGGAGTCTCCGGAACGGCGCGTCGTCGCTTGATCTGGCTAACAAAGCCGGGTTCCTGCTGACAAACTTCTCTCAAAACGCAGGCGCCCGCCAGCAGCAGATTCTCACTGCTCACTTCTCACTTTTTGAGCTACCCCACCCGAAACAGCTCGATTCCCCGCTCGTAGCGGCGCTCGATGCGCTGGCGGAGGCCCTGATTCCGCGCATCGGCGAGTGCGGGGTCACGCTCGATGAGACCGCGGGCCACGCGTCGGGCCACCAGCACCAGGTCGCGGTCCCGATCGAGATCGGTGTAGCGCAGCGGCACTCCGCCGGACTGCCTGGCGCCGGTCAGCTCGCCCATTCCGCGCTCCTTGAGATCCAGCTCCGCGATGCGAAATCCGTCAGAAGTGCGGGCAAAGCGCCGCAGGCGGTCGGGAACGGCGTCATTGGCGGCCAGCAGGATGCAGTGGCTCTCCCATTCGCCCCGCCCTACCCGGCCGCGAAGCTGGTGCAGCTGCGCCAGCCCGAACCGCTCCGGGTGCTCGATTAGCATGACG
>JACQVB010000168.1 GCA_016209985.1 Gemmatimonadota bacterium | reverse complement strand
CCGATAAGGCGATCGAGTGCTTCCAGCGAACCCTGGAGCTGGATCCCAACTTCCCTCAGGCACACTTCGACCTCGGCCTGACCCTGCTCTTCCTCCAGCGCTACGACGACGCCATTGCGTCAGTCAAACGCGCTGTGGAATTGTCCGGCGGCCGCACGCTGTGGCTCGCGGTACTCGGCTGGGCGTACGGCACCGCTGGCCGACAAGAAGAAGCCGAAGCGATGCTCCACCAGGTGGAAGAGCTCTCGCATCGGAAGCATGTGTCATCCTATGAGTTCGGATTGCTTTACCTGGGGCTGGGGGACATCGAGCGGGCGATCGACTATTTCGAGAAAGCGTACGAAGAACGCTCCAGCCTCGTGCTGTATCTCGGAGTGGATCCGAACGTCAGGGGCACCCTCGCCGAACATCCGCGCATAAAGGCCATCATTCGGAAGCTCAAGCTGGACTGAGCGCCCAGGGTGAAAACAAGACGGCCCGCGCACCTCTTGCGAGATGGCGGGCCGTCTTCGTACTGGCTACCCGGAGCCAGGGGATTCACTCCCCTGTTCTTCTTCCTGCCGCCGCCGGGATTCGTCATCCGCGGTTGGGCGGGTCGGAGCTCCGGCTTCCATCCCCAAGCAGTCTGGCCGGACCACTTGGTTCACCAGTACGAGCGCTGCGAGTCGGATCGGGTCGCGGACCGACCCTTCGCACTGCACGCCGAGGCGCTAGATCGGCGTGGGCGAGACACGCGACTGGTCTCGCCGTTTCGAGCCGGAGTGCTCACCCGGATCAGCGGACGCCTGAGCCCTTGTTGCATCGGCGCCCTCCCCGGAATTTCCGCTCGAACTCGCCACGCAGGGCGTGGTCAAGACTGCGAGTCCCGACCCTTCCCCTGCACAGCGCGACGGCAATATAGGACCTTCGAGAGACCCCGCAAGCGCCGATATTTCTTCGGGTTAGCTTGCTTGCTGTTCTCCAGCTGTGGACGGCTAAGCGCTCCAACAGCAGCGAGTTCGAAAGATTTTCCACCTCGTGTGGAGTTGTGGGAAACGGAGATGAACAGGGTTTCTACAGGAAAGTGCGCAGTGCGCAGAAGAGCAGACGGGTCCTTTCTGCGTTCTGCATTCTGCGCACTTCTTACTTTTTCGGCAGTTTCGGCTCCAGCTTGAATCCTGCCGCGGCCGCAAACTTCCCCGCCTCGGCCTCGTATGCTCGAATGACGCGATCGATTCGGCTGGCCCGGTACGGTATCCAGGCCCGCAGGCTGTCCGGCCAGGTGCCCGGACCGTCACGCCGGAGACCCCGCTCGCACTCGCGATGTATCGTGACCCGGAGTCTTCGGATGCTCGAAATGAGCGCTTCGCCCTCCCGACGGGTTCTGCTCTCTCGCGTGGCCGGTCGCAAGACCCGAACCGCGCGGGGGATTTCGGCGGCCGCCCCGCGGCAGCGCGCATGCACCTCAGCGGTACGCGCGAGCACGGTCTCTCTCGCCGCCGACGGAAGGTCCCGGCGCAAATCCGACAGCGCGGCCTGGACGCCGGTCAGCGTGTCCCGCAGCACCACCAGCGCGTCGTGGTAAGTTGCCGATTGCTGTTGTGCCGGTGAGTTCGAGAAGAGAAAGACTCCGAGACCTGCTAAGGCGGCACGCATCGACGCGAATCTCAAGCGTCCGATCCGACCTCCTGATAGACGAAAAGATCGCCTTTGACCGCGGGCAGGAAGAGAACGCCACCCCCGCCGGTGGCAAACCACCCACCCAGCATCACGTTGGAGACGGGGGGAGCCGGATCGCTGAACAACGCCCCCAGCCAGCGCTTGACGTGCCGCAGCTCGGGAGCGCGGCGAGTGAGCAGCGCGAGCACGCCACCGACACCCTGCGTCGCGCGCAGGAAATGCGCGACCGCATGCACCCGTTGGGCGAATTCGAAGGCGCGCACCCCGGGTTCGTCGAAGAGCAGCGAGCCCTCGTACGGGTCCGCCGGCGGCGCGTCCATCCGGGGACCCATGTACAGGAAGATGCGCTGGCCCTCACGCCGCCGCTCGACCACCGCTGCCGCAGTCTCGCCACCCAGGCGCGCAGCGTGGATCAGGTCGGTGTCCTGGAGGATGCCCACCGCGCTGGTCCATTCGAGCGCCGCCAGGGCGTTGTGTAACGGACAGCCCATTTCATCGTCGTATGCCACCAGACGCGGAGCCTCACCGGCGCGCTGGAAGAAATGCCCCAGCGCCTCGGCCCGATCGGCGAACGTCATGCTGCTCCGCGACACGGCAGGGATCGTCATGTGAGCGCAAAATACCGCCAGGACCGTGCCAGAGTAAGGGATAGTAATGGTCGGTAAGAGTCGGCACGAGACGGTAAGGGTATACGCCTCCCCCCTTTACCCGTCCCCCACCGCCCCTCTCGACCCTCGGTATTGACAGATTCTGCCCCCAGCCTCACCATTATGCCCGGTTCAGGGCCCTTGCAGTATCTGCCTCGTGTGGATGACCGCACCGCTGTGGACCAAGGTCCCGGCGGTGTCTTTCGTTTACCAGCATCGGCCATGGTGGCCGATGGTTAAACGGGGCTTCATGCCCCTCTTCAAAGGAAGTCACCAGTATGGCAACAGGTAAGGTGAAGTGGTTCAACGACGCGAAGGGTTTTGGCTTCATCGCACAGGAAGGTGGTCCGGACGTTTTCGTGCATCACACTGCGATCGTGGCCGACGGGTTCCGCTCTCTCGCCGAGGGCGATCGGGTGGAATTCGAAGTCAAGTCGGGCCCCAAAGGCCTCCAAGCCGCTAACGTCCGCAAATCGGCGTAAGCGCTCGCTGACCATTTCGCCCGCCGCCGGCCCCCCTTCCGTGGGGCCGGCGGCGTCGTTTCGGGGTATAGTCTTGCCATGAACAGATCATCCAGATACCACCTTACTCGCTGGCTGACAGTGCTGTTGCTCCTGGCGCCGGCCACCGCCATTGCCCAGCAGCAGGACACGACCCTCCTCAAGCGGTGGGTCGGGAACTATCTCGAGAAGCCCCTTACCCTCGAGTTCTACGGCGACACCATGCTCGTGGTGGGCGACCGGCATGCTCTGAATTACCGGTTGACCCTCGACTCCCTGATCGCAACCGGGGACACCAGCATTGTCGCGAGGTATCGCGTTTCACACGGGCGACTTCTCCTGGAAACGGCCGATGGCAGCGTCATCACCATGGCCACCCAGAAGACCCTCGGCCGGCCGCTCACCGGCCGCTGGATGGGTGACGTGGACACGTCGGGAACGGCGGTCCCAGTGGAGCTGAATCTCAACCCCGACCGTACCGCATGCTGGCACGGCAGTCCCGACGGGAAGTGGATGAAGGGCGAATGGGACAGGGAAACGCGCGTGGTGACGATGATCTGGGACAGCGGAGAATGGACCGGACTGTACGACCCGCAGAACAACTCGCTGGTCCTCAGGCCCATCGCCGATTCGACCCATTCGGCGACCGGTCCTACAGGCGCGCTGCACCGGGTGTTCCGAGGTCCCGCGCCTGCCGCTCAGTGCCCGGGACGATGACGGTGGGTTAGACCCTAAATCACCACCACCGGATTCAGGACCCCGCGGCTCCGCTCAAACGCCGCCTCCGCCTCGGCGATCGCCTGAGCGGCATGCTCCAACTCCACTTCCGGGTACTTGGTGCTCGGCTCGATGCGACCGGTAAACCGTCGCACCATCACCAACGCGCGGGTCACCTCACATCGCTCGGGGTCGTGATCGGTAAAACCTGCGGTAAGCAGCTCTCGGAAAAACGAAAGCGTCGCAGGGTCCTGTAGCACGTACAGCGATTCGAGGATCCGCGGGCTCAGGAAAGTGCGCAGATGGAGGTCTGAACGCACCGCGTCGAACAGCTCGACCAACCTCCCGGCCGCCCCCTCAGCCGGATAAAACCGGGCAGCTTCGGCCGCGGCGCCTTGGAAAGCATGATGCGCTCCGGGCGTGAGATACCTGGCGAATACCGGCCATTCAGTGGGAGGATGCAGCTCGGCAAGGCCCAAGAAGGCGAAATACCTGCGGGCGAGAGGCGCTTCTTGATCCGCGATCACCGTCCGAAGGCCGGCCACCCCGTAACGGTGCCCCACCAGCGTGGCCGCGGCGGCGTGCTGGAGACGTTCAAGGGCTGGCAGGACAAACGTGCGAAGGTGAACGGCGGTCGGATCAGGTGATGCGGCCAGCACCGGAAGGCGGTCAAGCAGCCGCAACAGCAGGCCGTCTACCTCATCCAGGGCCCGCTCGAAGTTGCCGGCGCCCCGCCCTCGAAGGCCACCCAACGCGCCCCACGCCATGGCATCGACCGAGCGCGCGCTCCACATCCGGTCGAAATCCTCGGGCGTGACTGCACGAAGAAGAAGTCTGAGTGTCTCTGCGACTTGAAAAACTGCTTCAGGCACGCCGTTTCTTGCCGGCCTTTGATTTTTTCGCTGCGGCACGTTTGGCGGGTTTGTGCAACGCCTTTGGTCGCGCCTGACGCTCAGCCTTCGGTGCGGCCTTGATCCCCGCTTTAGCGCGGCGTCTGGTGGCTTCTTCGATGTCAGCCGTGAGCCGCTCGCCCTCTTCTGACCCGATAAGCCCGCGACGTACCGCGTACTGGATTAATTCACGGGTGTCTTCTACCCGAAACTCCCCGAGCCCTGCGCCGGCCCGTATCATGTTCACCAGGGCGTCCGCAACCGGACTCCGCAGCACGCTCGCGATCCCGGGAACGGTCTCGAGCAGTGCCCCTATTTGCGAACCGCCCAACTCCTGTGCCATACCACTCCTGAAAATGGGAAAAACGACTCGAAGCGCCAACCTAGCGGATGGCTGGGCTTCCGTCAAGTTGTAGAGAATTGTTCGGCGACCGGCGTAACTTGTTGATTGTCAAATAGTTGCATTGTTCAGCTACAGCGGAATCAGAACTCCAGTCTGCCAATGAGGCCGGTCCCCCACCCCTGGACCGTAACGTGCTGTTGGGCCGCGTCCGTCACGAATCCCCAATCGGTTCGGCCGAACGGCTGGATCGAAAACCGGGGTCCGGCGGCGATCTCCAACTGGAGCTGGAAGGACGCGAGTCGCCCGCTCAATTTGGAGTCCCGGCTCCACTGTTTGATCTCGGCGAGCGGAGTGATACGCACATGCCGGCTGGTAGACACCCGCCATGAAGCTCCCACGTCGAAGATGTTCTGCCGGGAGCCCACGACGGCAGTGGACGCGAGCTTGCCCGCCGAACGGTGAAAGTCCCAGCCGTAAACCGACAGCATGCCCGCTCCCAGCAGCGCGCTGTAGCTCAGCTCGGCTATCAACCGGTTCCCGGACTGAAATGCCTGCGACGCACCCGCCCCACCTGGCGTAGTGAAGTTGTCCGAGGCGAAGGTCGAAAGCGTCAATCCCCCACCGATTCTCCCGCTCCCCACGGTCGCATCGGCGGCGAGCTGAACCCGTGTCTCCAGCCCCGGATTGTAGGTGAGAGGCACGCCGTCAAAGGGTTCGTACCCGCTGGTTTTCCGGGCGCTGGCACCGAGCCCGAAGTTGACGGCGCCCACTCGCCGGGCCAGCGCGGCTCCCCCCGTGAAGCTGGTGCCGGAGCCGTACTGGGAGACGGGCATTGTGAGAAAATCCCCCGAGGCCGCCCCCACCACCCCGATGCGACTCTGGTCGACCTTCTTGCCGGTCGGAAGGTTGGCCACCGCGGACACCACCAGGAGGTCCCGCCCGAACGTGTAGGCGAGGCGCAGCTGGGTATCGGTCATCCCGGAAACCGTCTCACTGCTCCCGATCAAGCCCTTGAGGTTGGTCGAGGCCCAGCGGGTGGACACGTCGGCGGAAAAGCGGTCGGTGAAAGGCACGGCCACCACCAGGGGAATGGACCACTGCCCGAAGGACCGGAGACCAAGGCCAGCCCGAAATGCGTAGCCTCTGCCTTCGACGCCGCTCAACCCTACGGGACGCGGATACAACGATTGGGCTCGAGCCGGAGAGGCGAGCCATGCGCCCGCCGCGATCACGACAGCGAGTGTCGGCTTGGCGTTCATGGCGAGGCCGGCCGCGAGACAGTGATGGTGATGGTGGTGTTGCGCGTGGCATCGGTGGGACCCTGGGTATCCGTCCCCTCCTGCACGGCTTTTCGTTCCGATGCGTCGTCACGATCGTTGTGTCCGCCGCCCGTCCGGTCTCCGCCCGCGGGGGTGATCCGCGCCACCGTTTCCCGCAGCCTCTGGTGAGCGGCTTCGTCCCGAACCGAGCGGGAGAGGCGCGGAGCCAGCGCGGCGGGCTCGAGACCGGCGCCGCGGATCAGCTGAGCCGATACCGTCGCGGCCTGACGCGCCGCGGCGAATGAGGGATCGAGATTCAACGCCTGCCGGAACGCTCCCATCGCGGCCTCGAAATTCCCGCCCGCCTGGGCCTCCAAGCCGCGCGAATAGGCCAGGAACGCCTGGATGTTCTTGGTCGGACGTTCGGCGATCTTGTCCCGTTCACCCGGAGTGAGCTGGACACCGAGCTGCTCAATGATCGAGAATACGATCTGCTTTTCGAGATCGAACAAAGCCTGCAATTTGTCCTGGCCGGAGGCAGTCCCGGCGATCCCCGCGGTATTGGCGTCGATGACCGCCGCTTCCACCGACAACTCGCCGGACTCACGGTCGCCGATGGTCCCCTCGATGACCCGGGACGCCCTGAGCAGCCGGCCCGAGCGGGCCGCTCCGGCCGGATCGACTCGCCCGGTTTCGCTCAGCTTGATCTCGTCCAGCAGGGCCTGGACGTGCAGGCGCTCCACCAGCGTCAGGCGGCTGACCGTGCCGAGGTCGGTCACCATCAGTTCTGCCAGCCCACGCTCAAGGGGCTTGAGCGCGGAATCGGCGCCGACATACTGCAGCGGCAACACGGCGACGGTGTAGGCTCCGAGCGGCTCGG
Source organism: Gemmatimonadota bacterium (assembly GCA_016209985.1). Lineage (GTDB taxonomy): Bacteria > Gemmatimonadota > Gemmatimonadetes > Gemmatimonadales > GWC2-71-9 > SHZT01. The sequence continues at coordinate 12,152 of JACQVB010000168.1, read as the reverse complement.
TAGACGCAAATGCTTCGCGCTCCACCGCCTCTCGGGCCGCCGCGACCGCCTGTTTGCGGTCGAGCAACAGGAGGCGCTCGTTGATCGCATCGCCCACGGAACGATCCGGTTTCCTTGCCCGGAGATCCTGGTAAGCGGCCCGCGCCTCGGCATACTGGTCCAAGGCTTCCAGCGTGAACGCCGTGTAGAGGCGGGCACGGTCATTGGTGGGGTCGAGCGCGGAAGCTTTTTCGAGGCTGGTGCGCGCCTCGGCATACCGTTGGGCCGCGTAGTACGCTTCGCCCAGGGCGAGCAGCGTCACAGGATTGTCTCCCTGGGCGGCGACCTTAGCCTCGAGGTCGGGAATGGACTCGGGACTCACGGTCTCCAGCTGCCGGGCACCACACCCGGTGATCATGGCCAGACCGGCCCAAAGCACCAGGCGCCGAAGGCTTCTCATCGCAGGGACCACATGTCGCCGACGACTCCGCCATTGTCGCGGCCGCCGAACACGAAGGAGCGCCCCATCGCCGGAAGGTTGAACATCACCGCTGCAGCGCGAGCGGCTGGGCGCCTGCCGATGTCCACCTGAGTCCACGAGGCGCCGTCGAGCTCCCACGTGTCGGCTAGCCTTGCGCTAGCTCCCTGGCCACCGAAAACCAGCAAGTGTTTGCGCACCGGATCAAACACTGCTCCTGCGGCGCGCCGTGGAGGGATGGCTCCAGTGGTCGTGACCGCCGTCCACTGGGTACCGTTCCATTCCCAGGTGTCGCCGAGCAGGCTCGACCCCCCGTCACCACCAAACAGCATCACCCGCTTTCGCACCGCGTCATAGACCATCACATGCCCCGACCGAGCGGGGGGTGACGGCGTGACCACCCGACTGGTCCACGCACCATTCTTCCACGTCCAGGTGTCCGACAGGGTTCCCGAACCCCCAAGACCCCCGAACAGCACGACTTCCTGGCGTTCCCCGTCGAATACCATCGCGTGACCGCTGCGGGAACCAGGCGCCGTCGCGGTCACGGGGTTCGTCCAGGTGCGGCCGTCGAACAACCAGGTGTCCGCCGAAGGCGCGGGGGACAGTCCGCCGAACAGAACCACCCTGCCGGCGACCGGATCAAGGGCGAGGGCGTGATCGGAGCGGGCGGGGGGATCTGCCACAGGTTTCCGTTCCACCCAACCGTATCCATCAAACACCCAGGTGTCCTTGAGCAGCGTGCCGGTGGCGCCCATCCCGCCGAAGAGCACCGCCCCGCCAAGCGGTGAAGACGCGGAACCGACAGGTGTCGTCACCACCGCGGCACGCTCGCGGGCGGGTGGAAAAGAGGGGTCAGGCAGCTTGGTCCACTTGGAGTCAAAACCAAGGATCCAGGTATCCTGTCGCAGGGCCGTTCCGGTGTATCCCCCGAAGACCGCCATGCTCCCTCCGCCCGCGGCGACGTCGGCGGCGACGCCGACACCGGCCGGTGGATGGGTTCCACCGGTGTTCAGTCGGCTCCATGCGCCATCAAAGCTCCAGGTTTCGTGCAAGATGCTGTCGCGGTTGGCTCCGCCAAACACGAACACCTTGTTGAGAACGGGGTCGGTCACCATGGCCTGACCGGCGAGTGGGCCCGGTCCGCCAGGGGTAACTTCCCGCCGCCAGCCGAGCGGCCCGAGGATCCAGCGGTCGGAGAGGACCGTTCCGTTGTCGTATCCGCCGACGATGTAGGGTGCGCCGGTAGGCGGATCCCAGGACATTCCGTGGAGCATGCGCGGAGGGGGACTCGAATCGACGGTCACCTTCGTCCAGTTCGACCCGTCGAATGTCCAGGTGTCGTTCAGGGTCCCACCCCCGGAGCCGCCGCCGAACACTACTACCGGTCCGATGCCCGGTTTCCAAACTCCCCCCCACATCCCAGCGGCACCCACCCGCGGGGGAGGCGACGTGGCGGTCGCAACCCGTACCCAGTTGACGCCATCGTAGGTCCAGGTGTCGTTGAGTTCACCATTCACACCGCCACCGCCGAACAAGACCACTTTAGCCTGGTAATTGTCCCAGACCATCACCGGAAACACGCGGGCAGGTGGGCTGCTGTCGGTCACCACGAGGTGCCAGGAACCCGCGTAATACTCCCACGTGTCGTTGGCTGGTTCGTTCCGAACGGAGCCCCCGAACAGGACTAAACGCAATGGCGCGTTGAATCCCAGGATCATCCCGGCGCCAAATCTCGGAGCCGGACCCGCGGCGGGAGAGAGGGAATCCCACGCGACCGGGGACACTCCCGACACGTCGTTCGACTCCCCGCGACGAATCGTCACCCGAGTACTGCGGGTAAAGACGATCTGGCCATTGCTCAACAGATCGACCCTCACCTGCACGTCTTCAATCTGAGTGGAGAGCGTTACCGTAACCTGGACGGGAACGGTGTTGACGCCGGCGGGGAAACGGGCGGCCCCGCTCCCGATGATCGTTCCGTCTTCTTTCGTGACCGTTATCTGAACGGAATCGATGAGACTGTCGGCCGCCGCGCCGCGGGTCGCGGAGACAGACAGGGTGGTTCCTGCCGTGCCCAGCCCTATGGACTCCCCGCATGCCCAGGAGAGACACAAGACCAGGGCGAAGCCCGCAGCCGCAAGCCACCGAAGCAACCTAAATACCTCCAACGCAATGACTTACTTGACCATGACGGAGTCCCCAATGTAGTGGCAACCCAGCCGGTTCGCCATGATAGCCGTCACGACTCGCCTGAGGCGGGCTTCCCCGATTGGCGGGCCACGCGTGACGCCGATCTTAAGGGCTGAGGTGCCCGGCGCCAGATACGCCATTTTGATTGCGAGAGTAACTCCCCCAGGACGCTCCTAGTGCGTTGATCCACAGGGACTTCCAGCTCCAGCTCGACCCGGTAATCGGCTCGGTCGGCACCTGTCCCTTGGAGGGTGAACCCGGTCCGCTGGGGGCGGACGGCGCTGACCTCCACGTCTGCCACAGGGATGTAGTCGGAAGACTTCGTCGGCTCCGTCATCAGGACTCCAAGGGGACTGGGGGGGCTATAAGATCCGGTTGGGGGCCGATCCGTCAAGGTGGCATCGTTTGCCAGCATGACGGGAGCCATTATACATTTGGCCCCTGTCTTCAAAACCCGGAGGTTTAAGGGTGGGACGCCGAGCGATTAAAGAGTACCGCGCAGCAGAGGCCCTCCAGCTGATTCTCGCAGATCGTGACAAGGAGCGGCTGGCCTGTCCCTCGTGTGGACATCAAACCATCGAGCGCACGCCTAAGCGGCGTTTCGTTCCCAGTATGCGTCAGGATACTTATCGTCAGGTCACGCTTCGGTGCGGTAAATGTGGCCGGCAGGCGGCCTATGTGCCCCGGAATGTGACGCAGCCTTCTCATCCCGAGCTGACCTATTAGCCCAGAAGGTTCATAGCGCTTGGCCGGCGACGCTATTCAAATGATGGGAACCATCAAAGAGGTGCTTCCCAACACAACTTTCCGAGTCGAGCTAGAAAACGGTCACGAAGTGCTGGCGTACGTCTCGGGCAAGATGCGCAAGAACTATATCCGCATTCTGCAGGGAGACCGGGTGGCAGTCGACCTCTCACCGTATGATCTGACCAGGGGACGGATCACCTACCGGTACAAGTAGGACGGCATGACGGATAACGGCATGACGGCATAACAGCGCCCCCTCATGCCGTTATGCCGTCATCCCGTGATGCCGTTTCTGCGGCTTATGCCCTTATCAATGCGGTGACGAGAAAATCCTTCCCCACCGGATGGAGGTGAGGAACGGAAGCGGCAACATTCCTTCCTTGTTGTAGCTGTAGTAAATCACCAGCGGCCGCCCGCGAATTCGATCCCGCCCCAGAAAACCCCAGTAGCGAGAGTCGTAGGAGTTGTCGCGGTTGTCACCCATCACCATGAAGGAATCGGCCGGTACCACAACCGGCCCCCAATTCTTCAGGGTTGGCCGGTAAGCCGCGGCATCCTTGCCGACCAGGTATTTGACCTGCCAGGCTCGCATTTGGGGAAGTTCGGGATCGCTGGTAGGATCGGTCCGGATGACGTAGGGCTCTTCGACCGATTTGCCGTTGATATGCAGAACGTTGTCCTTCATCGAGAGCGTATCGCCCGGCATGCCCACGACCCGCTTCACCACGTTCACCCCGGGGTCCTCCACGGACCGGAAAACCACGATGTCGAGCCGGTGCGGTTCCCGCACCGGAGGGAGGTGCTTGTTGGTCAGCGGGATTTCGGCGCCGTAAAGCGTCTTGTTTACGAACAGGAAATCACCGATCAGGAGGGTGTTTTCCATGCTGCCCGAGGGAATGCGGAACGCCTCCACCAACAGCGAGCGCACCACCAGCCAGATGACCAGGGCCACCGCGATCGATTTGACCCATTCCCAGGTGGATTGGCCCAGGGTGCGGGCAGGTTTTTGGGGATTCCTCACGGCTATCTCCTATCGATGCCGAATTGAACGCGGAGGTTGGAGCGCGGAACGCGGAGTGATTGCCAATTGCACATCACTCCGCACTCCCAGCTCCGCACTCCGCGCTAATGCTTGGCCTCTTTCCACTCCGCTATAAAGATATTCGTTTCCCCCGCCACTTTCCCATAACGGTTGGATGCGAATACAAGTTTCTTGCCGTCCGGCGAGAACATCGGAAAGGCGTCGAAGTCGTTATAGGTCGTGACCTGGCTGAGGCCCGAGCCATCCAGATTCACCAGATACAAGTCGAAGTTGCGCGACCGCGGATTGGTATAGTTCGAGGCGAAGATGAGGCGCTTGCCCTCGGGCGTGAAGGCCGGCGCGAAGTTCGCTCCGCCCAGGTTGGTCACCTGCCGGGCGTTGGATCCATCCACGTTCGCCACCCAGAGCTCCATCCGCGTCGGCCGCACCAGGTTCTGCTTGAGCAATTCCTGGTAATCAGTCTTCTCCTGATCGGTCTGGGGATACCAGGCGCGCCACGCGATCAGTTTTCCGTCTGGGGACCACACCGCCCCGCCGTCGTACCCCATCCGGTCGGTCACCCGCCGGACGCCGGTTCCGTCGACGTTCATCGTATACAAGTCGAGATCACCGTCTCGCAGCGACGTGAAGACGATGCGCTTGCCGTCAGGCGACAACACCGACTCCGCATCGTAGCGTGGAGTGGTGGTGAGTTGTTTCAGGTCGCTGCCGTCGGGCTTCGCGGTATAGATGTCGTAGTCGAATAGCCCCCAGGTATAGCCCCGGGACATGTCCGGAGGGACCGGACACCTGGAACCCGCCTTGAAGGTGCTGGAGTAGAGAATCCGCTGGTCGTTGGCGTAGAAGTAGCCGCAGGTGGTGCGACCCAACCCGTTCGAGACGCGGCGCAGATCGCTGCCGTCGGCGTTGATGGTGTATTCCTGGTCGCAGGTAGAATCGTTTTCCTGGCGCTGCAGGATCAGGCGCTTGCCGTCGGCCGAGAAATACGCCTCGGCGTTCTGCCCTCCGAACGTGACCTGGGTGATTGCCCCGAAGAATTTTTCGGCGGGCTCGGCAGCCTGCGAGACGCCTTGCGCGGCGAGGTGGGAAACACCGGCGAGCAGAGCGAGCAGCGCCACTCCTGGCGCCTTGGCGCAACGAACAGGGGTCATGCATTCCATCCAGTGTCGGAAGAAGAGCGGGGAATTATAACCCGAAGGCGAGGGGAGGTTGCGGCGGAAGTGCGGAGTTGGGAGCGCGGAGCGTTTCTAGCGCGGAACGCCGAGCGGGGAACGCGGAGTGACCTTATGAGGCACAACTCCGCGCTCCGAGTTCCGCACTCCGCGCTAGAAGAAGAGTCCCAGCTCCAGCCTCACCCCTACGCCCGTCGCCTTGCGTAGGAAGCCGCCCAGAGACTGCCCCGCGATCTGCAGAAACATGTTCCGCCCTTCGATGGCGAACCCGCCGGTATAGCCGATCCCCTGATTGCCTCCCAGCACCACCCCGGCGCGCAACGGCAGGGTGCGGATGAAGCGCCAGGTGGTCCCGATATCGACGGCAAGCGGAGATTCGAACTCGCCGGTGACGGGCATGGTCGTGCTGAGATCGATCTGCAGGATGCGGTTGGCCCACGAGCTTGCCGTGAAGCGCACCACCCGGGGAAGCGTGACGTTCACCGAGATGGTGTCCCTGACCTTGAAATCGGCGTTGTCCAGGGAATCGTTCACTTCCTGCAGGTTGGTGGACTTGACCTTGAACTGCGCGGTCGAGCGCTCCACGCCCGGAACGGTAACGGACCCGATGTTGGCGATTTCCGCTTCCAGGGCGAGCCCGGATGTGGGCCACTCGAATCGCACCAGGAAGTCCGCCGCCTTACCCGAGCCTTTCAGGCTCGCGCTCGGGTCGGTGGTGAACAGTTGCTCGATCGCGATATCAGCCGAAATACTGTCGCCGGTGATCATGATGCTGCCGCCGTTGGGGATGGTGGAACCGGCGTGCGCGTAGGCGATGGGCCGGAGGTAGCGGCCGCCAAAGCCGAGATTCACCTTGACACCGTCTACCGAGCCGACGGGGCCGAAACGCAGGATGGCGTGTGCTCCGCCTTCCGCCGTCGCGAGCCCGCCCGCCTGGCTCGACCCGAACGAGAAACTGGTGCGGCCACCATTGCCGTCCCGCAGCAGGGAGACCACCTGATCATCCAGTTGGAATGCGCCATAGCCGGAGCCTCCGGCGGAGAACCCCAGCGAAACGTGCGACCCAAACGGCCCACCGAGGTAGGCGCCACCCTGGGCCTGGGCCGATCCATTCAGGCCTAGCCCCCGCGGGATCAGACCGATGGCATCAACGGCGTCGCCGATGGTCAAACTGTCGGCATTATCCACCTTCTTGGGCGGGATGCCGGTGCGGATCCCCGCCAGATAGAGGATCGCGCCGAAATCCTCGGCGTTGAGCGCGTTGTTCACCGCACTCGCCCCGGTCCCGAACACCAGACCCCAGTGGGGGATCGCCACGTGCCGGAACGGGTCGAACCGGAAGGTCGGCGTGCGTCGGTACGAAAGCTGGACCTTGGAGGCCGCCGACCCATCGGGAATCGTTTGCGCCGCGGCGCGTCCTGTGGAGAAACCGCCCGCCAGGGCCAGTACGATCAGGGCGCGTTTCATGTGCCACCTCCAGCCTTCACGTCCACCTGCGCTTTCGAAGAAACGATGATGCGATCGGTTCCGCGGAGCGCGCCCCGCCCGCCCCCACCCGTTCCGGGCAGCAGCCTGATGCGGGCGCCTACGGTGAACTTCTTGTTGAACAGCAACCGGGCATTGGTGCCGCTGATGCTGACCGAAACCGAATCGCTCACCGGAGCGGTGACCAGACCGTTGGCATCGACGGCCGGCGCCCGCAATACCACGCTGTCGAGCGTCACCCGGCCGGGAACCGTGAACAGGTCGACGCTGGGAGCGACCGAGTCCTTGACCAGCACCAGCTGAACCACGACCCCGAACGGCGTCGCATTGGTCACTTTCGCACCCGCCGTTGCCTGCACGATCCGGGTGGTGAGCTCGTTCGCGTCGCTCGAATCCATGTCGAGCCCATCGGTGACCTGGTTGCGGGTGAACAGCACTCCGGTCGCGGGCACCGTGATGTCGAGCCCCACCAGCAGCTGGAAGCGCACCTTGACCACGTCTGTTTGGGTGATCCGGCTCCGGGCGCCGTCGCCGGCGGCCGCCGTTCCCGTGGTGACCATGGCGACCCGCTGCTTGCTGATGATCAGATGAGCCAGCCGGTCGATGAGCGCCGCGGCATTGAGTGACACGCTGCTGGTCCCAGAGCGCTGGGCGGTGAAAGTCGTCGCCCCCGGGTTCGCGACGGTCGTGAGAATCGGCGTTCCCAACGCGTCTTTCTCGAAGGCGAGATTGCCGGATCCGTCCCGCAGGAGCTGGCCGGCTGAATTGATCTGCACCAGTCCCAGCTTGAAGTTCGAGAGCACCATCGGAATCTGGGATGAGTTGCTCACGGTGAGCACCGCGGTCGCGCTGTTCAACGTCGCCGAGTTGATGGCGTCCTCGAGGTCCCCGAAGTCCACCGAAGTGCTCGCGACTTCCTGATAGTTCTCGACCGAAACCACGAGCTCAGGTGTCTGCGCGGGATCGAGCAATCCGGAGAGCGACTGTATTGTCAGGCTGCCGCCACCGCTTACCACCGCCGCATTCGTCGCGTTGGTAGGAGTAATGGTGGCCTGCGCCGCTTTCGCGGTACCGGTCACCTGGGCGACGACCTGTCCCGGAAGGATCCGCGCGCCCGCTAGGTCCAGGACCAGCGTTCCGCTGGTGGTGGTACCGGTCCCGGAGGCCGCCGGCACCGCCAGCGTGCCGGTCACCACCGATCCGGCTTTGGTAACGCCGTTGAGGCGTACCGTGACCGTGTCGGTGATCGGAAGCCGGTTCTGGAGAGTCAGGCTGAAGCTGCCCGTGCCCACGAAGACAGTGTCGACCGCGTTGATGCGCGCCTCGGCTGCCAGTGGGCTATAGGTCTGGGTAAACCCTTCGCTCACGTTCTTCAGCGTCACCGCCGCCAGCGTCATGGGCCGGAACGTGATGTCCGTGGCCAATGTGCCGCTGGGTACGCAGGCACCGGTCAACGCCGCCGTCGCGTTGACCTGAGCGAACCCGGAAACCGTCGCGCTATCTGCGGCAACCGAATCGGTCACCGTCTGGCCGGTCGGCACCGGCGTGTTCGGCGTGAACGACACGATCGCGTTGTTCAACGAGTCCGTGAGCGATATGGTCGTCGTGAAGTCACATCCCGTAGAGTTGGTGATCGACCGGACCACCTGTCCGGTTCCGATGGTGGCACCAGTAACGCTCGATCCGGCGGGGGTGTTGAACCGGATTTGCGGTGGCGGACCGGCGGGAAAGAGGACCCGGGAGACACCCACGGGGGCGACGCCGGTGCGAACCGGCGGTACCGGCAGCGTCAGGGACGTCCCTGTCTGCTGGGTCTGCAGCATCTGGTCGAAGCTGTAGTTGAACTGGCTGAACGTCAGGTTGCTGAACTGGAGCTTGCTCCCGACATCCACGTTGACGCTGTCGGGATCCAGCCTGATGCCCATGAGCCCATTGACGGTCGTGGTGTCGGTCTCGGGCAGGAACTGGCCTATGGTAAAGGTGTCCTGCGAAATCGGGATGGTGAGCCGGATGTTCGGGCGGACACCGCCGCGCTGAAGCTGGTTACGTGCCTCGGTAACGCTCGCCGGCTCGCAGGCCAACGCGAGCAGACACGCGCCGATGATCGGCGCCAGAAGTGACCTGGTATTTTTCACAGATGTCCCTTGCCAGATGTGAGGGAAGAGGGAAGAGGGAAGAGGGAGAGACGCCTTACTCTTCCCGCTTCCCTCGTTTTCCTCTTCCCTGCCTCAACCGTACAGCAAAACCGCGGCGTGTCGGTGTGCTAGCTCACAGGCTGACTTGGACTTGGACCGGATTCCTCGTGCGCCTGATTCTCTTGCTTCCTGCCATGCCACCACACGCCCAGCACAATGCCAGCAAAAATGATCGGGGTAAACACGAACAGCGCGCCCACCCAGAACATGCCCTGATCCAACGCGGTATGGTCCATCAGCGCCCCAGGAACCGGCGAAGGTTCTTCAGATAGTATCCCAATCCCGCACCCGCCAGCGCGAACGTCACTCCCAGCACCAGCGGCAGCACGCCGCCGTCGGCTCGATACGCGACGATCGCCCAAATAGCGAAGACCGCGCAAAAAATGATCGCCGTGCCGATGAGGAACCGGTGAAAAGCTATCATGCGACCTTGTTCGCCACCATGAGGCCGAGTAGCACCGGCAGGTACCACACCGACGTCAGGAACAACCGTCGCGCCACCGCATTGGACCGTTCCCGGGCGGCCCTGATGCCCACCCGCAACAACCAGGAGGACAGTAGCACCGCGCCGAAGAAGTACCATGGGCCGGATATCCCAACGACTGTCGGTGTGAGGCTGACAGGAAGAAGGACCATGGCATACAGGGCCGCGTGCCGGAAGGTGCTGCGGCCGTCCGCGTCTCCCACGCTCAGCATGCGCAGTCCGGCCCGGGCGTAGTCCTCGCGGTAGAGCCAGGCCAGCGCCAGGAAGTGCGGTAGCTGCCAGAGGAAAAGAATCCAGAACAGCACCCAGGCTTCGATTCCGAGCGGCCGGCCGGCGGCCGTCCATCCGCCCAGAATCGGGAGGGCACCGGGCACGCATCCCACCAGCGTGTTGAGCGAGGTGATGCGCTTGAGCGGGGTGTACACGAACACGTACGACAGCAGGGTGGCGGCCGCGATCACGGCCGTGGTCAGATTGAGGAAGGCTGCCAGGTAGGCCACGCCCGTCACACCCGCGGTCCAGGCGAACACATTGGCCGCGGCGAGGCTGACCCGGCCGGTGGGGAGCGGCCGGCGCGCGGTCCGCCGCATGAGGCGGTCCGTATCGCACTCCAGCACCTGATTCAACGCGTTGGTTCCCGCCGCTACCAGCGCGGTTCCCACCAGCAGGTGCACCAGGAGCATGACATCGACACCCCGGGGCGCGGCGAGATAGAAGCCGGCCGCGGCAGTCACCAGGACCAGTCCGACTATGCGGGGCTTAGAGAGCTCGACAAAATCCCGAATAGCAAAGTGCGGACTGCTGGTGTAATTCACCACTCCGCACTCCGCGCTCCGCATTCCGCACTCCCTTCCGCTACCACACGTATTCGGTAATCACCGCCAAGATCATGATCACTGCGAGCGGCAGCGGAGCAATGGCGAGAATCCGAAGTCGGTTGGTTTCAAAGCGCAGATGCATGAAATACAGCGCCACCAGCAGGGCCTTCCAGACCGCCATGACCACCAGGACGCTGATCACGAACAGCTTTCCGAAGTGGGCCACGAAGACCACGCCCAGCTCGAGGAACGTGAGGACCGCGAGCAGGAGCCAGATCCCGATGTAGTTCGGATGGGCGTGTTTGGTTGCCGGTTCCGTCATGTCTCCCCCGCGCTCAGATCAGATAGACGATGGTGAAGAGAACGATCCACACGAGATCGACGAAGTGCCAGTACAGGCCGATGACCTCGACGCCGCGATGGTCGGTGCTGGTGTACTTGCCCCGGAATGCCTGCCACGTGACATAGAGCATGCACAGCACGCCCATGGTCACGTGGAAACCGTGGAACCCGGTCATGGTGTAGAAGGTCGTGCCGTACAATCCGACCGAGGCCGGCAGCGCCGGCCCGCCTTTCCACGCCACGCCTTGCGCCGCCGCTTCCGTGAGCTCGGCTCCCTCGCGGTACCCGCTGGGCAGGAACCCGTGATGGAAGAGCTGCACGTACTCGAAGACCTGAATGGCCACGAACGTGCCGCCGATGATTACCGTCGCCAGCAGCCAGAGCCGGAGCCCTTTCTGGTCGCCGTCCTGCACCGCCGCGAAGGCCTTCACCATGGTCACCGAGCTGCAGATCAGGAAAAACGTATTGATCGCGGTGACCGGCACATTGAGGATCTGGCCGGGCTGCGCCCACGCGACCGGATGCGCGAAGCGCAGGATGATGTAGGACCCGATCAGAGCGGTGAAGAACATCACCTCGGAGCCGAGGAACACCCACATTCCCAGCTTTTCGTTATAGACGCCCGAGCCAACCGCCGTCTCGGCGGGGGGCCCCATGGTCGCAGTGTGTGCGTGGGTCATGGCGCCGCCCTCAGTGTCCGGCCGGCCGGCTGGCCGGCTGGGGGGAGGAGTCGAGCTTCCGGTCCTGCATCAGGTAATCCTCCTGAACCAGCGGTGAGCTGAACTCGTAGGGTGCGTGATAGACGGTCGGTGTCCGCTCGAAATTGCCGTGCGGAGCCGGTGACGGCGTGGTCCACTCCAGCCCGGTGTCGTCCCAGGGGTTCTTCCCGGCCTTGGCGCCGGTGAACCAGCTGACGATGAAGTTGATCGCGAAGATCGCCTGGACCGCGAACAACAGGAACGCGGAGATCGAGATGAACTCGTTGAGCGGCTGGATGGGTTTCAGGAAATCATATCGGGTCGGGTCGTAAATCCGGCGCATGTGGCCGAAGACACCGAGGGTATGCATCGGGAAGAACGTGCAATTGTAGAAGACGAACGTCAGCCAGAAATGCACTTTGCCCCAGAACGGATTCATCAGCCGACCGAACATCTTGGGGTACCAGAACGTGATCGCGCCGAACAGCGCGAACAGGCTGCCGCCGAAGAGCACGTAGT
>JACQVB010000167.1 GCA_016209985.1 Gemmatimonadota bacterium | reverse complement strand
GACCTGGATTTCACCTTCCAGCGGCAACCTGGTGCTGATCGCGCTCCGCCGGACGCCGGGCAGGCCGGCCAGCCGAGGGAGAGCTTCTTCATAGAAAGCGCGTCGTTGCTCGCGAGTTGCGTAGACATTGGCCGGCAGGGAGATGTCCAGCGCGAACAGCGGGCCGCCCGCGAACCCCTTGTCCACGCGCAGCACTCGCGCGAAACTCGCGGCCAGCAGCCCGGCGCTGATCAGCAGCAGCGCGGTCAAAGCGACCTGCGACCCGATGAGCAGCCCGCGATTGCGGCGCGCGCGGCGATCGCCGGTGATGGCGCGACCCGTGCCCCTGAGGGCGTCGCCGGGATCGGAGCGCCCCGCTCGCAGCGCGGGGACCGCACCGAACATCACGCCGGTCATCAGCGAAAGGAGAAATGCCCCGGCGATCACCCGGGCGTCGAGAGTGATCTCGCGTGCGCGAGGAAGCGCCGGCGCCAATCTCAGGACGGTCCCGAGACCCCAGTTGGCAAGCAGGATGCCGATTCCGCCGCCTGTCAGGGACAGGAGTACCGTCTCCGCGAACGTTTGCCGTATCAGCCTGGCCTGTCCGGCGCCCAGCGCTACCCGAACCGCCGACTCGCGACGCCGCGCCACGTTTCGGGCGAGCACCAGGCTCCCGAGATTGAGACACACGATACCGAGCACCACGCCGACCGCACCAAACAGCAGCCCGAGGGCACGCGCTGATGATCCGACAATCTGCTCCCGCAGCGGGGTGACCCTCGCCCGGAAATTCATCCGGTATTGATCTGCCTCGGACAGGCGCGTCTCGATCGCATCGAGCTCCGCCTGCAGGTCTTCGATCCCTCTGCCCGGCGCCAGCCGGGCCACGACGCTGTAGTTGTACTCGCCAACTGTAGTGGCTTCACGTGCCGTAAGGGCCAGGGGGAGATACACGTCAGGGCTGGCCGGGAGGGTCCAGCCGCTCTCCTGCGAGCTGGGAGGGTGGTAATCGGCGCTGAGCATGCCGGTAACGACCCACGGCATTCCATCGAGGGTTATCGAACGACCGACGATCGCCGGGTCGGCGCCGAACCGGCTGCGCCATAACGCGTCACTCAGAATGACGGTGTGCTCGCCCTGATCGCGATCGAGGTCGGCGGTGAAAATGCCGCCGACCTGGGCTCGAGCGCCGAGCATCTGAAGCATCGAGGTGGAAATGCGGGCAGCGGAGAGCTTTTCTGCATCGCCAACGCCGGTCAGGGTGAATTCCGCCGAGCGCCCGGCGGCCAACGCCTGGCACGACCGGCAATCCCGCCGCCATTCCAGGTAATGGCTCGCGTTCACTCCCAGATCGACGCCACTCATTTCCTTGATCCCTTCGCGGATCGCGACCAGCTGCGCGGCATCCGGATAGTCGAGCGGCCGCAACACTACATGATCCACCACCGAGAAGATGACCGTGGTCGCGGCGATCCCGACCGCCAGCGCCAACACCACCACGGTCGAGAAGCCGGAGCTCTTGAGCAGAGAGCGAAAGGCGTAACGAAAGTCCTGTATCAGAGACTCCATGTGCAATTGGCTCCCCGGATCATTCGTTTCGCAGGGCCACTGCCGGCGCAACCCTCATCGCGCGCCGGGCCGGCAGGTAACTCGCAACAATTCCCACGGCACCGAGCGTCACGGCGACACCGAGGAACGTGAGCGGATCGCCTGGACCCACGCTGTACAGCAGACTGGAAAGAAGTCTGGTAAGCACCGACGCTCCCACCAGTCCGAAGACGAGCCCGCCGGCCACCAACCTGGCCCCCTGGCTCAGGATCAGGCCGCGAACCGCCCGGCGATCGGCCCCCAGTGCCATCCGGATACCGATCTCGCGGGTCCGCTGGGCGACCGAATAGCTCAGCACGCCGTGCACACCGATGATGGCGAGGAACAGGGCCATCGCCGCGAAGACGCCGAGGACCAGCATGGTGAAGCGTCGCTGCCCCACGGAATTGGCAATGGTCTGATCGAGCGGCTCGATGCCGAAGACCGCGAGCGCGGGGTCTATCTCGCGGACGATGCGCCGCAGTGATGCGGTGAGATCCGCGGCATTGGTGCTCGAACGCACCAGCAGCGTGTAATTGCCGCTCGCCGAGGGAACCTGATTGGCAGGCAGGTAGACGCCTGGAGGGGTTTCCGCGTCCAGGCCGTGAAAGCGCTCATTGCCCACCACGCCGACCACGGTCCGCGCGGCGCCCCACAGGCCGATCTGCTGCCCCAGGGGATCCTGCTTCGCGAAGAACACCCGCCTCGCGGCCTCGTTGATCACGACGACCGGCAGCGCGGTGGCGTCGTCGGACTCCCGGATCGGTCGGCCCTCGACGATCGGAACCCTAAGCGTCTCGAAATACCTGGGCGCCACCAGCCGGATGGAAGGTTCCGGCCAATCGGCGGCCTCGGCCTCGCGACCTGCAACGACGATGGAGCTGGTAAATCCGGCGTCGAGCGGATGGTTCGACGCGACCGCCGTGGCGGTGACACCCGGCAGCAGGGCGACCCGCCGCTGGATCTCGTCGTTGAAGCGAAACGTCTCGGGCCACTTGGGCCACACCGCGAAGCTCTTGGGATAGCGGCTGGCGGGCAGCTGGTACTCCGCCTTGATCACGCCGGTCGCGCGGAAGCCGGGGTCCACCTGCTCCAGGCGCCAGAGGCTCTTGATGAGCAGGCCGGCGCCGACCATCAGCATGACGGCGAGCGCCAGCTCGGTTACCACCAGGATGGAGCGGAATCCCCGATGTTCCCGTCCGGCTGACGCGCCGCGCCCTTCGTCCTTGAGCGCCACCTGGAGATCCATGCGGCGCGCCTGGAACGTAGGCAAGAACCCAAATATCAATCCGACGGCCACCGAGACGGCGAGCGTGACCAGCAACACATTGATGTTGAGACCCACGGACCCGACCCGCGGGATATAAGCGGGAGCCAGCGCGAGCAGGGCGTCGAGCGAGACGACGGCGAGAAAGACACCGACGGCGGCCCCGGCGACGGTAAGAACCGCGCCTTCTACCACGAATTGGCGCGCCAGCCGGCTCGATCCCGCGCCGAGGGCGGTCCGCACGGTGACCTCCTGAAGCCGGCCGGCACCGCGCACCAGCATCAGGTTCGCTACGTTGGCGCAAGCGACCAGCAAGACCAGCGCGACCGCGCCGAGCATGGTGAGGAGCGCCGGCTTTACCGGTCCGAAAATCACCCTGGAGACCGGTTCGACGTTGGCGCCCCGGGCGTCGTTGTCCTGCCGGTACGCCTGCTCCAGGTCGGCGGTGATCGCGACCATCTCCTGGTGCGCGGCCGACGGCGTTGCCCCCGGAGCGAGGCGCCCGATCACGAAGATCGGGTGCGTGCTCCGTGGCGAGGTGGTGGGATCGGCCTGGAACGGGAGCCACACGTCCACCCGCGCCCGGCCACCACGGTCGGCGAATCCGCGGGAATACGCCGCGGCACGGAGAATCTGGAGCGAGCCGAAATCCGCTTCAGCCGGCAGGACCCCGACGATGGTGCGGGCCACGTCGTTGAGCCGGATGGTGCGGCCGACCGCCGACGGATCGCGCGAGTAGAGCTGCGCCCAGAGGTCCTCGCTGATGAGGGCCGTCGCCGGCCCTCCCGGCAGGTCTTCTTCCCTGGTGAATCCCCGCCCCAGCATCGGCTCGAGGCCGACCGTGCCCAGGAACTCGTGACTCACCTGGAGTGCCGCGAGTCGCGACGGGTCGCCGTCGTCCGGAGTGAGACTGACCTCGGTGCCGGCGAACGCCGCGAGCTGCTGGAAGGTCTTGCTGCGCTGCTGGAAGTCGAGATAGTCGGGCACCGAAGCCGGCTCGCGCGTGGTCGAGCTCTTGCGGTCGGTCTCCCACACCATCATCAGCCGCTCGATATCGCCGAACGGCGTCGGGCGCAGCAGAACGCCGTCGACCACCGAGAAGATGGCGGTGTTGGCGCCGATGCCGAGCGCCAGCGTGAGCACCGCGGCGATGGTGAAGGCGGGGCTGCGGCGCAAGGTGCGGAGGGCGTACTTCAGATCCTGGAGCAGTGCATCCATGGAAACTCCTCAAGAGGTGTCAGGTTCCAGGTGCCAGGTGTCAGGGTTTCAGGCATAGTCCCTGGCACCTGACACCTGACACCTACTCGGTTCTCAACGCCACCACCGGATCCACCCTCGCCGCCCGCCGTGCCGGCAGGTAACACGCCACCAGCGCGACCGCCGCCAGCAGCGCCGACACTCCGATGGCTGTGACCGGATCGTGTGGCTGTACTCCGAACAGCAGCGAGCGCAGGACACTCACCAGGATCGAGGCGAGGACCAGTCCCGCACCGATGCCGATGACGGCCGGCCACATTCCCTGCCGCAGGACCAGCCCCACCAGATTGCCCGGCGCGGCACCCATGGCCATGCGGACACCCATCTCGCGCGTCCGCTGCCCGACCGTGTAGGAGAGCACGGCATAGAGCCCGATCGCGGCGAGCACCAGGGCGACCATGGCAAAACCACTGAGGAGCGTCATTGGGAAACGCCGATTGCCCACCGATCGGAGCACGATGCTCTCCATGGTGGCCACCGTACCCACCGGCAGATCGCGGTCCAGCTCTCTCACCGCCGCGCGCGCGGCCCCGGCCAGGGTCGCGTGATTGGCACTGCCGCGCACCACCAGGGTGGCGGATTGCGGCGGTACCTGGGTGGCGGCGTAGTAGATCATCGGCCGCACATCACCATCGAGGGCCGCCGCGCGCACGTCGCCCACTACCCCGACAATCTCTACCTCTGTGTCCGGGGCCCACATGTTGATCTTCAGGCGCTGACCCACGGGATCTTCGTTCCGCCAGTGTAGCTTGGCGGCCGTCTCGTTAATGAGCACGACGGGCATCGACGTGGGTCCGTCGGCCGATGAAAAGGAACGGCCGCGCTTGAGCGGAATACGGAGCGCAGTGAAATAGCTCGCATCGGCGATCCGGATGTCGCCCACCGGGAACTGTCCCGGCGCCGGCGTCGGCCGTCCCACGATGCTCCAGGATGTCGCCGAGCCCACGCCTCCCATCGGAAGGGCATCCACCAGGCCAGCCGTCTGTACCCCCGGCATCGCTCGCACGCGCTCCAGCAAGCGGTCGTAGAAGACCGACCGCCGGGCCAGCTCCGCGGTCCGGGCCAGGTCGTAGAACACCCCATACGTGCCCGAGGGAAGTTCTACCCGGAAGGTGGAGACGCCCTGCGCGTCGAAACCGGGATCCACCGAAATCAGGCGGTCGAGCGACCGGATCATGAGTCCCGCGCCGCTCAAGAGGATCAGCGCGAGGGAAACCTGTGCCACCACCAGGCCGTTGCGGAGATGGAGCGCCGCGCGTCCCGAGGTCGTCCGGCCGCTCTCGTTCCGCAGGGTGGAGGCGGACTGGTCGGCCGTGCGGGCGACGACCCCGAACACGCCGAACGCCAGCCCGATGAGCAACGAGAGGCCCAGGGTTACCGCGAGCACTCGGCCATCCACGGTGATCTCGGTGATGCGCGGCACCTGCCGGGGCGCGGACGCGACCAACAAGCGCACGGTCCACGACGCGAGCAACGCGCCCGCCGCACCCGCCACGCCCGCGATCAGCAGGCTCTCGGCCAGGCGCTGGCGCGCCAAGCGCCAGCGCGATGCACCGAGTGCGGCGCGCACCGCCAGCTCCTTCTGTCGCGAGGTCGCGCGCACCAGAAAGAGATTGCCGACATTGGCGCAGGCAATAGCCAAGACGAATCCGACTGCGCCGAGCAGTACCAGCAGCGCCTGGCGCGAGTCTCCCACCGTCTGGTCCGTCATGCTCATGACGTTGGCACTCCAGTTGGTATCGTGGTCCGGGAAGTCCTTCGCCATCCCGGCCGCGACCGTCACCATCTCTGCGTGCGCCTGGGCAACCGTGACCCCCTCCTTCAGGCGTCCAAGCACGACGCCGCTCCGCCCTTGCCACGTCCGATCGAGCGGACTCGCGGGCCACGGCTCGAAGTACTGATCGTCCCGGTAGGGCAGCGACCCGAACCCGCGGGGCATGACGCCCGCGATGAGCACGCTGCCCCCCACAATCGCTACCTGCTTGCCGATGATTTGCGGATCCGCGCCGAACCGCCGGCGCCAGAGGTTGTCGCTCAGGATCACCACGGAGGGTGTGACGTACCGCAGGGGGCGCGGGCCGGCTTGGTATTCCGCGGGATCGAAGGTCCGTCCCAGCGCGGGCCTGACGCCGGCCGTCTCGAAGAAGGACTCCGTGACCGAGCGCCCGGCCACGTTCTCGGGTGCGTCGCCGGTGAAGGTGAGACTGGACCAGTCGAGATAGGTGAGCGACTCGAAGCTGCGCGCCCGTTCGAGCCAGTACTGGTAATTGAAGATGCCTACCACATTGCGGTCGACATTGCGCCGAAGATTGTGCTCCCACACCACCACCACCCGGTCGGGCTCGGCGAACGGCAGCGGCGTGAGAAGAATGCCGTTCACCACGCTGAAGATTGCGGTGGTGGCACCGATGCCGAGGGTGAGCGTGACGACCGCGGCGATGGTGAATGCCGGGCTACGTCTCAATGTGCGAAGGGCGTACTTCAGATCCTGGAGCAGTGCGTCCATGGCGACTCCGGTGAAGAGGTGTCAGGTCTCAGGTTTCAGGTGTCAGGGCTTCAGGCTGAGTTCCCTGACACCTGGCACCCGACACCTGGCACCTTTAGTTCTTGTGCTCCTGCTCCTCCACCACTCTCCCGTCAAAGAGGTGCACCGAGCGGTCCGCATGCTCCGCGTAGCGCGGATCGTGGGTCACCATGCAGATGGTGGCGCCGCCGGTGTGCAGCTCCTTGAGCAGCCCCATCACCGCTTCGCCGTTCTTGGAGTCGAGGTTTCCGGTGGGCTCGTCCGCGAGGAGGATGGCCGGGTCGCCGCCGACCGCGCGGGCCACCGCGACCCGCTGCTGCTGACCGCCCGAGAGCTGTGAGGGATAGTGCTTGACCCGGTGCGCCATACCGACCCGCTCCAGCGCGTCCATCACCCGCTTCTTGCGGTCGGCCGAAGCCATGCCACGATACGTGAGCGGCAACTCCACGTTCTCGTAGACTGTAAGATCGCCGATCAGGTTGAAGGCCTGGAAGATGAAACCGATCTGCCGGTTGCGAACCTTCGCGCGCTGGGACGGCGTGAGAGCCGCCACCGGCTCGCCGGCGAGCTGATAGGTCCCCGCGGTGGGCGTGTCGAGGAGTCCCAGGATCGAGAGCAGCGTCGTCTTCCCGCAGCCCGACGGCCCGGCAATCGCGACGTAGTCGCCGGTCTTGATCTCGAGGTGTACGTCTTCGAGCGCGTGGGTCTCCACCTCGTCGGTGTAGAAAACTTTCTTGACGCCCTCAAGCTTGATCAGACTCTGACCGTTACCCGTCGCCATGTAAGCTCCCGGTTGCGGCACGTGGTGCGTGGTACGTGGTGCGTGGCTCTGTTCGGGGG
>JACQVB010000187.1 GCA_016209985.1 Gemmatimonadota bacterium | reverse complement strand
GTCTTGCCGTGCTTGTTGTATCCGATCGAGGTGTAGAGCTCGTCGATGCGCTTCATCGGCATGATCGACTGGAGGAACTGCACGATCGCCCGGGGGTGATCGCAGACGGCGTGGAAGTAGGAGCGGGTGAACCCGAACACGATGCTGGCCTCGTCCGAGGTCAGCAGCACGGCGTCTACTCTGATGCCGTCGTCGAGATGGAGCAGCGGCAGCACCAGGGGAATCAGCTCATTTCCGGCCCGGATCCGTCCGACCAGGTAGGCGCCCAGGTTGCGATAGAACACCGTCGGGATCATCTCGAACACCTGGATCGGCGGGAGCCGGTGTGACCTCAGGTGTTGCCCGATCACCGCGGCGACGCGGTCGGCATCGCCGCCGGGGTCGCGGAACAGCCGCCCAAAGCCGAGGTCCTCCAGCATCCAGCGGATCACCGGCGCGAGGGGACCACCACACGGGTAGTTGGTGTGCACCGGGAGCGTGGACGCTGGCGGCAGGTGATCGAAATCGTCGCCCACGAACTCCACCCCTTCGGCGACCCCGACCGTGCCGAACACCCGCCGGGTGATCGAGCTGAAGAAGGTCCAGGCGATTTCCGGATCGGGCCGCTCGGCGGTCAGCGCGGCGTAGCGGCGCCTGATCTCGCGCCAGGCCGCGCGGTTGCGCGTGTCGCTTCCCAGGACCTGCGGCAGTGCCGCGACCACCGGGTCCATCCGGACGCGATAGAGTGTCAGGCGCTCGAGGGCGTCGGCCTGCGCCTCGTGCCACTCGCGGCGCTCGAATCGCGAGCGCGCCCGCCGGGTGATCGCGCGGAACTCCTCCCGGTACGCCTCGAAGGCGGCGTGGATCGTCTGCGCGGCTTCGCGGGTCCCCTCTCCCTTGAGGCCTCGTTCGGGAGAGGGAAACTCAGACGCGCGTGCTGGTGCCATGCCGCCGACGCCGGGACTCTGCCACCCGTCCAACGGGAGAGCCCCACCGGTATATTGCCTTGTGTCCCTGTCCCATCATTTCTTCACAATGTAGCCGAGCCGGTCCATGCCCAGTGCAACGATGACTCCCTACGAACATCTGGTGCCTCCTACCCGCGGTGAAGCCATCACGTTTCGCGGTGGACACCTGGAAGTGCCCGCCGAACCGATCCTTCCTTTCATCGAGGGCGATGGCACGGGTCCCGACATCTGGCGGGCGTCCCAGGCCGTCTTCGACGCCGCCGTGGCCAAGGCGTACGGCGGCAAGCGGCGGATCAGCTGGTTCGAAGTTTTTGCCGGTGAGAAGGCCAAGGACCGGCTGGAGAGCTGGCTGCCCGACGATACCCTGCGAGCGATCGAGCGTCACTTCGTGGCGATCAAGGGACCGCTGACGACTCCGGTCGGCGGTGGATTCCGGTCGCTCAACGTGGCGCTCCGCCAAAAGCTCGATCTCTATGCGTGTGTCCGTCCGGTGCGCTGGTTCACCGGCGTGCCGTCGCCGGTCAAGGACCCGAAGAAGGTGGACATGATCATCTTCCGGGAAAACACGGAAGACATCTACGCCGGCATCGAGTGGCGGGCGCAGTCCGAGGGCGCGAAGAAGCTGATTGCGTTCCTGCAGAATGAATTGGATGTACGGGCCATCCGTTTCCCCAACACCGCCGGCATCGGCATCAAGCCGGTCTCTGAAGAGGGCACCAGCCGGCTGATGGCGGCGGCCATCGATTACGCCATCGCGCAGAAGCGGAAGAGCGTGACGCTGGTCCACAAGGGCAACATCATGAAGTACACCGAGGGGGCGTTCCGCGACTGGGGCTATGAAGTGGCCCGGCGGGACTATGGCGCGGTCGAGCTGGACGGCGGGCCCTGGCTCAAGCTCCCCAACGGTCTGGTGATCAAGGACGTGATTGCCGACGCCTTTCTTCAGCAGATCCTCACCCGCCCGGCGGAATACGACGTGATCGCGACCCTGAACCTGAACGGCGACTACATCTCCGATGCGCTCGCTGCCCAGGTCGGCGGGATCGGCATCGCGCCCGGAGCGAACATCAATTATCAGACCGGCCATGCGATCTTCGAGGCCACGCACGGGACCGCGCCCAAGTATGCCGGTCAGGACAAGGTCAACCCGGGCTCGCTCATTCTCTCAGGCGAAATGATGTTTCGCTATATGGCTTGGAATGAGGCCGCGGACCTGATCATCAGCTCGCTGGAGAAAACGGTGTCACAGAAAAAGGTCACCTACGACCTGGCGAGACTGATGGAGGGCGCCACAGAGCTCAAGACGAGCGCGTTTGCGAAGGCAATGATCTCGAATATGTAAAGCGATGCAGGGATGGAAGGGTTATAAGGGATCTAAGGGTTATAAGGGATGTAAGGGTTTCAAGCGCCTCAAACGTTCAACCCTTCAAACCCTTATGACCCTTAAAACCCTTACAACCCTCTTGCAACTTTACTTTGCGCTCTGCTGTACTCCCGTCTCTGGTTTCAGCACCACATCCACTCCGAAATGGATTTTCTGCCACACGCCCGGCATCAGTGCCAGCCGCATGTTCTGGATCGAGACGCCGTACACTTCGACCAGGTCGACCGGATTGAGGTTGAGGCGGGCCATGACCCTGAGCCCTGGTGACTCGCGCCAGGCGACGAACGGCGCCGCCATGGGCCACTCCACGTCGCGGAGGAAGAACTTGCCGTAGATGTTGCCGCGCAAGGTGTCGCCCCGGGTGACGTCGCCCAGACTGTCGATATCGAACCGGATGTGGGGCCACTTCCAGGTCTGGAAGATGTCGCGGATGGCGGTTTGGTCGCGCATCGGCAGACCGCTCCGCAGCTTGGTGGGGTCAACTTCGATGGTTCCGTGCAGCCCCTGCCAGCTCACCGTGTCGTCCGCCGTGATGGTGCCGTCCACGGCCTTGTGGCAATACGGGCGGGCGGCGTCGCGGCGGTAGAGCGGGATCGAGCTGGTGTCGGAGATCAGTGCCGCCCCGGTCTTCGGTGTCGGCAGACCGCGTGTGTCCCAACCCGAGTTCCGGCTGTCGCCCGGACGCCAGTGGGGATCCTCGGGGCAGGTCGTGGCCCAGAGGAGCGAGGTATGAGGGTCCACCTGATACCAGGCCAGACTGTTTACGCTGTCGATGCCGAACCGGAATGACCGGGAGGCCGTCTGCGCGCTCGCCGGGCTGGCGGCCAGCAGCAACAGCACGGCACTCGGCACGATTGGCGGACCGAATTTTTTCGTACGCATTGAATCTCCTGGCATAGAGACCGCTACCCAAATGCTATGCTGATGATACGAGCGCAACCGCCGTGCCGCCACTGTGGCTCCGCCGGTTCACCGATCTCTGAGCGCCGCCGTTCGGTCTTCTCTTCCTTCCATTCTCCCTTTTTCTCGCCGACCGCGTGAGGATTGTGACAACTGCCGCATTTCGCGCGCCAGTCAGCGCTGCGAACCCTGCAGCGTGTCTCACAGGAGTCTCCGATCTGCTGGCTGGTGAGCACTCTCGCGCGGGCCCAGCCACCAACGCATGCACCGGTGCGCGAGGTCCACCGGTTCGCAATACATCAACGGGCACCCTCCGACGATGCCGGTGATCCCGCGCGACTCACACTCCCGAACGGCTGCGCTCGAGACGCTGCCCTGGCCGAACGAACGGTGGAACCAGACCTTATTCACGCCCCGTTCACCGCACTGCCGGACGACGCCGGCCGCAGCCCGGGGGTGAGTTGCCACGACGACGCCGTCCAGGTCGCCGGGAATCGACGCGAGGTCAGGGAAACATCGGGTTCCCTCCAGCTGACCCGCATTCGGGTTGATCGGGACGACCTCGTATCCCGAGTCTCGGAGCTTCCGGAACACGAAATTCGCGGCCTGCGTCGATTGGCGGGACACGCCGGCCACGGCAAACCGTTTGCCGCGGAGAAACTCGGCGACAGCATCAGGCACCTTTGCCATATCGTACCTCCGGTGGTGGAGGGGGGAGGGCCACCGCAGAGTTGTCGGACGATTGTGAAAGCAGAGTTAACCACGGGTGAAGCGGTTGCGGAGTGTCGCAGTCTATATCTCCGGCGTGCCCACCGCGGCCGCGGCCGAGGTCCGGTCCGGCTTGGCATAGAGCCAGTACAGCGCGGGCAGCACGATCATGTTCAGGGCGGTAGACGACAACAGCCCGCCCAGCACGACTACCGCCAGCGGCGTCTGCAGCTCGTTTCCCGGCTCTCCTCCGCCGAGCGCGAGGGGGATCAACGCCAAGCCTGCCGTGAGTGCGGTCATCAGAATCGGGGACAATCGCTCCAGCGAGCCGCGCACGATCGCCTCGCGAAAGGGCACCCCCTCGGCCAGGAGCTGCTGGTAGTGCGCCACCAACAGAATGCCGTTGCGGGTCGCGATCCCGAACAAGGTGACGAATCCGACCAGCGATGCGATGCTCACCACCCGGCCGGTGAGGAGCACGGCGGCGATGCCGCCGATCAGGGCCAGCGGGAGGTTGGCCATGACCAGCGCCGCGGTACGCGACGAGCGGAACTCGGCGTAGAGAATGAGGAAGATGGCCGCAATCGCGAGAACCGAGAGCGCGGCGAGGGTGCGGGTTGCTTCCGCCTGACTCTCGAACTGTCCGCCGTAGACGACGTGATACCCGGCGGGCAGGGTGACCTGCTGAGCCACCGCGCGGCGGATATCGGCGACCGTGCTTCCGAGATCCCGCCCCGCCACGTTGGCCTGGACCACGATCTTTCGCTGGACGTCCTCGCGGGAGATCGT
The DNA here is from genome assembly GCA_016209985.1 of Gemmatimonadota bacterium. Classification (GTDB taxonomy): domain Bacteria; phylum Gemmatimonadota; class Gemmatimonadetes; order Gemmatimonadales; family GWC2-71-9; genus SHZT01. Next base: position 8,339 of record JACQVB010000187.1, on the reverse strand, counting down.
ATTCGGTCCCCGATCCACTCGCACGTCGGCAAGCTGCGCCAGCGGAACCCGCTGGCCGGTGGGGGCGTCGAAAGCGACCGCCGCGATCGCCTCGGCGCTCGATCTCAGCTCCGGCGGAAAACGGACGACCAGATCGTAGCTGCGCCCTTCTTCCAGCACCTGGGAGACCACCTCGCCATTGAACGCGACGTCGATGGCCTGGGCGAGCTGGCCCGCGGTCATTCCGTAGCGAGCCAGTGCCGCGCGGTCGGCGCGGATGCGGAGCTGGGGGACGTCGGACTGCTGCTCCAGCTGGAGATCGGCGACTCCCCGGACGTTCTGCATGACGTCCCGCACCCGCGTACCGACTTGGCGCAGCGTATAGAGGTCCGGCCCGAAAATCTTCACCGCGATGTTGGCTCTGGTTCCCGAAAGCATATGATCGATGCGATGACCGATCGGCTGCCCGATGGTGACGTTGGTTCCCGGAATGGCCGAGAATTCGCGCCGCAGGTCTTCGAACGTCTTGGCCTTGTCGATCCCTTCTTTGAGCGTGACGTCGATTTCGGCGGCGTTGACGCCCTGGGCGTGCTCGTCCAGCTCGGCGCGCCCCTGGCGGCGGTCGGTATTCCGGACCGACGGGTGCGCCAGCAGGATCTCTTCCACGCGGCGACCGATGGCGTCGGATTCCGCCATCGACGTGCCGGGAACGGTCACCACCGAAACGGTGAGCGCCCCCTCGTTGAATTCCGGCAGGAACGACGAGCCGAGGAATGGAACGGCGGCGACCGCGAGCGCGAGCGCGGTCACTGCGGCCCACAACACCCGTTGGGGGGCGGCGAGGCCCCGCTCCAGAGTCCAGGCGTAGCGCTTCTTGAGCCAGCTCACCAGACGGCTCTCTCGTTCCTGGAGCACGGCCTTCGCGTTGGGCAGCAGACAAGCGCACAGCGCAGGCGTCACCGTCACTGCCACCACGAGGGAGGCCAGTATCGATACCACGTATGCGAAGCCGAGCGGGCGGAGCAGCCGGCCCTCGACGCCACTCAGGAAGAAGAGCGGCAGGAACACCACGATGATGATGGCCGTGGCATTCACGATGCTTGCCCGGATCTCCCGCGAGGCGTCGTAGATCACCCGCAGGGGCGGGAGCGGGCTCCCCCGGTGGTGGTTCTCCTTCAAGCGCCGGAATGCGTTTTCGACGTAGATGATCGCGTCGTCCACCAGCGCACCGATGGCGATCGCCATGCCTCCCAGCGTCATCGTATTCACCGTGATCCCGAGCAGCTTCATGCCGAGGATCGCGATCACCAGCGAGAGCGGAATGGCGGCCAGCGAGATGGCCGTGGTGCGGAAGTTCCAGAGAAAGAGAAACAGGATGATGACCACGAAGATGGCGCCATCGCGCAACGCCTTGAGCACGTTTCCGACCGCCACACTGATGAAGTCGGCCTGGCGGAAAAGCTCGGACCGGATGATCATGCCCTGGGGCAGGGTGCGCTGGATTTCCTCCAGCTCTCGTACGATCCGGGCGGTGAGCTCCAGGGTGTTGGCGCCTGGCTGCTTCTGGACCGCAAGCACCACGCCGGGTTTGGCGTTCACTGAGCCTTCACCGTACTTCGGGGCGGTGCCGAACCGCACGTCGGCGACCTGGGAGAGCAGCACCGGGATGCCCCCCCCGATCGTGACGACGGTCCGGCCGATATCTTCCGGCGACTGGACCCGGCCGATGCCCCGGATCACGTACTCCTGCCCGCGATCCATGTACACCCCGCCCGAGGCGTTCGCGTTGGATCCCCTCGCGGCCTCCACTACCTGCTCCAGGGTGACGCCGGTCGCCCGCATCCGGGCCGGATCGGCCAGTACCTGATACTGTTTCACGCCACCGCCGACCGGAACGACCTGGGCGACGCCGGGCACCGCCAGCAGTCTTCTGCGGATGGTCCAGTCGGCCACGGAACGCAGCTCTTCCGGTGATTGCGGGCCGGTGAGACCGATCATCATGATCTCGCCCATCACGGAAGAGACCGGCGCCAGTACCGGCGCCGAAATGCTCGCCGGCAATGCGCTCGCGATGGTCTGGAGCTTCTCGGAGACGATCTGCCGGGCGCGGAAAATATCGGTGCCCCAGTCGAATTCGACCCACACGACGGAGATGCCCTGCGCATTGGAGGACCGCACCCGGCGAACGCCGGTAGCGCCATTGACGGCGGTCTCGATCGGAAAAGCGATGAGGACTTCGACTTCTTCGGGCGCCATGCCGTGGGCTTCGGTGAGCACGGTGACGGTGGGAGCCGTCAGGTCGGGAAAGACGTCGACCGGCATCCGCACCGCGGTCCAGGTACCGGCGGCGAGCAGTAGTCCCGCGGCCGCGAGAACGAACACGCGGTTCTTCAGCGACCAGGCGATGAGCTGGTTCAGCATCTAATGCTCATGCCCGTGGGCGGGAACGGCGGACGAAAGCGAAGCCAACCGCACCTGATAGGCGGCACCGGTGACGACCCGATCTTCTTCCGTGACGCCGGACAGCACCAGCGTCCGGCCATTGTCTTCGCCGCCCACCGTGAGTTGGCGCTTTTCGAAGAGCTCGCCTTGCACCTGCACGTAGGCGATCGGACGGCCGTCTTCGTCGAGCACCGCCGACGACGGAATCACCACCCCTTCGGCGTGCTCGCCGGTCCGTACCGCGACCCGTGCGGTGGCGCCGACCTTGAGCGAGCCATCCGGGTTGGGCACCTCGTAAATGACGGGCAGCGTCCGGGAAACGGAGTCGATGATGTTTCCCACCGAGATCACCCGGCCTGCCCGGTACTCGCGCTCCAGCCGTTCCACGCGGAAGGTCGCGCCCGAGCTGGCGCGCACGCGTGGCGCGTCGGAGGCCGGCACGTGAACCTCGAGCCACACCACCGCAGGGTCGATGATCGAGAACAGGGTGGCGCCCGCCTCGACGCGCTTTCCCGGTGCGATATCCCGGCTCGCGATGGTACCGGGGATCGGCGCGCGAATCACGAACTGCCCGGTGGAGTCGTTCATCCCGCCGGACATTCCCGACAGGGCTTCGCGAGCGGCCTGGAGCCGGATGCCCGCGTCGTGAAGGCGGCGCTGGGGAATCGCCTCCGCCGCGAACAGCCGTTGGGCCCGCGCGTACTCGTCCTCCGCTTCCCGCAGTCGCGCACGCGCCTCGGCGTACGCGTTTCCGCCGTCACTGAGCGAGGGGGTGAGCACGGCGAGGAGTTGCCCCCGCCGCACCCGCTGGCCGGGGGAAGGCGATTCGGCCACACCACCCGTTTCTACCAGCCCGCCGATGGGAGCCGATACCTCGGCATATCGGCCGGCGGCCGGAACGATGTTCCCGCTGGCATGGAACGAAGCGTTCACCGATCCCCGCCCGGCGAAGGCGGTGACGAAGCCGGGTGTCTTCCACTGCTGCTCCTTGAGGAACGGGATTCCGCCGGCCGGCGCCGGTGGTGGCGGCGGGGTCGCGGCCGCGCTGGGGTAGACCGTGAGTCCGCGCACCCGGACGGTATCGTGGATCTGCGGGGCCTCGATCAGAATCGTCAGATCGTGCAAGCCTGCTTCCCGGAATGTCGGCGCCGGGCCATAGATGCCGGGAGAGCGCGGGGTGTCCTGCGCGATGACGATCGGCGCGCCACCCGTGCGGGGAGCGAACTCGAAGCGCACGTGCCCGCCGCGGAGCGGGGCGAAGTCGGTCACGTCGGTCAGGTGCACCGCAAACTTGTCCGGTGTTCCGACGATCAGCGGAGGGTGCTCCATGAACAGCTCGGTGGAATCCGTCCAGATGGTGACCGAGCCGCCACCGCCGACCACCGCCGGCACGGCCGCTTTTCGGGTGCAGGCGAATCCGAGGCTCAGGGCGAGCAGGAGACCGACATGGGTTGGGCCGACCGAACGTCGCGCGCTCATCGTCCCTCCGTTGCGGCCAGGGTGGCGAGCGATACTCCGGCGGCACGCTCGAGATCGTAAAACGCAATCCACAGGTTGGCCCGCGCGTCGATCACCGCGGCGCCCGCCAACCGGTAGGCATCGACGGCGTCCAGCAGCTCGACCAGGGTCATCTCCCCCTCGGCGTAGGCCACCCGGGCTATGCCGAGCAGCGTATCGCTGGCGGCGAGATTGCCACCATCGAGGAAGGCGATTCGCGCCCGGGCAGCCGCGTACGCCGCGAACGCGGTTCGGATATCACCCACGACTCTGCGCGCCACCAGCTCCCCCCGCGCCTCGGCGCTTTGCTGCTGCGCGGTCGCGGCGGCGACACCGGCGCCGCGCCGGTCGAACAGCGGAAACGACAATCCGGCACTGAGGAACGCTCCGCGCATCCCGTCCGATTGCTGCTTGTAGCCGGCGGTCAGGATCGGGGAGGGAAAGCGCTCGGCGCCGGCCGCCCGGCGCCCCTCGCGCGAGGCCGCGATGGTGAATCGGGTCTGGCTGATCTCGGGATGGATCCGCTCGGCCGCGAGGAGGATGGGGTCGAGCGCAAGGGCGGGTGGCTGCCCGGCCGGCAGCGATGCAGGAGCGATTTCTCCGCCGCCCTCGGGCAGAATCAAATTCGCCAGCCGGAGCCGGGCGGCGTGCGTTCGCAGGATTGCGACCCTCAGCTCGTTTTCATACCGGGCCCGCTCGATGCGCAGCCGCCGGAGCTCATACCCCGACACGTCGCCGGCGCCGGCTCGCTCCGTCGCCTGCTGCTCGGCGCGGCGCACCATCTGGGTCGCGCCCTCGAGCGCCTGGCTCATTTCCTCGGCTGCCGCCCCCTCGACGAAGACCCGCCGCATTTCGTTGGCGAGGCGAACGCTGTCCGCTGTCACCTGGGCCCGCCCAGCCGACTGCCGGTGATTCGCGGACTGTCCGCGCGCCGCCGCCACCCACGGCCAATCGAGTCGCTGGCTCAGGTTCAGATAGGTCTCGCGATAGTTCCCGATCCCGTTCCCGATGGCTTCGTGGCTCAGCGAGAGCGTCGGATTGGGGTAGGCGGAGGCCTGCCGCGCGCCTCCCGCGGTTTCCGCGGCGCTCGCGCGCGCAATCCGAAGCTCCAGGTTATTGGTCGCGAAAAGGCCGAGTGCCTCTTCCAGCGCCACGCGCCGGATCGGTTCCTGCGCGCCGGCGCTCGCGATCACGACGGACAGCGCCGTCGTTGCCGCGGCAAATACAGCGTTCATCCTCACTGTGAACCTCCAGCAACCCGCATCCCTCCAGGGATACGGGTCCTCGATCTGGAAACGAGAGATTCCCCCGCCGCAGGCGCGAAGGGGGTCTGTTGCTACTGGAGGCTGGGAGGGGCTCGGGGAGGAGGTTGCGCGATCGGGGGACGCAGCGACGGGGTCGACTGTTCCGCCTGGTGGCCCCGGACCGGTGAATCAGGTTCTTCGGCGACGATGCTGAGACCGGCCGCGGCGAGCGCCCATGCGGGCGGCTCGGTCCGCTGCCGATCGCCGTCTTGCATGAGCACCGCATCGTGGCCGCCGTGGGCGTCCTCGACATGCGCCACCTGGGCGGTGTGGTCCGCATGGGCATGCAACGGCAGATTCCCGGCCGCGGCGAGCGCGAGTAGCGCCAGTGCCAGGGAGAACTTGCGAGGCCAGCGAGGAAGGCTCACGACCGAAGGTTTACCTCCGGGGAGCGGGAGCCGTCAAGTTGAAGCCGCTCCTTCCGCCGGAAGGAGATCTTGCAGCGATGCGGCCAGCTCGCGGCGATTCACCGGCTTCCGCAGGTACCGCACCCGGCCCAGGGCCAGCACGCCGTCCACGTAGCTGGACACGTCATATCCCGAGATCAGGATCACGGGCAGGTCAGGCTGGATTTCGCGTATGGCCGCGACGACGTCGCCCACCGGAATCCCCGGCATGACGACGTCAAGCACGGCCGCGCGGAAGTCGCTGGGGTCCGCGCGAAACCGGGCGAGGGCCGCAGTTCCGTTGTCCACCTCGGAGATCGCAAATCCCAGTTGCTCGAGCAACCCAGTGACGGTGCGGCGCGCGCCGGCATCGTCGTCGGCCAGCAGCACGCGGCCGGTGAAGGTGATCGCCGGCGGCGCGGGGGCGGCCGGCTCGGGACGGAAGAATGGCGTCTCGATCGTGACCTCCACGCCCACGTCGCCACCGGCCGATTGCCGCAGCGTCCCGCCCAACGCCGCGAGCAGGGCTTCAGCCAGATCGAGACTTTCACGATTCGATTCGGGCTCCCCTTCGGCGGCCCTGGTGCGGGTATCGGCGATGATGATCTGGGCAAAGCCATCGCGCGGGGATCGGGTCACATCCACACGGAGGATGCCGCCGCCCGGCATGGCGGCGAGCGCGTCCTCGGCCACGAGGGTGATAATCTGGGTCCATTCTTCGGCGGTGCCGACGACTGGGGGAAGCTCGGGGGCGATCGTCGTCTCCAGATGGTGACTCGGCAGCAGCAGCGAGCCGAGGTAACTGCGGACCCGCGGCCAGAGGGAGGCAAGGGTGGTGGTGCTCGAAGAGCTGCGCTCGCTGCCGGTGGCCAGCTCGCCGATACGAGCGGCGTGCTCCATGCCGCGCTTGGCGGCGGCCGCGATGGCGTCGGCGCTGGTGGAGGTGGAATCGAGGGCGCTTTGCAGCTCGCGTTCCATGGAGTTGGCGAGCGCGGTCATCATCCCCAGCCGCCGGCTCAAGGCGAGACGCAGGTAGGAACGCCGCCGGGCGGGTGCGGGCCCTTCGTATCCCTGGAGCCGATTCAGCAGTTCGGCGGCGCGCTGATGCTCCTGGTCCAGCTCGGTTATCGCCGCCCGTTTGATTCGCGCTCGGGATGCCTGCAGCTCACCAGCCAGGCCGTTCGATGCGGCGCCGACCAGCAGCACGAAACCGGCCACGGCGGCCGCGATAGCGGCGCCGGCCGCAAGGGTAGTGAGGGAGAGCGCCACGGCGGCACCGATCCAGATCCGCGCGCGAGCGGAAGGGACCGCGTGCGGCGCCACGGCCGCGAGCAGCGCGCCGACGGCGCCGCCGAGCCACCAGCGCCCGGTGAAGAGCAGGGTGGGCGCCGAGCCGGCGACCAGGATCAGGAGCGCCAGCGCGGGCGCCTCCCGCGCCCCGCGTTTGGCCAGCAGGTAGGAGAGGAAGCCGCTCGCGGCCAGCACCGCATCGGCGGTGAGGTGGGTGGCGGGGGCGCCTGCTGCTCGGGCCGCGACTACGTCTCCTACCAGCAACGCGGCTCCCGCGGCCGCGGCGAGCACCCCGAGGTAGGGCGTGAGGATGGAAACAAATCGCCGGTTCACCGGCATCAGTGAACCTCGCGTGACGGCGGCATGGGTGAAAATGCCTCGGTTGAGTAGCCACGTGTCAAGCTGCGCCAAAGCCCAAAACCTTAAGTCGTGTGCGAAGATACACGCCCGATCGCGCCAGTTAGGCTCAGGCCCCAAGCCTTCCCGGCTCTCGGGGCTCGACCCTGAGACTCATGGGCGGCAATCCCACCTGCCGCCGCAGCAGGCTGACCTGGCCCAAGTGGTAGGAGTCGTGCTGGACCAAATAGGCGATTTCGCCCAGCACGGTGCCGTCGGCGCCGGGGACCCGCCGGCCTGGCGAGCGCAGTTTCGGCGTGTCCAGGCGCTCGATCTCGACCGCCAGGTGTGCCGAGATGCGCTCCCAGGCACCCCGGAGCTCGGCCACGGTCGGGAGAACCGCGACGTCATCCAGCGTTCGCGCCGCATCGAGATAGCGGCCCATCGGGTCTGGCAGCGGTGCCCCGACGGCAGAACCAATTGCATGCCGGCACTGAATCAGGTGTGCAACCAGAAACGCGATGCTGTTGGTGGACTGGGTGAGCCGCTGCCGGGCCCTGGTGTCGTCCAGGCCCTGAAGGCAGTTGAGAAGCAACTCCGTATTGGTTCGCAGGATCGCGGCCAATGGCACGACCGAGGGATGCATGACGGGTCCGACCGAGTTCAGCGCGAATAGGACCGTAGGCGCTTGCCCGCTTCAGCAATTGCTAGGCGACGCCCTTTGCGGTGCGGAATGCCCATATCGCCAGGCCTGCCGTGACGGCGAAGGCGAGAAACGAAAACCAGACCGGTATGGTAAAAGCACCGACCTGGGCCGGCAAACGCAGAAGGGCGCGGCTTAACTGGGCGAGTGCGATGAGCGAGAACAACAGTCCCGACACATGTTCGTAGCGCGGCATGTGGCCCTCCGAGTGGGGCGTACGCCTGACAGACCTGTGCTTAACCTGCGATTGTCTTCCTCGGCTCGCAACCCGTCAGCCGGTGTACGCTGAGGCCGTGTGAAAACTCACGGCGGCGGGCCGGCGTCCGAGCCCGTGGCGCACGAGGACCGGATGAGCATACGGACGCGGTGCCGGGCGGTCGGGGGGCGGTACGGAACGCGGTG
>JACQVB010000171.1 GCA_016209985.1 Gemmatimonadota bacterium | reverse complement strand
GGGGCGGGTCGGCGGGTCGGCGGGTCGGCGGGTCGGCGGATCGGCGGGTCGGCGGGTCGGCGGGTCGCGCATCGGCGCGCCTCCCTCTCAGTATCGTCGCGGCCCTCCTCTCCGCCTGTGCCGTCGGCCCCCGGTTCCATCCGGCGCCGGTGGTGCCCGCCGGGACCAGGGTGGGTTCGACCGGCAGGGCCGACTCGAGCCGCGCGTTTTTCGATTCGCTGGCGGCGGCTCGCGCCGGGGATACGGCGGCGGCCAAGTCGCCCGAGGTGCGCTCGCTGACCGACCAGGGCATCGCCGATCTGGCCTGGCTCGACATTCTTCGCGACACGACCCTGGTGGCGCTGGTGAAGACCGCTCTGCGACAGAACCGCGATCTGGCCGTGGCGGAGGCGCGGATCAGCGAGTTTCGGGCGCAGGCCGGCGTGGCGCGGGCGGGAATCTTCCCGCGGATCGTGGTCAACGGGACGGCGAGCAAGAACCAGGCGGTCTTCGGCTCCTTCCCGCCGTCGAGTTTCAACGCCTTCCGGGTGACCGGCGATGTCGCGTGGGAGCTGGACTTCTGGGGACGGATCCGGCGCGGGTGGCAGGCCGCCAACGCCGACCTCGCCGCCCAACAGGCCGCCCAGCGCGCCACGGTGCTGTCGTTGGTAAGTGACGTGGCTACCGGCTATCTCCAGCTTCGGGAGTTGGATCGGGAGCACGACATCGCGACGCAGACGCTGGCGTCGCGGGGGCAGACGCTCGAGCTGGTCCGGCAGCGCTTCGAGCGGGGTCTCATCTCGGAGCTGGACGTGCGACAGTTCGAGGCGCAGATCGCCGTGGCCGCGGCGCGTCTCGCCCAAGTGGAGCGGCAGCGGGCGCTGCAGGAGCACGCGCTGAATGTTCTGCTGGGCGAAGCACCGGTATCGATTCCGCGGGGCGCCTCTGTGGCGGAAGCCGCGCGGGCCGTGGTGCCGCCGGACTCCTTGCCGAGCACGTTGCTGGAACGCCGGCCCGACGTACAGCAGGCGGAGCGGGAATACGCGGCCGCGACTGCCCGAGTCGGCGCGGCGCAGGCCGCCCGGCTGCCGACCATCTCGATAACCGGTTCGTATGGCACGCAGGCGCAGACCACCGGCAACCTCTTCTCCTCCGGGGCCGAGGTCTATCAGATCCAGGGTGGCGTCTCCGTTCCGCTGTTCACCGGTGGGCGGCTGGAGAGCGAGGAGGCGGCGGCGCGCGCCCGGGCGGATCAGGCCCGCGCCCGGTACGAGCGGACGGTGCTGACGGCGTTACGGGAAGCGGGTGATGCGCTGGTGGCCGCTCGCGCTTCGCGCGATGAAGTCGCGGCCACCGAGACGCAGGCGCGGGCGTTGCGAGCGGCCTTGAGCCTGGCCGATCTGCGCTACCAGACCGGGGTGGCGAGTTATCTCGAGGTCCTGGATGTACAGCGCAGTCTCTTCGATGCCGAGCTGGCGCTGAGTCAGGCGGAGTTACGGCAGCTCACGGCAGCGGTGCAGTTGTACAAGGCGCTGGGAGGGAGCTGGGCCCAGCCCTGAGGCGTTCGCGATCTTCATGTCGGCCGACAAACAAAAGGCCGCGAGTCTTTCGACACGCGGCCTCGGCGTGGCGGAAACCCACGCGCTCGTTCGCAACGCAATTCCATTATACGTTCGGCCTAAGCGGCGAGTCAATCCGGGGTGCGGGTGCTGGAATTCGAATCCAGACGGGCTTTCGCCCACCGCGTTGCGAACACAGCGCGGCTACCAGTTTCGCCACACCCGCTACCACCGGCACGTTGGCGTAACTGGTATTAATGCGCGCCATCGCAACGAAGATGTGCCTCCGGCGGCGACAACATGTCTGGGACGCAGGAAGGAGCGGTAACCGAAACCGTGCGTGGATGGTACCCTATCTCGCGGATGGCTGGCGCGGCGGGTGACGGCGACGACGCCGCGCCTCGACATTAGGTGGAAACGGAAGATTCTCCAGCATCGCTTCGTTGCGGGATGTGGCCGTTTTCCGCATTTTCGTGCCACCATGCTCATTCGCTGGCTACTGGCGGCCCTGCATCTCATCGCGCTGGGAATCGGCTTTGCCGCGATCTGGGGACGTGCGCGTGCCCTCCGGCTACCACTCGACCGGCAAGGACTCTCCCGGGTCTTCACGGCTGATACCACCTGGGGAATCGCTGCCGTGCTCTGGATCGGCACGGGCGCCGTTCGTGCGTTCGGCGGATGGGAAAAGGGAACGTCGTATTACCTGCACGACCGCTGGTTCATGGGGAAAATGACGTTGCTGTTGATCATTCTGGCGCTGGAGGTATGGCCGATGATCACGTTCATCCGGTGGCGGATGCATTCGGCGAAGGGAGCCACCATCGACACGTCACCCGCGAGGAAGCTGGCGTTGGTAAGTACCGTCCAGGCCGCCTTGGTGCTGTTGATGGTTCTGGCAGCGACCGCAATGGCACGGGGATTGGGAGTGCGGTAACCGGCCAACCGCCCAGCCGCCCCGAGTCGCGAGGAATCCATGCGTAAGGTGCGATATCAGGTCGCGATGAGTCTCGATGGCTACATCGCGGGTCCCCGGGGCGAAGCCGACTGGATCGTCATGGATCCGGACATCGACTTCGGTGCGCTCTTCAGCCAGTTCGATACCATCCTCGTCGGGCGCAACACTTTCGAAACGATGGTGCGGCAGGGAAACGCGTCCCTGCCGGGCATGAAGACCTTGGTCTTTTCCCGCACGCTCAAGCAATCGGACTATCCGGATGTCACGATTGTGGCCGATCAGGCCGAGCGCACGGTGACGGCGCTGCGGAAGGAAGCAGGGAAAGACATCTGGCTCTTCGGCGGCGGCGCGCTGTTCCGCTCGCTGGCCGAGGCGGGACTGGTGGACACGGTCGAACCGGCCATTGTGCCGGTGCTGCTCGGCGGTGGTATCCCCCTGCTTCCACCGCCCGCCGGTCGGATCAGGCTCGAATTGAAGGGCCAGAAGACCTACCAGAAAAGCGGCATCGTGCTGCTGGAATACGCCGTGTGCCGCAGTCAGGAGGGCTGAGGGCGCGGGCCGAGCTTCCGGGGGGGCGCTACGCCCTGGCATGGCGGTTCGTCGCGCCGCGGTGCAGAATGTGTCCGTCATGCAAGGACTCGAACGGCACATTGGCGTGGGGGTCGCCCCGTGACCGGTCGAGCTCCTGCCTTACCAATCCGGCGCGATCGGGGAGACGAGGCCGTGGAGGACGCGACGGCGGCCGGCCTGACCTACGTCACCGACAGCGACTCTGCGCCGCGAGCAGCTGCTGATAGGCGGCGCCGGTATACTGGCTGCCGCGATCAGAATGGTGCAGCAGGCCCCAACTGGATCGGCGAGCGGCCAGCGCCACCGCGGAGGCCGAGGTTATCGAGCCACAGGCGCATCGGGAGGCGGTGAGGAGGGTGGTGGCGGGGGCCGCGTAGGCCCAACTCATGGCGCAAGCCGGAGGCCTGCGTCCGCGGTTATCAGCCAGTGCCCGCAGCGAAATGGTTACTCGGCGCCGAGTGGGGTATGTTACGCTAGCGGTGACCTGTTTCAGGGGATCGCGGTGCCGGTCACTGCCAAGCTGTCCAGGAAGTTCTATGAGGTCCTCGGCGATGACGTCGCTAACGAGCTGGTGGAGTGGTTCAACCAAGTGGACGCAACCTACCGGGCTGACTGGCGGGACCTGAACGAGGTTGGCTTCGCGCGTTTTGACGCGAAGCTGGAGCAGCGCGCCGCCCAGTTGGATGCCAGGGTCGACCGGCTAGGTGCGGAGCTTCATGCCAAGATCGACCGACTTCGTGAGGAGCTTCATGCCACGATCGATCGACGGGCCGCGGAGCTCGATGCAAAGATCGATCAGCGGAGCGCACAGCTCGAGGTGAAGATCGCGCAATCGGAAACGCGCGTTCTCAGCGCCCTCCATGCCGTGAAGGCTGACCTGTTGAAATGGATGTTCGGTACCATCTTCGCGGCGTGGGCTACCCTACTCGGAGCGATGATCGCGCTGATCAAGTTCGCTTAGGATCCTTCACCCCACCGGTATGGCTAGCTCCCGATAGCGACAGAATGCGTTCGCCAGCTTCATCGGCCTCGGCGAGCGGCATTCCGGCTCGGGTAGGCGATCGTTTGCTACGATGATTGCGGTACATCGCGTCCGCGACCGCGCTGTTCCGCTCGCTGGCCGAGGCGGGACTGGTGGACACGGTCGAACCCGCCGTGGTACCGGTACTGCTCGGCGGCGGCATTCCGTTGCTTCCACCCCCCGCCGGTGGGGTGGAGTTGAAGCTGGTGGGACAGAGGACATCTCGGAAGAGCGGGATTGTGGCGTTGGAGTACGAGGTCAGACGCTGAACTCCGGCGCTGAGGCGCCGCGCAGATCTGTCCTGCGGGTGCAGGTGCCGTCGAAGGGCAGGCTCGTCGCCGGCAACTCCTGACCTGCTCATTTAGCGCTTCGTCGTTACACCATAAAGCTGCGCGAGGTCTGCATCCAGCATGACCCGCTGACCGCGAATGACATGAATCGTGCCGGTGACCTGTTCGACCGGGACGAGGACATGGCGTTCGGGCATGGTCCAGAATAGCCTGGGCGGCGGGTTTGCTGCCACCAGCAAACTTGAGATGCCAAAATGGAATCTCAAGTTTTGCACCTCCGCTTCGGTGAGCTGGAACATGAAATCGCTGGGAAGCGGGAGGGGTTGCGCTTGACTGCCCGATTCAGCTCTCCGGTTTCAACACCATAGAGCTCGGCCAGGTGGGCGTCGAGCATCACCTTATGGCTGCGGACGAGCAGAATCGTTCCTCGATTTACCGGCTAGGGGAAGGGGCTGGCGAAGGGCCGGGGGGCAGTCGCGTCATGGTAGTGACGGTAAGTCGGCAGTCCTCAGACGAGTAGCCAAGGATGCCGGGTGATGGATCGTTTTTCCGCGGGACGCTTCCCCGAGCCGACCGCGCCGTTCGCGGGCCGAGAAGCGTAAAGGCGGTTCACGTGCGTGTCGCTGTCGCGCATGGCGGGACGGAGCTCCAGAGCCTGGAGGAGGACCCTTCGCTCCTCGCGTGCCGCTGGCTTCCCCTCGCTTCCCCTTCCCCTTCGCTCGGGCCAGCGGGCTCCGGGCAGCTCGGCACGGTCCTGAAGGACGGCGTCCGCTCGACTAGGTAACCGGCATTCCACCCGAGGTTGCGCGGAAGCCTATCTGCTTGCGCTCCTCGGGGGTGAGCGGTCGCATCAACTCCCGAATGGCGTCGAACACGACCTTGAATTGCCGGTCGTATTTGCGCTCGAGCTGGTCGATCTTCCGGGCTAGCTCGGCGTGGGAACTGGCGAGCGCGCGGAGCGAAACAAAAGCGCGGACGACCTGGATGCTGGCTTGGACGGCCACCGGGCTGTTGAGAACGGTCGCCAACATCACAGCCCCATGCTCGGTGAACGCATGTGGCAAGTATCGTCGACCGCCATGACGAAGGGCTGAACTTGAGGTTGCAATTTGTGACCTCAAGTTCGCGACCTCCTCCGGTGTCAACAGGAAAGCAAAGTCTTCTGGAAAGCGGTTCCAATTGCGTTTGACCTGTTGATTGAGGCGTTTGGTACTCACACCGAATACGACCGCGAGATCCGCATCCAGCATGACCCGCTGGCCGCGAATCAGATGGATCAAGCTGGTAATTTGGCCGGTCGAAACGATGAAACGGTCCACGCCGATAGGGTAATGAGTTCATCGGGAAGGGCATAACCCGAAAAACGCAGGACTCAGTCGCCGGTCTATGTTGGCAAGATTTTCCCGCAGGTCCAACTCGACGGCCGGGGAGGGTTCTCTAGCCCGTGGGGTAGGAGGCGCTTTCGACTGCGCTCAGGGAGGCACTTGTGACGGTCCTGAAGGACGCCTCGCGGCAGCCCGCGGCGACGAACCCGACGAAGGATCCCGCTTTCCTTACATATAGGCTGCCCCGACATACAGGCTCTCCCGGATAGCTGACGTATGTACCAATGCGTAGTGTATTCGCGTGCCGCTGAGCCGTTTCCGGACGGAACTCTTGGCTCAATTGCTAATCAGACAACGGGGCTGTCTGGTCCTGCGTACCGTCCGCTCCCGCGCTATATTCTCAGCAAGTCCAGCCAACGCTGGCGACGAACGTCGGTAAGGCGACTGGTGCAGGTGGTGCGTGGCAATGTTCCGGAAGTGGTTGTTTTGGTTGGCCTGAACGTTGTCCGGTTTGTGGCAGGAGCGCATTCTTCCACTCTGCCCCAGGAGGTCGCAATGAACAGTCTTATTGATTTCGCTGCGCACCGCTTGTTTTCAGGCGCCCCAACGCGAGACCAAGCCCGCCGCAAGGCGGGTTTTGGCTTCCTTGGCGTGGCCGCTAGGGTCGGTGTCTTTCGAGGGCGATACTCACCCGCCCCGCGTTGCAAGCAGCCCCAGCTCTCTCACTCATGAAGCTCACTCTCTTTGCGGCCAACAACTTCAAGTCGCTTCGTGGTATCCGTGTCGTTCCCGACGACCTTTCGGTAGTGGTTGGGGCGAACGCTGCGGGAAAGAGCAACCTCGCGGACGCCTTCGATTTTCTATCTGAGATTTATCGGCACGGTCTGGAGGTTGCCGTGGCGCGGAAGGGAGGCTATGAGAACATCGCCTTTCGCCGCATGAGGCGATCGAAGGGCTCCATTTCGTTGGAATTGGCTATCGAAGTTACGTCGGAAGAGGCACGAGTCGCACTTCCTAACCGGATGCGACTTCCCGACATGCAATTCACTCACCGCTTCTCGTTCGCAGCCCACGGTTATTCGATCCGAGCCGAGTTCTCCGTTGCCAGCGAAGTATTGGATATCCGCGTTCGTGTCGGGGACTCGTGGCGCCGAATGACGACCGTAACGAGGGCCGAGGATAACTCGATAAAAATCGACACCCCAGCCCCTGATTCAGGCGAACGAACTATAGATCGAGAGCTTGAGAGGTTTCTCGAGTTTTCAGATCTTCGGTATCTCGTGTCAAAGAAACAAACGTTGGCACCTACGGAACTCTTTGTCTCATCGGTGGGACGATACACGCTCGGTCTTCATTCGTTCGTCACCGGGGCCTCGAGGATTCGCGTCTTTCGAATCAACCCATCGAACACCAGGGAGTTTGGCGTCCCCACCCCTAGGCCAGAACTTGACTCTTCAGGCCAAAACCTTCCGGCTGTGGTCGATCTACTCAAGAAAGACAACCCGGATCAGTGGAAGCTGGTCATGGAGGCAATGCGCGCGATCCTTCCGGATCTTGAGCAGATTGCAGTCGATTATACCAGCAGCCGTACTCTTGGCCTCTTCTTCGAAGAACGTGGCGTGGGTCGTCCTTGGAGCGTTGCCGAAGTTTCCGACGGTACGATCCAAACGCTCGCACTCCTCATTGCGATCTTCGACCCCCGCTATTCCGCTCTGGTAATCGAGGAGCCTGAGAATTCAGTGCACCCATGGATTATCCGCCACGTACTAAACGCATGTAAACAGGCGAGCAAGAAGAAACAAATCTTGATCACCACTCACTCGCCGATCGTCATGAATGCTGTCAGCCCAGAGCAGGTATCGGTAATTTGGCGGGCAGGCGGTGAGTCTCATCTGGCACCACTCATTAGTCTCGACAAGAGTTTTCTTAAGCTTTGGCAGGAAGGTCGTCTGTCCACCTTCAACTATCTCGATAGCGGGTCAGTGCTAGAAGCCATTCCCCCTGTGGCCGACCAACTCGAACTAGGTGGGCTAAGGTCGTGAGGATCGGTATCATAGTTGACGGCCAAGCTGAATTTCGTTCCTTACCAAGGCTTATGCCGAGGATACGCAGTCCGCACACCATCATCGGTCCTCTGTACGCCGACATTCAACCGCTGGCACCGCCTAGTCAAGCCGTTGCTGCCGCACAGTCCAGGCT
>JACQVB010000170.1 GCA_016209985.1 Gemmatimonadota bacterium | reverse complement strand
TGGTGCTTGAGGTCCTCGGCGAGATACACCGTGGCCATGCCGCCGCGGCCGAGCTCGCGCTCGATCGCGTAACGGTCGGCCAGGGCTTTCTCAAGTCGTTCGAGGATGTCACTCACGGAACACTAAGATAGGGCTGCGGTCGTGCTCCGGCGAATCGCGGGCTGAATTTGCCCGCGCTGGGCTTGGTCCTGAAGGACCGGGAAATGCTACCAGCGCTTTACCATCGGCGCCGAGCTCGCTTGAGAGCGCACTTCGGAATCGGATTGCTTCTCTCGCTGCTGAACAAGGACCTGGAGCGGACTACGGCGTGACGACCTTCACGCCCTTGGGCACGCGGAAGCGGAATTCTTCATCGGGAATCGGGACTCCCGTCTTCGGGGCCGGCAGGACGATAGTTCTCCGCTGACCGGACTCCTCGACCAGCGCCACTCTCCGCAGCAAACCGTCCTGGCGGCCTACCGCGATGACCGCTTCGCGAAACGGCTGGTCCTGAAAGCGCGGTATCAATTTGACCACGTCCACCGTGCTCCCGCCCACGGTGTCCTTGCCGACCAGACTCGCGGTGTAGCGCTCCAGCGGGCGATCCACGAATTGCGCGAAGAAGTTCGGGGTGTTCGTTCCACCCTTGGGGATGGGTTGCCGGATCACCTGATCCGGCACCGTGCTCGGGGTAAATAGCCAGAGCCACTTGCCGTCCGCCACGATGCGATCCCCCTTGGGGTCGGAGAAGCGCATGGCGAAGCGGTCGGGTGGATTGAGGAACATCGTGCCGCGTGACTGCTCGGGGCCGCCGAGCATGGGGTTCTCGATGGTCTGGATGAAATCGGCCCGGAAGGTGGTGGCCGCGTGATAGGCCTTCTCCGCCGCGCTTAAGACCGCGCCGACGTCCTGCCCCGCCGCCGGTCTCCCCCAGGCTACCAGCGCGGCGAGGCCAACCAATATCCTGTTCATTTCTGCCTGATCGGTGTCATCAGTGGCTGCGCAATCTTTCGTCCGATCGCTTCGGCAATCATCTCCACTTGTCGCATCAGCTCGGTGAACTGGTGGGGATAGAGGCTCTGGTCGCCATCGGAGAGCGCCCGGTCGGGCTCCGGATGCACCTCCACCATGATTCCGTCGGCGCCGCTGGCGACTGCCGCCCGTGCCATCGGTATAACCTTGTCGCGGCGTCCGGTTCCATGACTCGGATCGGCAATGATGGGGAGGTGAGACAGGGATTGGACCACGGGAATCGCGGTGAGGTCGAGCACGTTGCGCGTTGCCGGATCGAAGCCCCGGATCCCGCGTTCGCAAAGAATGACTTGGTGATTGCCCTCGGCCAGCAGATATTCCGCGGAGAGTAGGAGCTCGGTAATGGTGGCGGCCATGCCGCGCTTGAGCAGGACCGGCTTCCCCACGCGGCCGGCATGCTTGAGGAGCGAGAAATTCTGCATGTTACGGGCGCCGATCTGGATGATATCGGCATGCTCGGCTACCGCATCGACGCCTTCGATGTCCATCGCCTCGGTCACGATCAATAAGCCGGTCTCTTCCCGGGCCTTGGCGAGCAGCTCGAGACCTTTGAGACCCAGGCCCTGGAACGCGTAGGGCGAAGTCCTCGGCTTGAATGCGCCCCCTCGCAGGATCGACGCGCCCGCGGCCCGCACCTGCCGTGCGGCAGTGATCAGCTGTACTTCCGACTCGACCGAACAGGGGCCGGCAATGACCACGACCTCGTCTCCGCCGATCACTAGGCCGCCCGGAAGGGTTACCCGCGTCGTCTCCTGCTTCCACTCCCGCGAGACCTGTTTGTATGGCTGGGTGACGTGGATGATCTCCTTGACGCCGGGAAGGGCCGAAAGCCGCGAGGAATCCACCCGGCCGTCATTGCCGACCAGTCCCACCGCGGTGCGCTGCGCGCCCGGCATCGGGCGCGCCTGGTAACCGAGCTCCTCGATGGTGCGGACCACCCGGTTCACTTGGTCCTGAGTGGCTCCGTGCTCCATCACGATCAGCATCGTTCAGTTCCTATCACGAATCGGTCGCCGTCATTGGCGGCGACGACGTCGCCCCCGAACGTCTTCGCCGCGGCCGCGGCCGGATCGGTTCCTTCGATCTGGGGATAAAAGTGCGTCAGAACGAGGCGGCGGGCGCGGGCATTTCGGGCGAGCATACCGGCGCGGCTCGGGGTTAAATGTATGTCGATCCCTTCCCCATCGGGCAGCGAACACTCCGCTACCAGCAAGTCGCAGCCGAGCGCCCAGCGGGCGAGCTCGTCGCTTGCTCCCGTGTCGCCGGTGTAGATCAGGCGGCCGGTGCGCTCGCGCACCCCGAACGCGACGCTCTCGGCGGTGTGCGGTGTCTTGCAGGTTTCCAGGGTCACGCCCGGGGAGAGCTCCACGCTCTCACCGGCCTCGACTTCGCGGATTTCGAGGGGAAATCCGGCATCCAGTACCCAATCGCCGTAGGCGGCGGCGAGGAGCGTGAGGCGACTCTGGAGGCCGCGAGGGCCGATCAGGAGGAGCGGAGCGCGCCGTGGCGGCAGCGTTCCGTGCTTCAACGAGAAGAACAACATGGGCAGCTCACCCCAATGATCCAGATGAAAATGCGAAATTGCGACATGCGTCAGTGCCGGCCAGGGGACGCCGTACCGCGCCGCCCGGTGCAGGGTGCCCGCTCCGCAGTCCATCAGGAGCCGTACCGGGCCCGCCTCCACGTAGTACGACGCGGCGGTGCGCCGAGCGGAAGGCGCGGCGGTGCCGGTCCCCAGCACCCGCAGCTCCATTCAGGGAAGTCCCAGAAAGACGATGCGCTTGAACAAGGTGCCGTCGGCAGTTTCCAGCCGCAGCAGATACACGCCTTGCGGGGCAACGGACCCGTCGCTGGCCGTGCCGTTCCAGCTGAAGTCGGGGTCGCAACCGGTGTCGGCGGCGCCGGAGCGCCCGTAGTGGCCCGCAGGCAGCTCCGAATCGAAAATCCGGCCGGGCACCAGGTTCTTCACCACGTGCCCGCGCAGATCGAGGATATCGAGCCGCACCCGACCGGGAGAGGCGACATCGAACCAGATGCACGTCGACGCCTGTCCCGTGGTCCGCTCGGGGAACGGATTGGGAAAATTCTGAAACAGGAGTGTGATCGGCGGGGATGCCTCGACGTCGCCCCGGATCACGAACCGCGTGGCAGGCTGTACCCGCACGACCGCCGAATCCTGCGCCGTCGCGGTGAGCCGCAAGAAAAACCGGGTGCCGGGGCCCAGTGACGGGGACTGCAGGGTGGTTCCCGTTACCACGGTGTCGACCAAGGGAGTGGCGAACGTCGTGTCTCGGGCAAGCACCAGCCGGTAGCGTACCGGCTGGGCGAAGCCGGGAACGTTGGGAGCGGCCCACGAGAATCTCGGAGTCCTGGTGGCGATGATGGAATCCAGCGGCTCGAGCAGCGTGACGCCGTCGGGAAAGGTTGCCGCCAGGGTCACATCCGGTGTTCCCCACCCGCGATTCGAATCGGGCGAACGGGCATTGGAACCCGCCAGGCGCAGCGCGTCGCGGATTGCGATGGGACCGAAGGAGAGATGGGCCTGTTTCATCAGTGCGGCGGCTCCAGCCGCGATCGGCGTGCTGAATGAGGTTCCGCTACCGCGGCCGAAGCCACTCGGCGTGGCAACGAAAACCGCTACCCCCGGCGCGGTAAGATCGGGCTTAATGCGGCCGTCCGCGGTGGGTCCTCGCGAGCTGGAGGGCGCGAGATTCCCCAGTGAATCAACCGAACCCAGGGAAATGACGGAATCGCCGTCCGCTGGCGTCGAAAGGGACTGGGGCGCAGGTCCCGAGTTTCCCATTGCGGTGACGACGGTGATGCCGCGTTGCGCGGCGAGATCTGCTGCCACCGTCGTGACCGCGACATCGCCGTTCAACTGGCCGGTTGCATAACTGAAAGTGGCGGTGGCACAGTTCTCTGGGAAACAGAGATATCCGAGGCTCGAGGAGACGATCTTGGCACCGAGTGAGTCGGCCCACTCGAGGGCGGCCACGTAGTTGTCCTCCTCGACGCGGGTTTCGCCCCGGACGTCTTCCGTCTTGGCAAGAATGTATTGCGCCTCAGGTGCGATTCCGACCATCGTGCCGGACGCATTCGCCGCCAGCAACGACCAGGTCGCCGTGCCATGGTCGGACGCACCCGGGGCATCATTGCCCTGATTCCGCACGATCGAATCATTGAACACGAAATCACGCTGCCCGATCACCATCGCGGTGGAGAAGATCGATCTTCCGGTTTCAAACCCGGTATCCAGCATCGCGATGCGGACGCCGGCGCCCCGGAGACCGCCCTGCACTAACGGGAACAAGTTGAGCCGGCGGAAGGGCATGGCGGAGGCGCCGTAGACCGAATCGAGCGGCGGCGCGCCGTACCTCGGCGGTGCGAGCGCCGTGACGGGAACCACCGGCTGGGGCGGACCCCCGACGAACCGGGCGACCGGCTGCAAGCGGAGAATCTCCGGCCGCCCCCGTGCGATCCCGATCGCCGGTCCGCTCAGGTCGGCCGAGACGGCATGCAGCCAGCGGCTCTCGCGGCGGAGCCTGCCGCCGAGACCTGCCACCACGGATGTGATTTGCGCCAGCGAGTATTGGGGTCGCGCGAACACCCAAACCGCGACGACGGTGTCAGGCGGGAGGGCCCGGGAGAGAGCAGGAGAAAGCGAAGCCTGTTGGCCGAAGAGGCGGAAGGGCAGAGACAGGCTAACGAGAACGGCCAGGCAGCCGCGAAGCTTCAGCATCCACCCTTAAACGGTTTCTACTTCGCCCAGCCGGACGCCCACGATGCTCGACACCCCCGGCTCCTGCATGGTAACGCCATAGACGGCGTCCGCCACCTGCATGGTGCGGGGATTGTGGGTGATGACGATGAATTGGGTATCGGATTTGAATTCATCCAGCAAACGGACGAATCGAATCACGTTGGCATCATCGAGCGGTGCATCCACCTCGTCGAGCACGCAGAAGGGACTCGGCTTCGTGAGATAGATCGAGAAGAGCAGGGAAATGGCCACCAGCGCGCGCTCTCCCGAGGAGAGCAGGTGGATGCGTTGGGTCCGTTTCCCGCGGGGCGCCGCGTGGATCTCGATATCGCTTCCCAGAGGATCGTTTTCATCCGCCAGCCGGACGTCGCATTCCCCACCCTCGAAGAGCGTCCGGAAGACGGTGTGAAAATTGGATCGGACGGAATTGAACGTCTCCAGGAACATTCCGCGGGCGGTCTGGTCGATCTCGCGCACCGCCTGCTCCAGCGCGTTGCGGGCCGCGACCAGATCGTCGCGCTGGTTGATGAGAAATTCGGCCCGCTTTACTTCCTCGGCATGCTCTTCCACGGCCAAAGGATTGACCGGCCCGATCGCTTCGATTTCCCGCGCCAGCCGCTCCGCTTCTTCGCGGAGCTGCGCCGGGTCGCCTTCGAGGTCCGGGGCGGCCCGGAGGAGCTCGGTGGCCGGCTTCTGCCATTCGGCCTCGATCCGCTCGAGCAAGACCCGCCGTTGCGCACCGGCCTCGGCTTCCTGCAGCTCCAGGCCATGCGATTCTTCTCCCTGGGCGTGGAGCGCGGCCCGCGCTTCGTCCAGCAGTCGCTCGGTCTCACTCAATGCCTCCTCCGCCGCGAGTACCGAGGCGTTCGCAGTCGCCGCGGCGGCCTCGAGCTGCTGCGCGGCGACTTTGCGCTCGGCGAGCTGATCTGCCCACTGGGAGCGCGCCCGCTCCAGCTCGGCGAGATCGCGGTCCAGGCCCGCCATCTCCTCGTCCAACGCGCGGATGTCCTGCTCCGCCTGCGACAGGATCTGCTCGGCACGCTGCTCCCGCTCGCGCGCCCCCTGCTCGCGGGCGGAAACCTGGGCCTCCTCGACCTGCCAGTGTACCCGTCGCTCCCGGGCTGCCTCCTGTGCCGCCTCCAGATCGGCCAGCGCCGCTCGCAACGTGACCAGACCGGTTTCCCGCTCTTCCCGTTCGCGACGCATCGCGGCCTGCTCCACGTCAATGCGCTGGGCTCGCGCGGCGCGTTCTTCGCGAGTGCGCACCGCGCGACTGAGATTGTCGTCCGCCTCGGTGCGTTCCCGCTCCAGCCGCTGCATGGTGCGCAACGCATCGTCGAACGCACCCAGGGTTTCGCGGTGGCCTCTGCGCGCCAGTTCGGCATGGATCTCGGCCGCCGAGAGCGTGTGCTCGGCTTGGGCGTGTGCCGTGACCGCTTCGCTGGTGCGTCGCTCCAGCTCGTTCAATCGCGCTTCCGCCGCCGCGATATCGCTGGTGATCCGGTCCAGCTCGGCTCGCCGGCTGAGGGGGCCTGCGGCGCTCTCGGTGCCCGCCAGAAACACCGCGCCGTTGGCCCGACGAATCCCACCCCCGGTCAGGAGATGCTGATTCCCGAGCAGCGCCTCGAGCCATGCCTCCGCCGGCTGAAGGAACGTCATGTCAGGTCGCGAAACCTGTTCGCTACCCGCCGGTTCCCCTCTCCCGTCAAGGAGCGAGCCTGCCCTGAGCGAAGCGAAGGGGGACAGGGGAGGGGAGGGTCCGGGAGCTACGGGCAACAGCACCAGCGGTCCGGGCTGCATTTCGCGATGCCATTGCTGAATTCGCGCGACGGTGGCGTCGTCGCTGACCAGGACGGCATTCAGCCACTCGCCCAGCAACCGCTCGACGACTTCCGCCCCGCCTTGCGACACGCGGACATAATCCGAGAGCGGACCGATGATGCCGTCACCGAACCGCTCCCGGGCGCCGAGCAGCTGCCGGGCGGCGGGCGCCAAACCCACCCGCTCCCGCTCCAGCTCTTCCAGCGCCCCGCGCCGTGCGACCAGGGATGCGAGCGGCTCCTCAGCCGCCCGCCGCTCGATACGCAGGGCCGCCTCGTGCTCTCGCGCTGCCGCGAGCGCATGACGGGAACGCTCCAGTTCCGCGGTCGATTCGTGCTCCTCGCGCTCTCGATCGGCGAGTATCGAGCGGGCGGTGTCCACCACCTCCCGCGCGGCCCGCAGCTCGCCGTCCAGCTCGTTCCGGCGTCGCTCGGCGCGTTCGGTGACCGATCGCAGCTGCGTGATCTCGCGGTCGATGGCTCCGCCCTCCACGTCGAGGGCCGTCATCGTCTCGGCCAGCCGCCGGAGAGAGGACTCCAACTCCCGGACCTCTTCCCGCTTCGCCGTGAGCTGCCCGCGCGCCTCCCCCTCGCTGGCCGAGCGCAGATCCAGCTCGATCTGCACCGATTGTCTCGCCGCTTCTGCAGCGCGTCGCTCCGCCGCCGCGGCGTCGCGCTCGCGCTCGGCCTGCGTGCCGCGGGCCTCCGCCTGCGAGCGCTCCTCCCGCGCCCGGGCGCGTCGCGCGACCGCGTTACCCAGGCGCTCGACCGAGAGATTGAGATCGCCCTCGAGCCGCTCGACATCCACCCTGGTGGACGCCAGCCCGCGTTCCGCTTCGGTCCGCCGGATCTCGGCCGTCGCACGCTCCTGTACTCGCGTCTCGCGCTGCCGCTCCCGCGCACGCAGCAGCTCCTGGGCCCGGGGCAGCTCGGCGAGGAGCCGCGAGCGGTGCTCGCGAAGCCGGACCTCCCGCTCGTCGCACTCCGCCAGCTCCCGGCGGGCCAGCGTCATGACCACGGCAAACCGCTCGTCCGTGAGCTTGCGGTGCCGCTCCGCGCGTCCGCGCTGCCGCGCGAGACTCCGGACCTGGGTCTGCACCTCGCCGATCACATCCTGCAATCGCTGCAGGTCTTCGGCCGTTTGCTCCAATCGCCGCTCGGTTCCGCTCTTGCGGTCCCGATAGAGACCGATACCGGCGGCTTCTTCGAACAGCGACCGCCGCTCTTCCGTGCGGTCCGACAGGAGTCGCTCGATAGCCTGCGCCTCGATCACCACACCGACATCGCTCCCCATGCCGGTCCCGCGCAGCAGGTCCTGCACGTCGCGCAACCTGACCGGCTGCTGATTGAGGAGGTATTCGCTCTGGCCGCTGCGGGACAGCCGGCGGGTCACCACGACTTCTCCGTAGGGGACCGGCAGCGCGCCTTCGCTGTTGTCGAAATAGAGTGATACGTCGGCGATGTTGATCGGCCGGCGCTTGGCCGATCCCTGGAAGATGATGTCCTCCATGCGCGCCCCGCGAAGCAGCCGCGCGCGTTGTTCGCCCAGGACCCACCGCACGGCATCGGAGATATTCGACTTCCCGCACCCGTTGGGCCCCACCACCGCGGTTACTCCGTCCTCGATCACCAGCTCGACGGTGTCGGCGAAGGACTTGAATCCCGACAGCTGGAGTCGGGTCAATTTCATCGTGGGAGCCCCGTGCGTTTGACGAGTGTGCCGGTCAGGTGGGCGGAGGCAAGCAGCGAGTCGATCATCAGCGCCTGCTCCGCCACGTCGAAGGCGCCGGCATACACCAGGGTCGTGCCGTCGGCTGCCGGAACAATGTACGCCGGAATGCCCCGGCCACGAAGGGCGGTCACGTCCGCGCCCCGGGCGCGGATCCGGTAGGCCTCCGGCGTGCGAAGGATGGTGCCCTGGGGCCGTTCGAGGAGTCGGGCTTGCCAAAGTTCCTGGAGTACGGAATCGGCGGCCCGCGCCGTGGGCAGCGCACCGATCAGCACCCGATACCATACTGCCTGGGCCCCAAGGAGTGCCGGGCTCACGATCGCCACCCGCCCATCCCGCTCCAGTTGCTCCGCCTGTACCATGGCCTCGGGCAGCGTGTTGTGAGCCGCGACTTGCACCGAGTAGTACAGCGAATCGGCCGATTCCTGGGTGCGTGGGTCCGGGACTCTCGCGGTCGCCAGTCGGGCACGCCGATCAGATCGGGATAGGTCCATCCCCGAACTTCGCGACCAGACCAACGCGAGGGCCACGGCGAGCCCCACCGCAGCGAAGATGGCGGTAGAGACGCGCGCCGAGCCAGCCGCTTCCACACCCAAAGACGCCATTTCGGTCGCTCCGGCATCCAGGTGAGCCGGGCCGATTCCGATATCGACGAAAAGGACGCGACGTCCGCTGCTGGCGGCGGCCCGCGCAAAGGCCCATCCGGCTTGCGATGCCCAGTGATCGTCTGAGGTGGTCGCGACCAGTGCGATGACGTGGGAGGAGGCGACGAGTGTGGGGACGAGCTCTGGTAGATCGGTGGGGGTGAGCGTCCGCCCGGTCATGGCGTGCTGGGGGCCTGTCCGCGCGAGAACACCCAGAACGGCCGACCCAGCCTGCGGCCGGCATCTTCGGCCGCCTCGCGGGCGGGATAGGGGCCGAGCACGACGCGGTATCCTTCATCCGGGGATGAAGGTGGAAGGACGCTGGCATTCATCCCCGCCTTCTTGAGGTCCTGGGCATAGTCTTGTGCCCAGGCCTCGTTTTGGCTGACGCTCACCTGGACATACAGGATGTCGCCGGCGTTCTCGGTCGCCTCCTCGGCCTGTTCCGCGAGTTGCAGGGCGGGTCTTCGGGGATCCCACGCCAGCGCGAGCCAGCGGTCACCCGCCGCTCCGCGGACGCGTCCCTGGGTGGTGAGCGAATCCCCAGCTATCGCAACCACGTCGCTCCGTTGCCGGGTGATGATGCTCCCATCGGCCGCGACGGTCGGCAGGTCCTCGCTCCACGTTCCACCTATGGTGGCGACGTAGCGATTGGTGGAAACATCGAACAGCCAGATCGAATCACCGGCCGCGGGGCGCAGCAGCAGGTAGCGGCCGAAGGGGTCGGGCCGAATCTCCGCAATGGTTCCAGGGAGATCCCGCCGGGCCACATCATCCCAGCGAAACCGTTCGTACACCGTGAGTCGCCGGTCCTGGGCTGCGTAGATGCGGTGAGAGGACGGCGACAGGGCGACGGCAGTGGGGCGCGTGCGGAGCGCATGGAAGTTCGGTGGCTGCACCTTGGTCGTGGCGAAAGTGACCAGGCCGGAGTCGGTCGTGATCAGCACCGCATCCCCCCAGCTGGATGCGATCACCCGTCCCTCGGGAATTTCCTGTGTCACGGTCGGCCGGTTGGCCGAGAGGGTCAGCAGTTCTCGTTTGCCACGGGCCCGCATCTCCACCAGGAGCATCCCCCGTCCGGCCCCTACTAAACCGGTCGGAGCCTGGCTGAGTTTGGCGGTGGGCCAGGCTACAGGATTTCGATGTTCGACCATGGCGACCGAACCATCGGTATGCACCACGAATGGTGTGCCCGTCGGGCCCGCAGTGGCCGCAGCAATGCTCGAATCCACCTTGCGGGATCGTCCGGTGCCCAAATCGAGTCCCACCAGGACCCCGTTGGGATTGATCAGGTAGATCTGATCGTCTTCTTCCGAGTAGCCCAGTACCCGTGCC
>JACQVB010000166.1 GCA_016209985.1 Gemmatimonadota bacterium | reverse complement strand
TCCCTCTTCCCTCTTCCCTCCTCATCCGCGAATGCATCATCCCGTCCCCTGACGTTGCTTCTCACCAGCTCCAGCGGCTGCTCCTCCAGCGTTCGGCCGCCGATCTTGACGCCCAGCGAGCTCACCAGCTGCGTCTCCATCGGATTGGCAAGGAGGGCGATGCTCCGGCCGCACTTGGGGCAGCGGAACGCCGCGCCGAACGTGTCATCGCCAACCTGGCGCTCTTCGAATTGCATCTGCTGGTCGCATTCGATGCAGAGAAACTTCATGACAGCACTCCGAGAAATGCGTCGACAAGGGAGGCATGAGAGGCAGCAGACGCATGAGAGGCATACATCTCATGCCCCTTATGCCCCTCATGCCCGAAGGGGAGCTTCCCCAGGAGCGGGATTCGGAAGGTCTCCGACAGCGCCTCGCCGGCGTTACCCTCGAACAGCGGCCCCACGTTGTAGCAGTGCTCGCAGGCATAGCCGCTCATGTTCTCCACGATGCCAAGTACTGGGATCTTGGCGTCCAGTGCGGTGCGAATGGATCGCTCCACCGACCGCCGCGATTCCTCGCTGGGAATGGTGACCGCCACCGTGCCGGTGATCCCGGGCACGAGCGCAGCGAGGTCCGCGAGCCGGTCCGCGCCGGGCGGCAGGTCGATCAGGAGAAGATCGAGATCGCCCCAGGCGACGTCGCTCAGGAATTCGCGGAGGGCCCCGGTCTCGAGCGCCCCTCTCCAGAGAAACCGCTCGCTGTCGGGCTCTTTCCAGGCCAGCGGCTTGCCTTCCTCCAACAAGAGGTCGCTGGAGAAGAGTCTGACGCCGTCGATGCCGACCACCGGCTCGGCGCCGTTCTCTCCCACCCGTACCGGCCCTTGCGCGCCGAGCATGCGGGCGCAGGTAGGACTCTTGAGGTCGGCATCCAGCACGCCCACGCGGCGACCTTTCCCGTTGGCTGCGCCGCGGGCCAGCAGTGCGGTGACATGGCTTTTCCCCACGCCACCCTTGCCGCTCATCACCGCGACGACTCGCCGGACCCGCGCCAGACGCTCCGTGACCCGGGCGCGTTGGGCGAGTACCTGGTCGAGCAGGCCGGAGCGGTCGGCCCCGGGAACCTGGTGGTACGATCGGAAGGTCATAGATCCCATGCCGCTCGGGCGAGCATCCACAGGTTGATGACGGAGACCACGAGAGCCGTAAGATAGAAGCTCGGCGCCAGCACACCCGTATCGCTGGTGACGAAAGCGCCGTGGATGAGTGTAGGGAGCCGGCCCGCTCCGATCAGCCAAATCAGGGCCGCAAACCAAGGCTTCTGCCAGCGGAGCAACCCGACGAATACGCTCCCCGCCACGAAGGGGCCAACGATCAACACCCAGATCCAGGGAGGGCCCCAATTCTCGGGTATCAGGCCGTTGCGCCACATGGCATACGCCCCGGCCTCGTACAGAATGCCGAAATGCAGGTATACAAAAGCGGCCTGCCGGAATTTCAATGCGCGGGACGCGGAGTTTTCCAACTCGAGACTTCTGAGTTCAGGGACGAAGGGAACAATCACCCGGGAGGTGGCGTAGGTGCAAGGGATTCAGGCCTTGCGTGCCGGCTCCGTCGACGCAATTCTCCACCCCTCGTAACCCACACAGGAAGGCTTATGCGACTCTTGCTCACACTGGGGCTCTTCGTGACTTCGCCACTGCTGGCCCAGGGCGGCATGGCCGGCATGCAGCACGACGACGCCGACAAGGCCGTCGAAGGGGGCGGCAAGCTGCCGGCCGGATGGTCGGCCCGCACCGATCGTGACGCTCCGGTCACCAACGTGAAGTTCGCCAAGATGGGCGAAGGTTGGCACGTCACCCTCGGACCGGCGGCGGTGTTGTATAGGGAAGCCGACAAGGCCAGCGGCAATTACCAGGCGTCGGCGACCTTCACCCAATCCAAGTACCAGTACCCGGAGGGTTACGGCCTGATCATCGGCGGCAGCAATCTGGCGGACGCCGGGCAGCGCTATACCTACTTCCTGGTGCGGAGCGACGGGAAATTCATCATCAAGAAACGCAACGGACCGGACAAGCGGGGAGAGAATCCGTCGAACGTGACCGAGGGCTGGGTCGACAACGCGGCGATCAACAAGGAAGGGGCCGACGGAAAGAACACCAACGCGCTGGCAATCGCCGTATCCGGCGGCAAGGTCAGTTTCCTCGCGAACGGCCAGGAACTGTATTCAACCGACGCATCCAAGATCGATACCGACGGCGTGGTCGGGATCCGGGTGAATCACAACCTGGACGTGCATGTGGCGGACTTCGCAGTCAAGAAGCAGTGAAGAGTGAAGAGTTCAGAGGGAAGAGTACTGCTCAACGCCTCATACTCTTCCCTCCTCACTCTACACCGCTTTACACTGCGGTTTCCGGCTCCCACTTTCGTATCTTCGCTTCCAGCCGCTCCCTTCCATCGCGGTCTGTCATCACCACCAGGGTCATTCCCGCCCTGAGCGTGGTGGAAACCGGCGGGCGAAACTCGAAGGCGCCTCCGTCGGGCTGGCGAATGGCCAGTAAGACCACACCAGAGACGTCGCTGCTCCAGAGATCCGAAAGCTGGCGGTGATCGGCAGACAATTGCCTCGGGATGGCGATTTCCTCGATCCGGAGATCCGCCCGCCGGTCGCGCAGCATTTCATCCAGAAAGCGAACCACCGTCGGCCGGACCAGCTCGGAGGCGATTCGCATGCCCCCGATCCGGCTGGGACTGACCACCCCATCGGCACCCGCCACCCGAAGCTTGCTCTCGGTCTCCATCGCCTTGGTGGAGGCGATGATTCGCGCTTTGGGTGCGAGGCGCCGGGCGGTGAGGACGACCAGGATGTTGTCCTTGTCTTCATGCATACCCGCGACCACCCCGCGCGCCAGACCGACGGCCGCGGCATTCAGCACCTTGTCGTCGGTCGGGTCCCCCACCATGCCGGGCAGCTCACCCAGCCGTTCCGCCGCTGCTACCAGTGCCTCGTCCGTGGGGGCGATGAACACGACGTCGCGGCCGGAGCGGGCCAGCTCTTCGGCGACGTAGGAAGCGTCCACCGTGTCACCGCAGACGATGTAGTGGTCTTTCATCGATTCGATTTTCCGCAACATACGCCGCCTCGCGAAGAGGTGGTTAAGCTGTCCCTCGATCACCAACGCCGACAGCATGGGAATGGTGTACGCGACGATGCCCATGCCCAGTAACAGCAACACCATGGTGAAGATGCGGCCGCCAGGATGGTTGGACATGTCGATGATCTCGCCGAACCCGACCGTGGTCAGCGTGATCACCGTCATGTAGATCGAATTCACCAGGGAGGCCTGTTCGCCACCGATGAGCTCGAACCCCACCACTCCGGTCGCGATGACGGCAACCAGCGCCACCAGGGCGGTCAGAATGCGCCGCCGGAGTTTCTCGAACTCCGAGATTTCCTTGTTCGCGGGCGGCGAACCCGGACGGTGAAACCGCTTAGCGGTCACTCCTCGGCCATGAACGGGTAGCGATAGTCCGTGGCCGGCGCGAACGTTTCCTTGATGGACCGGGGAGATGCCCACCGGACCAGATTCAGAACCGAGCCGGCCTTGTCGTTGGTGCCACTGGCCCGGGCGCCGCCGAATGGCTGCTGGCCGACCACCGCTCCGGTCGGTTTGTCATTGATGTAGAAGTTTCCGGCAGCATGCCGCAGGCGGTCGGTCGCCTCGATCACCGCGCCGCGGTCATTCGAAAACACCGAGCCGGTGAGAGCGTACGGCGACGTCCGGTCCACCACGTCCAGCATCTCCGACCATTTCGCTTCGGGATACACGTGCACCGTCACCACCGGCCCGAAGATTTCTTCGCACATGGTGAGGAAATCCGGCGTCTGGGCCTGAATCACGGTGGGACGAATGAAGTAGCCTTCGCTGCCGTCGGTCTCGCCGCCAACCAGGATCCGGGCGTCCTTGGACCGCTTGGCCGCTTCGATGTATTCGGAAATCTTCTCGAAGGCGCGCTGATCGATCACCGCCCCCATGAAATTCCGGAAATCGGAGACGTCACCCATCGTGAGTCCCGCGACCTGTTCCAGCAGGCGGTCCTTGATTCCTTTCCAGAGCGGCTCGGGAACGTAGACCCGAGACGCCGCGCTGCACTTCTGTCCCTGGTACTCGAAGGCCCCCCGGACGATCGCCGTAACCAGCGCGTCCGGCTCGGCGCTCGGGTGCGCGATGATGAAATCCTTGCCGCCGGTCTCTCCCACCAGCCGCGGGTAGGACCGGTAGCTCGCGATGTTTTCACCGACCCGCTTCCACATTTCCTGGAAGACCGCGGTCGAGCCCGTGAAGTGGATCCCGGCGAGATCGGGGTGGCCGAGGCACACCTCGCTCACGGCCGCGGCGTCGCCGGGGACGAAATTGATGACGCCGGGGGGCAATCCGGCTTCTTCCAGCAGCCGGATGATGTGGTAGCCAGTGTAGACGGTGGAGCTGGCGGGCTTCCATACCACGGTGTTGCCCATCAGGGCCGGGGCGGCCGGCAGGTTGCCCGCAATGGCAGTGAAGTTGAACGGGGTCACCGCGTAGACGAATCCTTCGAGCGGCCGGTAATCCATCCGGTTCCACACGCCGGCCGAGGAGAACGGCTGCTCGGAATAGAGCTTCTCGGCGAAGTGCACATTGAAGCGCCAGAAGTCGATCAGCTCGCAGGCACTGTCGATCTCGGCCTGGTGCGCCGTCTTGCTCTGGCACAGCATGGTGGCGGCGTTGAGCACCGGCCGCCACGACGTGCTCAGCCGCTCGGCCGCGCGGAGGAAGACCGCTGCACGATCTTCCCAGCGCCAGGATGACCAGTCCCGGCGCGCGTCGAGTGCCGTTTTCACGGCCCGCTCGACCTGTTCCTTTCCCGCCTTATGCCACACGGCGAGGGTTTGGCCGTGCTTATGCGGCATGACGGCGCGCGCGGTCTTCCCCGTGCGAATCTCCTGCCCTCCGATGATCAACGGGATATCGAGCTGTTCAGTTGCGAGATCGCAAAGTTTCTGTCTCAGCACCGCGCGGGCCGATGTGCCTGGCGCGTATGTAAGGACCGGTTCGTTCACCGGAGTGGGCGTCGTCAATTTGTGGTCCATGTGATCTCCAAGAAGGCGGGCCCCTAAAATGGGCAGGCAATTCTCTAAAAAAATCTACAAACACGGGCGTGAATCGTGACTCCAAAATGTAGCGACAATCATTCTCGGTTGCACGCTCCTAAGCTTAACGATTGCATAGTCTTATACAGGAAGCTCTGTCGGGGCGCAAGGGCTCGCGGAATTTCCTAATGTTCGCTTGAATGTCGGCCTCGGGACTACACCATGAAACAGGATCGCTCGGACCTCTTGACGATTGAACCTTCTGCGTACACTCTATTGCCTCGCGCGGTCTCCCCGTAACCCGACGCCGTACTGGCAGACGTCCGCTGGCTCAGAGCCTTTGCTGACCCGGGCAGGATTTGGTGGGTCGCCGTCGAGGGGATTCCGGTAGAAAAAAAATTGGAAGCGGCGTCCCTAGCGCCCGAGTGCACCGACTCGCTTCGGTCAACCCATCATTCCGACCAGGAGGAATCATGCGGAAATCTGCTACGTTGTTCGCTGGTATGTCGATCTTGGCGCTCGCAGCCATGGGCTGCAGCACCGGGGTCTCGGAAGCGACGTTCACTACCCAGCTCGCCGGTGCAAACGAGGTTCCGCCGGTGACCACCAGCGCGACCGGCACGGCCCAGGTCGTGATGGACGCGTCGGTCGCGAAGTACACGCTGACGGTCAACGGCCTGACGGGCATCAGCGGCGCCCATATCCATGCCAGCACGAGCACCGCGGCGGCCGGCGCCACGCTGCCGATTTCAGTCTACCTGTTCGATGGTCCGACGACCGATGCCGCCACTCCGGTCAATGGGACCCTGGCGAAGTCGTCGTTCAACCAGGTAACGATCACCGCGGCTGGTCCGACTGGGACCGGGGCAGTGAGCACGTTCGATAACCTGCGCTCCGCGTTGGAAGGCCATCGCGCCTATGCCAACGTGCACACCACCACGGCTAGCACCAACGATCCCTGTCCGCCGCGTTGTCCAAGCGGGGCCATTCGGGGCAACTTCTAGGCCTTTC
>JACQVB010000169.1 GCA_016209985.1 Gemmatimonadota bacterium | reverse complement strand
CGCTCGAAGCGGTCGAACACGAAGGGCAGCTTCTCGGGCGGGATACCGATGCCGTGGTCGCGGACGGAAAAGCACACATCCGTTTCGTCGGCGCTCAGCCGAATTTCAATCGGCGAGCCCGGAGCGAACTTGATCGCGTTTCCCAGCAGGTTGGTGAGGACCTCGTCGAGGCGGGGATGGTCCCAGACGCCCAGCACTTCCCCTTCGGGTGTCTGCACATCGATGGAAGAATCCACCTGGGCGGCAGCCGCGCGAAACCGCTCGGCCACGTCGCGGATGAGCAGAGCGAGGTCCATCTCCCGCGTACCGATGCCCACCCGTCCGGCGCGGATCCGGGACACGTCGAGCAGTCGCTCGACCAGCTGGGCGAGGGTCTCCAGCTGCCGCGGGAGTCGTGCCACTCGTTTCCGGAGCTGTTCGTCGTCCAGCCGCTGGGCTGCCCGCTCCACGCCGTGGATGGTCAGGAGCAATGCGGCGAGCGGGGTGCGCAGCTCGTGCGCCGCGACGGACAGGAACTCGTCACGCGCCGCGATCGCTTCCTTGGCTTCCTCATAGAGGCGGGCGTTGTCGATGGCCGCGGCACAACGCCGCGCCAGCTCGGTAGCGAGTGCCAGGTCCTCGGCGTCGTAGACCCGGCCAGGATCGGCGGCCGCCAGGGTGAGCGCTCCCACGACCTCATTTCGCAGTGTCATCGGTACGCAGATCATGCTGCGCAGCTCGAGCGCCTTGAGCATTTCGAGATGCTCGTCATCGACCGCGCAGGAGGAGAGGACCTCGTCGTCAATTTCGGAGAGGAGCTCGGGCTGTCCGCTTCGCATGACCGGCGGGAAGCCGTGGGGTGGCTCCGGATCGGTCTGGCAGCGACGCAGCACGTCCCACACCAGCTCCTCCTGCCCACCCGCATGGTGGACGGCGACCGTGCGGACCTCCTCGCCCACCTTGAGATGGACCATGGCGTAGTCGGCGACTTGCTCGACGGCCAGCGACGATACGGCATCGAGACTCACCGTGACATCGAGCGAGGCCGACAATTGCGCGCCGGCATCCGCCAGAAGGCGGGTCCAGCGGTATTCCTTTTCGCCCGGCACCACCGACCGCGGTGCAAGCGGCTTCTCGTCCTCGGCTACCGTGGTGATCTCCAGAGACCGTACAACTGCGTCGGCGATGCCCGTCACTGGCTCGCCACTACCCGGGACGCCGATCGTGTTGGTCATTCAGCGAGGAATCTACCGCGGCAAGGCAGCGGCGTATCTACGAAAAACCACTAGGATGGGGAAGAAGGAAGCGGGAAGAGTAAACCGGCCGCGCACAGAGCCCCGCGCGCGAACAGATGCTCGCGTGGAGGCCTTACCCTTCCCTCTTCCCTCTTCCCTGTCTTTAACTCACGGGCTTGCGCGGCGGCACGGGTCCGTTATCCCAGTCCTGGGCCGAGCTCACATTGGGCACGCCCCACTGGTGGCCGTTCCAGCCGTCGAATCCTTCCATCTTGAACGCCCAGAAGCCGGTCATGAGGTCGCTAATCACGATGAGACCGTCGGCGTTACGCACCTGCACACCCCATGCGCCGTTCATCACGCTGCCCTGTCCGCCGATCTTCCCCATCATGTGCGGACAGTCACAGGTGTAGTAATAGCCGACGGTGTAGGGGTTGGCGGGGTCCATCATGTTCACGACCTGAAGCCCATCCTCGTAGGCCGAGACGAACACATACGGCCAGCGAATCTCGAAGTTATGCGAGAGATCCTTCCAATCCGCGGTCCAGGCACCTATCGGCCGGGAAATCGTTTTCACCGTCCCATCGAGGCCCGGCTTCAAGTCAAAAACGCGCAATGGGGCGTACTGATATTCGGTCTCGGTCCACCCGTAGCGGCCGGTCGGCTCCACCATGAAGGTGTGGCCGCGCTGGACGCCCGCGACCCCGGTGATCGAGGTGAGCAGCTTCGGATTCTTGAGGTCGGTCACGTCATAGATGAAGTAACCGCCCACACCGGCGCCGTAGAACACGTCCCGGTGATTAGCCTCGTCGTAGGCGACATAGAAATCATGGTAGGCGCGCACCGACCCGCCGTTGGCTGTGTCGGGAATCGGGACCTGCCCGACCAGTCCGGCATGGCCGTTCTGCCCGTTGGCCACCACCTGGTCGATGTCGTAGATGTTGGCGTAGGCGGACATGGTGCTGGTAAGCAGCAGCGCCTGGCCATTGGAGTGTTTATAGGAATAGCTCTCGTGGCAGCCGCCCGGCGCCTGCGGAATCCGGATCCGGGCCAGCTCCTTGATTTTGGAGGTGTCCGGCAGTCCCGTCACGTCCCAGACCACGGCGCAAAGGTCGACGTCCGGACCGCCCTGCTGGAACTGAAACGCGTTGGTCAGATAGTAGCGACCCTTGCTCTTCAGATACATCGGATTCAGGGAGCCGGCACCCCGGTGGAGCTGTGCGTTCTCGATCCGCCAGGACCAGAGGAGCTGTGGCTTGGTGGGGTCCTTGATGCTGATGATGTCCACGCCCGACGGGGTGAGCCGGTGGGCGGTGTACACGTAGGGGCGGGACAGTTCCTGCTCGATCGTGATGTCCGCGGTTTTCTCGATCGAGTCCAGCGGGAGGTGCGAGAGAACCTTGATATTGCGGCTGCCGCCGGTCTTGACTCCGGGAATCACATCGGTCGGCACCGCCTGCGCTGCCACCCGACCGGCCCCACCCAGCAGCGCTGCCGCGATGGCCATGCTGACGAACGAAATTCTGCGCTTCATGTTCTCCTCCGAAAGGATTTTACGGTTAGCCCTACAACCTTTACCATTTTTGCACCACGGGAGGAAGTGGCCCCATTCACGGCAGGCCCGCCCTCGGCGCGAGCCACCGCCCCGCGACACGCTCGACCGGAAACCCATAGGCGTCGCGCCGGCACCGCCACTGCGCCAGGCGCTGAAACGGCTGCTTCCACGTCGGGACCCGATCCCACGCCAGCTCCTGATAGAACTTGAATCGCTCCACCTTACGGTACTTCTCGGCCGTCACCCAGGGCCCGGCTGATCCCACATAGTCGAAATCCGACCATTCATCCAGGGACCGGGGGAGCCGGTGCCCGCGCGCTACGGCTTCCTGGGTAATGGCCGAGCCGGGATAGGGCTTGAAATAGAAAATGACGGCTTCGAAATCGGGACTCATCGCCCGCAGCCGCTTGGCGAGGTTGAGGGTGTCGCTGACGCTCTGTTCGTCCTCCTCGGGGAAGCCCACGATGAACGGAAAGCGCACCCTGATTCCGTGCGCCAGACAGCGCGCGGCAGTCTCCAGTACCTGCTCGATGGTGATGTCCTTCTGGATTCGCTTCAGCATTTCGGGCGAGCCCGATTCGACCCCCACCAGGACCCGCCGGAGACCCGATCGCCGGCAGGTCTCCAGCACTGCGTCGTCCAACCGGGCACACTGATCGGCCCGCATGGTGGCAGCCCAGGTAATCGGCAGCCGTCGCCGGATGAACTCTTCCGCAATCGCCTGCACTCGTGGAGCGGATGTGAAAAACGTTTCGTCCTGGAAATTGACATCCGTGAAGCGGTACCGGCGCCACAGCGTCTCGATCTCCTCACCGATCCGTTCGGGTGCCAGGCCCACCCAGCGCCGCTCGAATACGAACGGGTCGGCGCAGAAGGAGCACCGGAACCGGCATCCCTGGGACGCGGTGTAGTCGAGCTGGTACTTGCCCTTGAGGTCGTAGTAGTGCTCGACCTTGAGCAACGAGTAGTCGTGCGGGCGAAAGGTGTTGATGTCCTCCAGTGGGCGGGCGGGCTGGCGGGCCGGCGGGCCGGCAGGCCGGCGGTAGGTGCAGCCCCGGCAGCCCTCCAGCGACTCGCCGCGGGAGAGGCGGTCGACGATCTCGGCGAAGGTCACTTCGCCCTGGCCCTGAACCGTGACGTCCACGCTCGCCTCGTCCAAGCACTCGTCACCGAACATGGACGGATGCCACCCACCCCAGACGATGGGAAGATCGGGCCGGGCGGCCTTCACGATGCGGGAGATTCGGATCGCATCCCGGATCGGCGCGCCGGTCAGAACCGTGATCCCGAGACACACCGCTCCTTCCACTGCGCTCACCAGCGTGCTCGCGGGATCGTGCTTCAGCCGTCCATCGACGATCACCGGCTGATAGCGCTCGCGGTCCAGATGAGACCCGATCGCGAGCAGGGCCAGCGGCATCGTGTAAAACTCGGCCACCGGATTGTAGAGCACGACCTTCGGCTTCATGTCCGCAGCAGCTCCAGGATGTAGTGATCGCCCAGCGACGGCACGAACGGCCAGCTTTCGATGCGGCGCTCCCAGCGATCGAGCATTGCGATCAGGCGAGCATGGCGTCGCGCCCACGATTCGGTATAGGGCGGCGGCAAGAGCACCCCTAACCCTCCCACCCGCACCGTCCGAAACGCGGGCCCAAAGGCCCGGCGGGTGCGCCGGATGGTCGGATAGTAGACCTTTACCCCGCGCCAGGTGGCACCTCCGGGCTGCCATCGCCGAAACGTCTTGAATGGCTGCCCGTGCGCCAGAAACCACACCCATTCCCAAGGCACGCTCGGGCCGACCACACAGAGTACCAGGCGGCCTCCGGGCTTGATCAGCCCGGCCAGCGAACGGGCCGTCGCGTCGAGATCGGCGACGAAGTTGAGCCCCCCGAAATTCGAGAACGCCCCGCTAAAGCCTTCCGGGAACTCGGCTTTCAATGCCGCCAGATCCTCGATGTAGAGCCGGCGGAGCTGGATCCGCTCCCCGCCGCCCTCCGCCAGGATCTTCTTCCTGGCCACCTCGAGCATGCCCGCCGAGGCGTCGGTCGCCAGGACCCGCACCCCGCGCTCGGCCAGATGCAGGGCATCTTCGCCAGTCCCGCAGGAGAGCTCAAGGACGTGCTCGCCGGGCTGAAACGCCGCGTCGAGCCACCGCCACACGGCCCGCCGGAAGACACGGCCCAGTATTCCGCCGAAATGCTCGTCATAGTCGTGAGCGAATTGGTCGAAGACGGCGGCGGGCATCGCGAGACACCAATTTAGCCCATCCGCTCCCACATTCTACCGCCTACCGCGCCGGGCAGGGAAAGGATACCCTTTCACCTCATGACCATCACGGCGCGCTTCCGCGCTGCCTATGCCGAGCACCGCGCGTCGGAAGGACGCGGGAGCGGAGGACCGGCCGAACTACTCGCGCTCCCTTTCCTCGGGTCCGGTCCCCTGGCGCGGGAATGGGCGGTGCGGGCCCGCACCTACTCCCGTTTCATGGACGCCGTGGTCGCGGCGCGGGCGCGCGAAGTCTCCCCGCGGGCGCTGTCGGTTCTGGATTTGGGAGCGGGCAATGGATGGCTCTGTTACCGGCTCACCCACGAAGGGCATCAGGCCCTGGCGCTCGATTGGCGGCGCGACCAAGTGGACGGGCTCGGGGCCGCCGCGGCGTATCAGCAGCACCGGTCCAGAAGGTTTCCCCGGCTCGCGGCATCGTTCGAGCAGATTCCGATCAAGGACGGTCAATTCGACATCGCCGTTTTCAACGCCGCCCTTCATTACACGGAAGATCTCGAGCGAACGCTGGGCGAAGCCGTGCGGGTAGTGAGGTCGGGTGGCCGGGTGGTGATTCTAGACTCGCCGTTTTACCGGCAAGCAGTGGACGGCGAGCGCATGGTGGCCGAGAAGCGCCAGCGAATGGCCCGGGCCCTCGGCGCCCAGGCCGGCGCATTGCTCGGGCTCAAGGCCATCGAATACCTGACCCGCGACCGCCTGGCGCGCGCGTCGACGTCGCTGGCGCTCGAATGGCGCCGGCATCGCGTCTGGTATCCCCTGTGGTATGAGTTGCGCTCCTTCTCGTCCTGGATTCGGGGCCGGCGACCTCCTTCGCGTTTCGATATCTGGGAGGCAGTCGTCGCCTGACGGGCATCGCGATGGCAGACATCCTTCTCACCCACGGCTATTTCCTTCAGGACGACCCGAAGGAACGCGAGATCATGAAGCCCTACCCTCCGCTCGGGCTTCTGTATGTCGCAGCATTTCTTCGGCGCGCGGGAGTGAGTGTCGAGGTTTTCGATTCCACCTTCGGCAGCCACGAGGCTCTGGAAGCCAGGCTGGCCGCGCCGCCGGCGAACGTGCTCGGTATCTATACCAACCTCATCACCCGCGCATCGGTGCTGCGCATCATCGAACGCGCCAAGGTGCAGGGGTGGACCATCGTGGCCGGCGGGCCCGAATCGGCCAACTATCCGGCCGAGTACCTCGCTCGGGGCGCTGACGTCGTCGTGTTCGGCGAGGGTGAGGAGACCATGGTCGAGCTCCTTCCGGCGCTGGCCAAAGCGGGTAAACATCGCCTCCACGGTATTGCTGGCGCGGCGTTCGTAGACGAATCGGGACAGGTGGTGACCAACCCCGATCGGACGCAGATCAACGATCTCGACTCGCTTCCCTGGCCCGACCGCGAGCTCATCGACGTCCAGCGCTACGTAGATGTCTGGCGCGCCCATCACGACGTGGGCAGCGTGAACCTCATCACCGCGCGCGGTTGCCCGTACCGGTGCCGCTGGTGCTCGCACGCCGTCTTCGGCTATTCCCATCGCCGGCGCAGCGTAGTGGACGTTGCCGACGAGCTCCAGTTTCTGGTCGAGCGCTATCGACCGGACGCGGCCTGGTACGCCGACGACGTATTCACCATCCACCATCGCTGGCTCTACGACTACGCCGACGAGCTCAAGCGTCGGGACCTGCACATACCGTTCGAGACCATCTCCCGGGCGGACCGCATGCTGAAGGAAGAGGTGCTGGAAACACTCGGGGAGATGGGCTGCTGGCGGATCTGGATCGGCGCCGAGAGCGGGAGCCAGCGCATTCTGGACGCCATGGAGCGCGGCGTGACGGTCGAGCAAGTGCTCTATGTTGTACGCACGGCAAAGCGCTACGGCATTCAGGTGGGGATGTTTCTCATGTGGGGCTATGACGGCGAGACCGTCGACGATATCGAGGCCACGATCGACATGGTGAAACGCGCGGATCCGGATGTGTTTCTCACCACCGTCGCCTATCCCATCAAGGATACGCCGTTCTTCGACCATCTCGGCGACCGGGTCGTCGCGACTAAGGAATGGGGCCACAGCACCGACCGCGAATATGAGATTCACGGGCGGCCGTCAAGAGAGTTCTACCGCGAGGCCGACCGCTGGCTGCGGCACGAGGCTGCCTTTACTCGCGCCGGAGACCGGGATTCCAAACGGGCCCGAAAGGACGCGGAACGGGCGCGGGCCACCCTTCAGGCGCTCGCAGTCCGGAGCGACCGGGACCGCTAACCGAGGGCAGCGGCGGGCGCCGGCCCGGCGTCGACCAGGCGCCTGTTGACCGGGTCGATCGTGAGATTCAGCCCTTCGAGTGACCGTGAGCCGAGGAGGATGAGATCACCTGGCTCACAGAACACGGCTTCATCCACGGTATGAGTTCCCGCAAGATGGACCACTGCCCAACCGGTCCACCGCTCCAGGACGGTGCCGCTCGCCTGACGGAAGCGACTCAGCTTCCGCCGCTCGATTCCCAAAGACTCGAGGAGGCTGGTAGGGAACCACGACAGTTCGGCCCCAGTGTCCACCAGTACGCTCCGAAGCTCTCGCCTCTCTCCAAGGCGTGCGGGATTCTCGATCTCGATATCGACCCGAAAGCTTCCCATTTCGTCGGCCATGGTAACTCCTGAAGGTCTGCCGAGTAGTACCATTCCAACGCTCGGGGTGTCAATCGCACGCGGGCGGGGCACCAAGGTGTGTCCTGTTGCGACTGCGCCGCACAGAACCGTTGGCGAGAAACTTGCGGGGGCGGGGTGTATCACCGTTAGATCCTATGCTGGGCCGGCGGTGGCAGGAGAAACGGGCCGCGGCTGTGTAAGCTCCTTCACTG